>JARLGQ010000147.1 GCA_031292675.1 Acidimicrobiales bacterium
CACCCCTACGACACCGAGGGCCGGCTCCAGCCCAACCTCTCCGTGCTGGGCGTGCTCACCGAGGGGGTGCGCTACTTCACCCACTACCTGCCCTCGCCCCGCAGCCGCCTCCGGGCCGTCTACGACGCCCAGGACTGCGTCGAGGCCGTCATCCCCTCGCCCCGCGGTCGCCTCCGGGCCGTCTACGACGCCCAGGACTGCGTCGAGGCCGTCATCGGCTGAGCACATGATGGATTCCACGACCGGAGGGGCGCGGCCGTTGGTGGCGGTGGGCTACGGGCCGCGTTGCGTTCCCGTGATGCAGCTGGCCGAAGCGGCCGCCGGCCTCTGCGGCCTGCTGTGGATGATCGACACGGCCGTGCCGGGGATGGGCGAGATGGCCGATCTCCTCAACCGGTTCGGCCCCGTTGTCGACCTCGAGGGCATCACCGCCGAGCAGGCGGTCAAGACCCTGGCCGACTGGGAGCCCGACGGCATGACCACCTACCTCGACGCCGGCATGGTCGAACTGGCCCGGGTGGCCGAGGGGCTGGGCCTCCCCTTCCACAGCCCGGCGACCGCCGCCGCCCTCACCGACAAGGCCCGCCAGCGCCGGGCCCTGGCCGGCGCCGGCCTCGACATGCCCCCCTGCCATCTCATCGGCCCCGACCAGACCGAGCCCGAGCTCTTGGCCGTCGAGGCCGAGGTGGGTTGGCCTGCCGTCCTCAAGCCCCGCTCGGCCCAAGGCAGCCGCTACACCTTCCTGGCCCGCGACGATGCCGAGCTCGAGAAGCTGCTCGACACCCTCGGCGCGGGCCGCCCCGACATGGTCCTAGAGGGTTACCTGGCTGACGATCCGGCCCGGGCGGGCGACCCCTACGCCGGCTACGTGTCGGTCGAGAGCGTGGTGGCCGGCGGCGCCATCAGCCACCTGGCCCTGACCGGCCGCTTCCCGCCGGCCGAAAACTTCCGTGTGACCGGGTTCTTCATCCCCGCCGCCCTCGACGCCGGGAGCCGCTCGGCCGTCCTGGACCTGGCCACCCGGGCCATCGACGCCCTCGGGGTACGCACCGGGTGCCTGCACACCGAGGTCAAATTCACACCCGAGGGGCCTCGCATCATCGAGGTCAACGGACGGGTGGGCGGCGGTGTGCCCGAGATGCTGGAGCGGGCCGCCGGCGTCAGCCTGCTCGACCTCACGCTGCGGGTGGCCCTGGGCGAGCCGGTGTCCGTCGACGGGCCCGTGGCCACCGACCGCATTGGCTACCGCTTCTTCCTCCAGCCGCCGACCGTCTCGGCCACGGTGACGGCCATCGAGGGCATCAACGACTTCAGCGACCACGCCGGGGTGGACACGGTGAGCGTCCACCAGCGCCCGGGGGCCGCCCTCGACTGGCGGGACGGCTCCGGCAACCACATCGTGGCCGTGGTCGGCTCGACCGACGACGAGGAGCAGTTGCAGGCGGCCTACCGGCTCCTCCACCAGGAGGTCACGGTCACCTACACCGACGAGAGGAATTGAGCGGCGATGGGCGTTCGACTGGCCGGGACCCTCGACCCGGGGACGGCGCGGAACGGGACCGAGGGACCGGTGCGGTGGACGTGCGCCCTGGTCAACAACATGCCCGACGCCGCCTTCGGCGCCACCGAGCGACAGTTCGTGGGCCTTCTGGACGCCGGGTCCGGGTGTGAGACGGTCGTCCTGACCCGCCACACCATGGCCGGGGTGCCCCGGGGCGAGCGGATCCGGGCCCGTATCGCCGCCGAATACCGTCCCCTCGAGGACATCTTCTCGGACCCCCCCGACCTGCTGGTGGTGACCGGCTCCAACCCGATCGAGTCCCGCATCGAGGACGAGCCCTACTGGTCCGATCTGTGCGGCCTGCTGCGCTGGGGGAGCGAGAACGTGCCGGCCATGGTGCTGTCCTGCCTGTCGGCACACGCCGCCCTGGCCGTCTTCGACGGCGTCGAACGGACCACCCTGCCGGTCAAGTGCACGGGCGTCTTCACCCAGGAGGCCCACCGGACCCACCCTCTGGCCGCCGGGTTCGACGGTCCCGTCGTCCTGCCCCACTCGCGGCTCAACGCCGTGCCCGTAGAGGCGGTGGCCGCCGCCGGCTACGCGGTGGCCCTGCAGTCGGAGGAGGTGGGGTGGAGCGTGGTCACGAGGACGGTGGGCCGGTCCGAGGTCGTGCTGGTCCAGGGCCATCCCGAGTACGATCCCTCGAGCCTCGTGCGCGAGTACCGTCGGGACGTGCGGCGCTACGCCGGCCACGAGTGCGACGAACTGCCCTGCCTCCCGCGGGACTGCGTGGCCGGCCGGGACTGGGACGGGCTCCGCCGGCTGCACGAGCGGGTGGTGGGCGGCGAGCGGGACCCGGCCCTGGTGGCCGCCTTCCCCTTCGACGAGGTCGGCGCCCGCGCCCCCTGGCCGTGGCGGGGCGCGGCCCTGCGTCTGTACGCCAACCTGTTGGACACCATCCCGAATAGGCTGTCGGGCACCATCCAAAAGAGGAGCGCCTGAGGAGATGCACGACGAGACCATCGCCATCCATGGTGGCTACACACCCGACGGGACGCGGGCCGTGGCCGTGCCCATCTACCAGACGGTGGCCCACGACTTCATCGACGCCGCCCACGCCGGTGCCGTGCTCGACCTGGAGACGCCCGGCTTCCACTACAACCGGCTCAACAACCCGACCCTCGACGTCCTCGAGCAGCGCATCTGCGCCCTCGAAGGGGGGACGGCGGCCCTGGTGGTGGCTTCGGGCATGGCCGCCGTCAGTTACGCCATCCTTACGGTGGCCAGTGCCGGCTCGAACTTCGTGGTGGCCCCCCAGCTTTACGGGGCCACCTTTACGTACTTCGCCCACGTGCTGCCCACCCTGGGCATCGAGGCCCGCTTCGCCGCCGACGACCGAGCCGAGTCGATCGCCCCCCTCATCGACGAGAACACCCGCGCCGTCTTCTGCGAGACCATCGGCAACCCGGCCGGCAACATCGTGGACCTCGAGGCCGTGGCCGCCGTGGCCCATGCGGCCGGCGTGCCCCTCATCGTGGACAACACGGTGGCCACGCCGCTCGTGCTCAAGCCCTTCGAGCACGGGGCCGATGTGGTCGTGCACTCGCTCACCAAGTTCGTGGGCGGCCACGGCACCACCCTCGGTGGGGCCATCGTGGACGGCGGCCGGTTCCCGTGGGCCGACCATCCCGACCGCTTCCCCATGTTCAACCAGCCCGAGCCCGCCTTCCACGGCGTCGTCTTCGCCCGCGACTTCCCCGAGCGCCCCTTCACCGTGCGGGCCCGCTCCACCCAGTTGCGCAACAGCGGCGCCACCCTCTCCCCCTTCAACGCCTTCCTGCTCCTGCAGGGCCTCGAGACGATGGCCGTGCGGCTCGAGCGCCACGAGGCCAACGCCCGGGCCGTGGCCGACTACCTGGCCGCCGACTCCAGGGTGGCCTGGGTGAGCTTCGCCGGCTTCGCCGACCATCCCTACCACCACCTGGTCGAGCGTTACCTCCACGGGCGCGTGCCGTCCATCGTCACCTTCGGGGCCGCGGGGGGCTACGAGGCGGGACTGGCCTTCTTCGATGCGCTCCAGCTCGTCAAGCGGCTGCTCAATCTGGGGGACGCCAAGACCCTGGCCATCCATCCGGC
>JARLGQ010000148.1 GCA_031292675.1 Acidimicrobiales bacterium
ACGTCGACAGCCCACCGGTGTACGGGTTGGCCACGACGACCACCCCCAACGGCCTCTATCTCTACGGGGGCACCAGCGCGTTCCCGACCGCCACCTACAACGCCACCAACTACTTCGTCGACCCCGTCTTCAACCTGAGCCCGTGACCGCGACAGCCGGGAGGAGTCTCGGAGATGAGCCGCCCATGACGTCGTCTCGACGCTCTGTCATGCCCGCCGCGGTGCAACTGGCGAATCACGCATGCCTCGTGATGGACATGGGCGGCCTGCGGATCGTCACCGACCCGTGGCTCGAGGGAGCGGTGTTCGGCGACTCGTGGGAGCTCCTCGCCCCGTCGCCGACCACCCTCGCGGAGCTGGCGCCCGACTTCATCTGGCTGTCCCACGAACACCCTGACCACTTCTCGCCGCGCACGTTGCGGTCGGTCCCCCAGGCAGACCGCGACAGGATCACCATCCTGTACCGGACGACGAGCACTCGGGCCGTGGTGGACTACTGCGAGTCTCTGGGGTACCGCACGAGAGAGCTCGAGCCGGGAGCCCGGTTCCGCCTCTCGCCCCAGGTCACGGGCGAGGTCGGCGTTGTCGCCGAGGACTCGTGGCTGTACGTCACCGACGGCGACCGCAGCGTTCTCAACGTCAACGACTGCCGGCTCGGAGACCGGTCCGCTCTCAGGGACATCCGTGCACGCCTGGGACCGGTCGACCTGCTCGCCACCCAGTTCGGCTACGCCAACTGGGCCGGGAACGTCGGGGACCCGACGACACCGGACGTGGCCCAAGCGATCATCAAGCGGCAATTGCGCGCCCAGCTCGAGGAGTTGGGAGCCGGCGCCGTGTTGCCATTCGCGGCGTTCATCTGGTTCTGTCACGAGGAGAACGACTGGTGGAACGACTTCGCCCCCACCATCTCCTCCATGGCCCGGTGGATGTCGGACCTCTCCCCCGTCGTGGTCCTCGCCCCCGGGGACCGGTGGCAGATCGGGACCCACCACGACAACGCGCACGCCCTGGACACCTGGCAGCGTTGGGCGGCGTCGCTCGACACCCGGAGACGATACGCGGCAGACGGGGTGACACTGGCGGCACTGGTCGAACAGTTCTCGGCGATGAAAGCCTTCCTCGTGAGCCAGAACGACTGGCCACGTTTCGTGCAGGACGCCACGGGTCGTCTCGACCCGGCCATCATCCACGTGACCGACCTCGACGTGTGCCTCTCCTACGACCTCCTGAGCGGCCTCACCGTGGTCGACCCGGGAACGCAATGGGACGTCGCCCTGTCGTCCGCCGCGCTGAGCGTGGTCATGCAGCATCCCTGGGGACGGGGGACGCTGACGATCAGCGGGCGATTTCAGGCGTCGAGCACCTTCGACCGCTTCCTGTCACAAGCACACCTGTACTTCATGAACAACACGGGGCGTTCCTACCCGCGCGACATCGCCATCGACGACGTCCTCGTGCCCGGGGGGATCATGGCCGAATTGCTGCCCTCGCTGTCCGGTTCGCGCTGACGCCGGTCGACAGCCACGAGCTGCAGTCGCCCGGGACACAGTGCTCAGCTCTGAGCCGGCACCAGGGACCAGGCTCCCGCGAGGAGCATGCGCGGGTGGCCACCACCGTCGGCGGGCACCTCCCAGGTGTCAGTGGCGATCGACGCACCCGCCGACATCTCCGACAGCCCGCTCGTGCTCCCCGCCGAACCTCCCGCGCCCTGCGCCAGCCCGTAGGCGACGGTCGAGTTGTCGAGCCACGCGGCCTGATCGTCGACGTCCCTCGTCTCCGCCAGCGGGTGGGCCTGCATGGTGGCCAGGTCCAAGACCGACAGCCGCCAGGTGACCACCGAACCCGGGTTGCGCTGTTTGAACGCGATCTCCTTGCCGTCAGGGGACAGCGACGGGCACTCCACGCCGGTGCGCAACACGGTCGCCACCTCGGTCGCCACGTCTCCTTCCACGAGATAGGTCTGGTTGTCCGATCCGAGCGTGGCGTAGAAATGGGTGTTGTCCAGAGCGAAGGTCACCCCCCAGAAGTTGAAGTCGGCGTCCTCGAATCGGCTCCCATTGCGATAGACCTGCATCTGCTCCAGGTCGAAGAGCTTCCTGCCGGTCCGAAGATCGAAGATAAAGGTCCGGGTGGAGAAGCCGGCTGTGGCGTAGGAATCCGCGCCGACGAAGTCGGTGGTGGCTCCGTAGTGCCCGTCGCGTGACACCGACGTCCGACTCGGGTAGCCCTGCAGGGGAATCGTGTACAGGGGCTTGAAGTCCGCATCGAAGACCACGGCGCGCGTCGAGCTGAACAGACCACCCGCACCGCTGCTCAGACAGATCCCCCGGCCTCCGGCGTAGGCGACCCGTTCGCACCTGAGCGCCGTCAGGGCCCGCTCCTGGCCCGGGCCCTGCACCGTCGTGAGTTCCACGGTGCCGTAGTCCTTGTTCAACGCGGTGCTGCGGAAGAGCAGAAAGGGTCGATACCTGATGGAGGCGACCGAGACCATGCCCTCTCCACCTCCGTGGTGCTGGGCTTGGACCACCGCGAACACCGATGTCGCCGCCACCAGCACGCCAACGGCAATCAATGCCGTCCAGCGATGCCGCGCCCGCACGGCCTGATTTCGTCGCCACTGCCACCCGTCATGACCGCTCGACATTTTTCAGCGCCGGCAGGCTGGCGCCGACGAAGAGCCTCGAATGTCGTTTATGGACATGGCACCTCCTTGCATTGACACGCCAGGCGCCGAGAACCGAGGCCGGGGCCAAGAGGAGTCCCTGATACTCGTGCCACCCAACGCCGAGGAACGGGGGCGAGGACTGCCACCGGGCGACGGTGACGGCCGCGCCACGCCCGGACCAGCAGGAAGCGTCGTCATCGGCGGCGCGCTATGCGTAGCGCACGCTCGAGTTCAGGCCGGGAGTCCCGATTGACGGCAACGACATCATGGGCGGTGTCTCGCTCACGCGTGAGTGGCTGCAACCGAAGTCGGAATATGGCACGCGGCATGCCGAACATGTCGTACCCAAGGGACTGCAGCAATCGCACAGATTCAGCGTCGACGGTTGGCTTGCGGTGCTCCTCGAAGAGGATCACGTCGGGACGCTGGTGTCCGCGCAGATAACGGAGCGCTCCACGCAAGACGGCCGCCTCGTGTCCTTCGACGTCGATCTTCCACAGGCGCCACCGCTGAACTGTCAGGGACTCCAAGAATGTCGAGGTTTCCTCTACGGTGACGGTCTGGCTGCGGCCGGGCCGTCCGTCAAGCCCCTGACCGAGGTAGGCGGCACCACTGTTGTCACTGGGAACCGTGAGCGTCATCATCCCCGCCGCGTCAGACAGGGCGATGGGGTGAAACGTGATGTTCGAGTATCGGTTCTGCTCGACTGACGCCCTGCCGTACGCCACGAGACTTTCCTGGGGTTCGATTGCGTGGACATGTCCGGTGGCCTGTACCCGTCGTGCCGCCCGAATCGTGACGAGCCCCCAGTTGGCCCCGATATCGAGCACGTTGTCCCCGGGCCGAAGGAGTCGATCGACGACCCAGGTCACCTTGGGATCCAAGTCACCGAAGAGGATCACAGCTCGGCCGACGAGGTCGTCGGACCGGACCAGGAGGCGAGAACCACCCCCAACCTTGGCGGTCACGTCGTCAGACCAGGCGCCGATCAGACTTCGCACGGCACGGCTGTTGGCGATCGTCCCGGTTCCACTCTTCAAGGGATACGCCCGGAACAGCTTCGGCAACGTCTTTCGGAATACGGCCCGGCCATTCATGCGGGACTCCATCGCAAGACAGGAGTCAAGGCTGGCTCGAGCATCCACGACTTCTCGACAGGTGGGACCTGACCCCTCGAAGGCATCATCGACGGCTTGTCGACGCCTGTATCTCAGCGATCGCCGATCGTCGGATGTCCATTGGTGTTCTGGACTTGGCCGAGATCATCACCGCCATGTCGTCGTGCGGCGCCGCCTTGGCGAACTCCGATGCCTTCTCGGCTGACATTGGTACCTCGTCCCAATAGTTGTGGCACCTGGACCGGTCCGTCGTTACCTGGTTGGCGGGCGAGCCGAGGACCTCGTCGACGAAGGTCCCGTAGAGGGTGCACTCCGAGAACTTGCGCTGGGCGCTGACAGCGTCGATCCACGGGCGCCCAGTGACTGTCTCAATTCGGTGTTGGAGTGCACCCACCGCCTTCGGGTCCCAGGCGATGGGCGAGGTCACATAGTCGTGGTAGGGCGGCTCGTGCTCCGGGAGTCCGAGGAGGCGCCGGGCCACTCGGTGCCACGCCACGTGGTCGGGCAGCCCCGGATGCACTCCCCCCTCGACCCGGTAAAGCATAAGACGACCGTCGCGAATGAAGGTCGATACCGACACCGGGCGGATGAATTGCACATCCGCGTCCACGACGACGACGACGTCCGCATCGACACGCGGGGCGGCAGCCAACTTCAGCGCCTGCTGCAGGATCCAACCCCGGATCGGTGGCCAGGGCCGTCGGGTATTGATGGCAGCGACGTTGACCGACGCGGCCAACCCTCCGAGTCTCTGCAGCACCGGGTTGACCCACCTCGCGGGAACGAAACGCGGGGGAAGCAACTCGCCATACGACCAGATAACACTCCGGGGCCCACGGAAAGAGGCAAAGGAGGCCATCTCGGCATCCGGGACGATGAGGTGGTGGACAGTGGATGAGGGCGTGAAGTCGAGCACCGACTGGTGCAGTTCGCGGCACAGTTCCTTATCGGGGGAATAGCACGGGGTCACCACAGCCATTCGAGATGACAAGGCTCAACGCTCCGATGCGGCTCGCAGCTGCACAACGCCCCGGGGTCCAAGGACCCTAAGCACTGCGGACTTGCTCCTGACCCCACCACGCCACTAGCTGCTTCAGTCCTTGTTTCAAGTCGATCTCGGCATCGAACGCCAGTTGACGAGCGGCCCGGTGGGTATCGGCCAAGCGCCTAGGAACGGCATTCACTTTGCGCTCCGGACCGTACTCGGGCGTCAGGTCGGACCCCATCACTTCGAGCAGCGCATGGGCGAGATCGGTGAGGCTGACCTCGACCCCGGCAGCCACGTTGAACACCTCGTCGGTGACGTCTGCTTCCGCAGCCAGAATGTTGGCTCGGGCGACGTCGTCCACGAAGACGAAGTCCATTGTCTGGCTGCCATCACCCAGGATCAGTGGAGGCTGACCGGCCGCGATTCGTTCCATCCAGCGCACCAACACCTCGGTGTACACCCCGTGGACGTCCATGCGCGGTCCGTAGACGTTGAAGTACCGGAGGGCCACGTAGTCGAGACCGTGCATGTCGTAGAAGCTGCGCAACATTCCCTCGTTGAACAGCTTGGCCGCTCCGTAGAACGTGCGATTGTCCCACGGGTGGTGGTCTTCGCGGGTGGGAAACGCCTCGGCGCACCCGTAGACCGACGCCGACGACGCGGCGATGACCTTGCGGACCTTGGCCGCGACCGCCGCCTCCAGTACGTTGAACGTGCCGTCGACAAGAACCTCCAAAGCCATGCGAGGTTCCTCCGCGCACTGGGTGATTCGGATGGCGGCCTCGTGGAAGACCACGTCGGTCTCCGCCATGACCTCACCGAGCTGCGAGGCGGAACGGATGTCGCCCTCGACCAGGGTCACGAGCCCGGACTCGAGAGCTCTCGCCAGATTGGCCCGCCGACCTCGGACCAGATTGTCCAGTACCACGACACGTGCCGCATCCCGCTCGATGAGCTGATCGACGATCGTCGAGCCGATCATTCCCGCCCCTCCGGTCACGAGCACCCGAGCGCCCGACAATGAGACCGCGGTCAAGACCGGCTCCTGACCTCGGCGGCCGCCGGCGCGAGGATGGTGCCCCGCCGTGCCCAGGGACGCGGGCCGGTTGATCCCCACCCCCTCATCCGCCTCATGATAGCGGAGCGTGTTCATTTCAACCACTGACCGTCACCTTTGTCCCGGGGATTGCGGCCCGAATGCCCACTATTAGTGTTTGTCTGAATACAGTCAGCGGCGTTTACCGGAATTCAACGCCCTCGTCGGCTGCGTGCACGGTCTCGCTTCGGCATAAAGTAGTGGAACAACCACCAGCGCACGCATCGGTATGGCCGTATCGCCCCTGGTCGCCACCCCATCGAGATGCCTTTGACCTGGTCAATTCTCTGTGAGCGGTGGTCCGACCGCTGGACCGAGGGTCACTCTGAGCGATACGGTAAGCGACGGGACGATGTCTGCGCGTGAGGTTGGAGCCGACCTGGCCAGCCGGGAGGAGTACTCGATGATCCCGGTCATGAAGCCCTGGCTGGGCCCCGAGGAGGCCGAGGCGGCGGCCGAGGCAGTGGCGTCGGGCTGGGTGGCCCAGGGACCGCGCGTGGCCGAGTTCGAACGAGCGTTCGCCCGGGTGATCGACTGCCACGAAGCGATCGCGGTGTCGTCGTGCACGACCGCACTGCACCTCGCCCTGGTCCTGGCCGGAGTACGTGCCGGCGACGAGGTGATCGTGCCGTCCCTGTCGTTCATCGCCACCGCCAATGCAGCCCGCTACGTCGGAGCCACCCCCGTCTTCGCCGACGTCGATCTTCGCACCCAGAACCTGACCGCCGCCTCCATCGAGGGGTCGCTGAGCCCAGCCACCCGAGCGGTGATCCTGGTACATCAGGCGGGGGTGCCCGCCGACGTCGACGCGGTACGTGAGTTGGCATCGGCTCGGGAGATCGCGGTGATCGAAGACGCGGCATGTGCCATCGGCTCGACCTACCACGGGCGGATGGTCGCTGCGGACGCCACCTTGGCCACGTTCTCGTTCCATCCCCGCAAGCTCGTGACCACCGGCGAAGGCGGAATGTTGACCTGCAGCACTGCCGAGCACGCACAGCGCGCCCGGCGTCTGCGCGAGCACGGCATGAGCATGTCGGCCGCGGACCGACATCTGAGCGACGCGCCGGTGATCGAGCGCTACCTGGAGACCGGGTACAACTACCGCATGACCGACATTCAGGCGGCGGTTGGCCTGGTGCAGCTCGGGCGCCTCGACGAGCTCGTGGCCCGCCGACGCAGTCTGGCAGCGCGTTACACCGAGGCAATGTCGGACCTGGAGGTCGTGGTGGCCTCTGACCCGCCCTATGGCACCACGAACTTCCAGTCGTACTGGATGCTGTTGCCCCCTGACGCGCCGATCGGGCGCGACGAGTTGCTGGCCGCTCTGCACTGCGACGGCATCTCGGCGCGCCGGGGGATCATGGCCGCCCACCTCGAGCCGGCGTACACGGCTGAGCCGGCCCCGCGCCTGCCGGTGACCGAACGTCTCACGAAGGACTCGTTGATCCTTCCCTTGTACCACGACCTGACCCACCGGGATCAGGACCGGGTGATCGCCAGCATCCGCCGGCACCTCGGGGCGGACAGGGACTAGGGCACACGGTCCTGTGCGTCCCCTACTGATCATCGGCGCGGGCGGGCTCGGTCGAGAGACCCTTGCCGCGGCGCGTGCCACCAACGAGGTGACCCCGACGTGGGACGTCGTCGGGTTCCTCGACGACGACCCGACCGTCCAGGGGACGTCGATCGACGGCGCACCCGTGGTCGGACCGACGAGCCACGTCTCGCGCCTGCCCGACACTGCCGCCGTCGTGACCATCGGCAATCCCGGTGACTTCACCAGCCGGCGCAGGATCGTCGCGGCGCTGGGGCTCCAGCCCGACCGGTGGGCGACCGTCGTCCACCCCGCTGCCATCGTGGCCCGGGGGACCCGGATCGGTGGCGGGACCATCGTCCTGGCCGGGGCCGTGACGACCAGCCCGATCCACATCGGTGCCCACGTGGTGGTGATGCCCACCGTGGTGCTCACCCACGACGACACCGTGGCCGACTACGTCACCCTGGCCAGCGGGGCACGATTGGCGGGAGGGGTCAGTGTGGGCGAGGGCGCCTATGTCGGCGCCGGAGCCCTCATCCGCGAACGGCGTTCGATCGGTGCCTGGTGCCTTGTCGGGATGGGCGCGGTCGTCACGACCGACGTCCCGCCCGGTGAGGTTTGGGCGGGCGTGCCCGCTCGCCGCCTGCGTCGCGTCGACGTGCTCCCTGTCGATCTGTACCCCACGGCGGCGACATCGGTGCGCACGTCGGAGCACGGTCGATGACGACCGTGTCGCCGGGCCACGCGACGCGGAGCGTTCCCACCCAGTCGATCGCCTTCGTCGACCTGGCCGCGCAGCACACGGAGATCGCAGCTGAGGTCGTGCCTTCCATGGACCAGGTCATGCGAGAGGGCTCGTTCATCAACGGCCCCGACGTCGGGGTATTCGAGGAGGCGTGGAGCCGATACTGCGGCGTGGCCCACGCCGTCGGAGTCGCCAACGGTACCGACGCTCTCGAGTTGGCCCTACGCGCCGTCGGGGTCGGACCGGGTGACGACGTGATCGTCCCCGCCAACTCCTTCATTGCCACCGCCGGCGCGGTGGCCCGCACCGGAGCGACCCCGCGCTTCGTCGACTGTGACCCGGTGCACCTCCTGATGGACCCGGCGTCGGTCGCGTCGGCCGTCACGAAGCGCACCCGGGCCGTCGTGCCGGTCCACCTCTACGGCCAGTTGGCGCCCATGGACGAGATCGGCGCCGCGGCCACGGGAGCCGGGCTCGTGGTCGTCGAGGATGCCGCCCAGGCGCACGGGGCCAGCCAGGGGGGGCGGCGCGCCGGGAGTTGGGGGGCAGCGGCGGCGTTCAGCTTCTATCCCGGCAAGAACCTGGGCGCCTATGGCGACGCAGGTGCCGTCGTGACCAGCTCCGGAGACATAGCGCGATCCGTCGAGGCGCTGCGGAACCATGGCAGCCTGACCCGCTACGAGCATCCAACGCTCGGGTTCAACTCTCGACTCGACACGCTCCAGGCCGTCGTGCTCAACGCCAAGCTGGCCCGATTGGACCGCTGGAACGCGGCCCGGCGCGACGCGGCAGGACGCTACGACGCGATGCTGGCGGGTGTGCCCGGCGTGGTACGACCTTCGACGCGCCAGGACAACGCCCACGTGTGGCATCTCTACGTGGTGCGCGTGCCCGAACGCGACCGCGTGCACGCGGCAATGCACGCCGCCGGGGTCCCGGCCGGTATCCACTACCCCACTCCCATCCACCTGACGGGCGCCTTCGCCCCCCTCGGACACGCCCGAGGAGACTTTCCCGTGGCCGAGAGGGCGGCGGATGAGATCCTGTCGCTCCCGATGCACCCCCACTTGGACGAGGCGCAACAAGAGCGAGTGGTGGCGGCCCTGGCCGCTGCTCTGGGCTGAGCCGTCCAATGGACCCGTCGGTCTTCATCCACCCCCAAGCACTGTGCGAGAGCGACCGTGTGGGGGCTCGCACCCGCATCTGGGCCTTCGCCCACGTTCTTCCGGGCGCGGTCATCGGTGCCGACTGCAACATCTGCGACCACGCCTTCGTCGAGGGAAGCGTCCGGGTGGGCGACGGTGTCACGATCAAGAACGGCGTCCAGCTCTTCGACGGCGTCGTCGTCGAGGACGACGTCTTCCTCGGCCCGAACTGCATCTTCACCAATGACCGCAATCCCCGGGCCGCGGTGAAGAAGGGTGCGGACGAGGCCGTGCCCACCCGGTTGGAACGGGGGGCCACCGTGGGTGCCAACGCGACGGTCGTGTGCGGGACCACCCTCCACGCCTATGCCTTCGTCGGCGCCGGGGCGGTCGTCACCCGCAACGTGCCCGCCCACGCCATGATGGTGGGAAACCCGGCCCGGGCCGTCGGTTGGATGTGCAGGTGCGGGACGCGCCTCGGCGAAGACCTTGTGTGCGGCTGTGGACTTCGCTACCGGCTGCGATCCGCCCACGAAGGGCTCGAGCAGGTGCCGATGATGGGCTCTGCCCCTGACGAGGCCCGGGCAGAGCGATGAGCTCGGTCAGCGTGGTCATCCCTAGCTACAACTACGCCCACTATCTTCCCGATTGCGTCCAGAGCGCGCTGAGCCAGGCGACGACAGAGCTTGACGTCGAGGTCCTGGTCATCGACGACTGCTCCAGCGACGGGACCGCGATCGTCGGCGAGCGCCTGGCGGCAGGCGACCCCAGGGTCGAGTTCCGTCGCCACGAAAAGAACAGGGGCCACTTGGCGACCTACGACGAGGGCCTGACATGGGCGCACGGCGACTACTGCGTCATCCTCTCGGCCGACGACCTCCTCGCACCGGGCGCACTGCTCCGCGCGGCCCGGGTCCTCGACGCTCACCCGACGGTGGGCTTCGCCTATGGGCGGTCGCTCCGGTTCAAGGACGACGACAACCGGCCCCCGGCCCGCACCGGTGAACCGCGGCTGCGGATCTGGAAGGGGCGTGACTGGATCTCCCAGCGTTGCCGGACCGCCACGAATTGCATCTCGTCCCCCGAGGTCGTCGTCCGCACCTCGCTTCAGCATCGTGTGGGCGGCTACCGCATCGACCTTCCGCACTCGGGTGATCTCGAGATGTGGCTCCGGCTCGCCGCCCACGCGGACGTGGCCTTCCTCGGGGGAGTCGACCAGGCGTACTACCGCATGCACGCGGCAAGCATGGCCCGGACACGCTTCACCACGCCGGCGGCCGACCTACGCCAACGCAAGGCCGCGTTCGACGCGGTGTTCGAGGACCACGGACGGTTCCTCGACAACCCGTCGCGACTGCGCGCCCAGGCCGGGCGGGCGCTGGCACGCGAGGCCCTGTGGGCGGCGTGCCACGGCATGGACCGGATGCAGATGGACGCCGCGGCCGTGGCGGAGCTCGAAGCCTTCGCCCTGGGCGCCGATCCTCACGCCCGGCGCCTTTCGGGCCACCGAGGGCTGCGGTGGAGGCGGGGCGTGGAACGCCGAGTGGGGTCCGGCATCCTCACCTGGCTCCCCCCCGCGTACGCCACGACCGCGGTCCACAGGCTCCAGGCCTGGCGGTGGTGGCGACGGTGGAACACGCATGGGGTCTGAACCGCCGGGTCTCGACGACGGGCGATCGTCAGGTGCCTGGGACCGGGTGATCGTGCTGTGCGCGGCCAACAATTGGGACGGGATCAAGCTGGCCGACCAGCACATGGCCGAACACGTGCGGGCCCATGTGCCGGTGCTCTACGTCGACCCCCCGATGTCCCGGCTCACCCCCCGCAACCACCCGGAGCTCAGACCTGCCCTGGACGGCCCCCGGCTCCGTGTCGTGGGCCCGGGGCTGGCACGGCTCACCCCCGTGATCCCGCCCAAGGGACGGAGCGGGGCGCTCGTGCCCTTCACCGACCGGCTCCTGCGGCACCAACTGCGCCGTGCCCTCCTGGCGCTGGGCTCCAGACCGAGTGCCCTGATCGTGACCCACCCCGGCTGGCCCGCGTTCGGCGCGGCCGACGAGGACCTGGCCGTGTACTGGGCCCAGGACGACTTCACCGCAGGCGCGGTTCTGATGGGGCTCGACGTACGACGGATGGAGCGTGCCGAGCTCGCCGCGGCCCGACGCGCTGACATCATCATCACCTCCAGCCCGGCTGTCCGCGACCGTTGGGCGCAGCGGGGGTTCTCCTCCGACATGATCCCCTTCGGCTGCGACTCGGCGGCCTTCGGCCATGCCGATGAGCCCGCCTCCGACGTCTCGATCCCTCCTCCTGTCGCCGGCTTCGTAGGCCAGCTCAACGCCCGCACCGACCTGGCTTTGCTCGAGGCCGTCGCCGGGGTGATGTCCCTCCTCATCGTCGGCCCGCGCGCGCCGCAATTCGAGCCGGCCAGAGTCGACCGCATGCTCGCTCGCCCCAACGTCCAGTGGGTCGGGCCGCAGCCCTTCGAGCGGCTGCCGGCCTACCTGGCCGCCGTCGACGTCGGCCTGGTGCCCTACGACCACAGCGAGTTCAACGTCGCGAGCTTCCCGTTGAAGACCTTGGAGTACCTCGCCGCCGGCGTGCCGGTGGTTGCGACCGACCTTCCGGCCACCCGTTGGCTCGGGACCGACCTGGTGGTCATCGAGGATGCACCGGGGCGCTTTGCGGCCGCAGCCCGATCGGCGTCCCGCTCACGGCGAGACGGGGTCGCCGTCGACCGGCGTCAGGCATTCGCGCGGAGACACGACTGGGCGGCTCGCGCCGAGCAGATGACGGCGCTGCTGGCGAGCGCGGCCCGCGGCGGGGCGCCGTCGCGCTCGATGCACTGACGCGGGTCAGATCGCGCCGACGCGCTGCGCCGCCTCCGATTCCTCCGCAACGGCGAGATCATCACGCGCGTCGGAGTCCACGCGGTTCGACAGCTCCTTCCACGTCTGGCGCAGGTGGGGAAAGCGTCTGGCCATCTCGGCCCGCAGCCGCCCCACCCGGTGCGCAGCCAGGAGCCGTGAGCGCGCCGGCAGGGAGACGAAGCTGTAGTCGGGATATGCGGCGTTGAAGGGCTGACTGCTCCATTCCTCGGGCGCAGGCGGGGCGAGCAGGGAGAACGCCGCGGCGCGATCGTCGAGGACGGCTTCGAGGCGCCAGTTGGGCTCGAGGCTCATGTGCCGAAACAACGGGGCCACGGCCGGTACCGGGACATCGTCGAACACGAGCTGCCCGCCGATCTTGAGCATCCTGGTGATGTAGTACCAGTCGAGGGCGGGATAGGGAAAGGAGTGCGCACCGTCGATGAAGGCGACATCGAGCACCCGTTCGGCCGGCATCCCCGGGAGCACCTCGTCCGAGAGCCCGACCACCAACCGCAGCCGGCTGTGATCGACCCCGATCCGATCGCAGTACTCGCGGACCCTCCGGTGCTCGTCGGGGTCCGGGCTGATGGCCGTGTGGTGCGCCCCCGACGCGGCGAAGACGACGGTCGACGCCCCGCATCCCGTCTCGAGCGTCGTGCCACCGTCAGGCACAGAGCGCTGGATCTGCCTGAGCGTCTCGGGAAGCGAGTCCCATTTCGCCGCGCCGCGCTGGTGAAAGCTCGGCCGGTCCTTCTGGAGCCTTGCTACAACGTCCATCTTCTTTCCTTTCACATCTCTTTCCGAGGTTCACGTTCGTGGGTCACAGTGCCATCGCCCTCCGCTTCAAGCGGCGGGCCTCGAGGATGGGCACCCACAGCGACCTGATGACGGTCAGGTACACGGCTAGGCCCAGCGTGCCGCCGAGAGCCAGGCGCGCCATGTCAGGGAGGGGAAGATGCGAGACGACCGTCGCCACCACGGCGACGCACAAACCACCGGTAACGGGCCAAGCGACAGCCCGGCCAATGAGCCGAAGCGAGAACCCCTTGCGTCGAAGCGCCCACGCGAACGCCGGTAGCACGACCGCACCTGCCACTACCACGTGGCCGAGTCCCACACCCGCGATGCCGTGCAGATGGGCCCCGATGACCAGCGACGGGATGAGCGCCGCCAACCAAAGGCCCTGCAGGCCGAGCGCGGTCCGGCCATGGCCCGCCGCCACCAGGGCGTCGGTCGAGATCAGCGTGACGGCACGCATGGCGGCGAGGAGGGCGAGAAAGGTCAAGGCGGTGGCAGCGTGAGTCCACTTGGGTCCGTACAGGACACCGATCGCGGGCGAGCTGAGCGTCCCCAACAGGACGCAGAAGGGCAGCGTGACCGCCACGACCGCGCCCACCGCCTGGGCGAAGGCTCGGCTGAGCTCGGCTTGGTGGTGCTGCAGCTTGGCGAAACCCGCCAGCGAGACGTTGTTGACCGCTCCTGAGAACAGGGTCACCGGCCAATTCGAGACGTTCCATGCCAGAACGTAGAACCCGAGAGCCACCGGCCCGAGCACGCGGCCGACGACGATGGTGTCGGTGTTGAGGGTGGCGACCACGATCAGCCCCGCGCCCGCAAGCGGCAGCCCGTGTCGGAGGAGGAGCCGTGCCGTGGGCCAGTCCAGGCCGGGTCGGTAACGGGCCGGCGCCCAGATGAACAGCACGCTCCCGATGACGAGGTTGCCGGTGATGCTGCCCCACGCCAAGCTGTAGGCGCCGAATCCCGCTTTCGCAAGCCCGATCGTCATGACGATGGCCACCACCATCGCCGCCACCTCACCCGAGGTCCGGACGTGCACGCGAAAGGCGCGGTTGGACATGGCGGAGTTCACCGTGAACGCCCCGCTGATGATCAGTCCCACCGACATGAGCCGGATGACGCCGGTTCCGTCCGGCGTGTTGAACGCCCGGGCGAAGGCGGGGGCGGCGAACCAGAAGCCGGCGAACAGGACGATGCTGAATGCCATCACCACCGTGATCGCCGTCGGGGCCACGTCGTCGAGGTCGTGGGGCCACCGGACGAGCGTCGGCTCGATGCCGATGTCGTTGATACTGGCGGTGACGGTGAGCGCCACGAATCCCACGGCATAGACCCCGAAGTCCCGGGGCGAGAGGATCCGGGCCATGATCAGGCCCGTCAGGAACGTGCCGAAGCGCATCACGAAGGCACCGGCGAACGCCCATTTCAGGCCGCGCTTGACCAACGTCCCGAGCTCGCCCGGTCCGACCCCGGTGGAGGGGCCCTGGCCGGCCCCCGTGGCGGCTCGCCGGCGGAGCCCGTCCCCTTCGATCTCGGTGAGATCACAAAAAATAGCGGTATCATCACTGATAGTGCCGCCCATCAGGGGTTGGAGCCAGAGCCCCTCGATCGAGGCGCCCGCCACTGCTCCATTGGCCGCTGAAGCCCGCTCGGGCCCTGCTTTGACCACTGTACGGGCTGAGTCGGTCACCATAAGAGGTCCACTGGGCTCCCGGAGGCGGGCGAGGCGTTTTGCATCTCTCACAGTGAGAGACGCCTCCGCCACGCTGGATACGTGGCAATCCCCGTCGCGAGGGGCGGGCGGGCGCCCGGCCCGCTCCGGGCCGGCCCACCCGGATCCAGGGGCCCCGGCGGCGTGCTCCGGATCCGCCTCCCGTCGTCAGGGCAGGCAGTGGGTCGAGCCCCTCCACCGGTCTCCCGCCGCGCGTCAGGGCGCACCGCATGTCAACACAATTCCTCGACACATCTCCCCCACACATCTGCGTCCCCCCACACATGAGCGTCGGGGCCGGCTTGGTCCCGCCCGGTGCGGCGCGGGCGCGCTCGTCTCCCGACGCTCTTGTTTGCGCTCTTTCCATGCGACTTTCCGTGCGCTTGTCGTGCGACGGGTGAAATCAATACGTTCGCACAACGTCCGCACAAAGCTCCCTGAAACTCCCCTCGCCGCCGTTACCATCTTCTGCAGTGGGGGCACCTGGTCGCATCGCGCGGCCGTCGGCGGTGACCGGTGAACGCTGCTCGGAATCACCCGAAGACGGACCGACCGTCACCTCGCACGCCGTCGCGCCCGTGGTGCGGGCGTCCTCGCGCTCCGATGCACCGGTCTCGCTCGTCGCACCTGCGCCGGACGCGTCCGGCGCGGACCGCGCTCAGGTGAGCGGAGAGCAAACCGGGCAAGGCGACCTCGTGGGCTCCGCGGTCAGGCGGCTCAAGACTGTGGGTGACATCTTCGGGGACCGGAACCGGACGGCGGACTCCCCGCGGCTGATGGGCGCTCTGGACGAGGTGCGCCTACAGTCGATCCGCGTCGGTGTGGCGTCGACGGTGGCCGTGCTCGTGGTCATGCTCCTCTACGCGTTGCTCCCCGGCCACTACCCGCTCTCGCGTGCACCGTTCTATGTGCTCATCGGCGTCGCCATGGTCGGGACCATCCCCATAGCCGTGCTCCCCTGGGAGTCCCTCACCCGGCGTGGTCTCGTCCTGCCGATCCTCTATGTCTGGTCCCTCTTCGACATCGCACTGGTGTCGATCGGCATCGACCTCACCGGCGGGAGCCACTCCGACCTCTATCTCGTCTATCTCCTGCAGTGCCTGTTCATGGCGAACGTCTCCTATCCGCGCCGGGGACGGATCACGTTGACCGTGCTCACGGTGGCCGCCTACGTGGCCGCGCTGGCCGGGGGCGGCTGGCACATCGGCACCGCCACCTTGGTCCTGCGCGTGGGCATGATCCTGGCCACGGCGGGCGCCGCCGACCTGATCTCGGTCCAGCTCACCGGCGAGCTCGTGTTCCGGGAGCGAGCCACCGTCGAGCACGAGCACCGCGCCAGCCTGTGGAGCCGCGTGGCCGGTCTGGGCCGGCAGCTCGACACCCTCGACGAGGACGCCATCCTGGCCTGGGCGGTAGACGCCGTCATCGAGCTGGGGTTCGAGGCCGCCAACATCTGTGAGTTCATCGACGACCGCCGCAACTACCGCGTCGTGCACCCTCGGGGGCTGCCCGACTCCTACGTCGAGGCGGTGCACCGCTCCGACCAGGGCATGGTCGCCCTCATCCTCGACGAACGCCGGACCGTCGTCGTCGACGACTACCTCGAACGCCGCGGAGGGCTCCCGGAGCTGCGGGCCGACGGGTTCCGCACGGTGATCGCCACCCCGGTGTGGGTCGAGGGGGAGCTCGCCGCCACGCTCGTGGGAGGGACCCGCACCCGACGCGTGGTCGAGGACCACGAGATCGCCGCCTTCGAGCTCCTGGCCGCCCACGCCGGGCACGGCCTGGGCAGCGCCCGCCGGCTCGAGCACCAACGTCGTGACGCCGCCCACTTCCGGTCCCTCATCGAGTCCGCCCCCGACGCCATGATCGTCATGAGCGCGGACGGGGTCATCCTCGAGGCCAACAACCAGGTCGGTCGCCTCTTCGGCTACGAGCCCGAGGAGCTGTCGGGCCGCAACGTCGAGTGCCTCGTGACCCCCAGGATCCAGAACGTCCTGAGCGACTACTACGACGACTTCAGCCGCAACCCGCGCACGCTCGTCATCGGCGACGTGGCCGACGTCTCGGGCGTGCGCAGGGACGGCATGGAATTCCCCATGGAGATCGTCCTGGGCCCGATCGAGACGCCCGAAGGGCTCGTGATCACCGCCACGGCCCGCAACGTCACCGAACGACGGGAGTTCGAGCGCCGACTGGAGCACCAGGCCACCCACGACCACCTGACCGGCCTGCCCAACCGGGCCCTGTTCGTGGAGCAACTGGCCGAGTGCCTGACGCGCGGCCAACTTCCGGGGCCGCCCATCTCCGTCTGCTTCCTCGACGTCGACCACTTCAAGTACGTCAACGACAGCCGGGGCCACAACACCGGGGACGAGCTGGTGATCGAGGTGGCCCGCCGCATCGAGTCGACGGCCCGCGCCGGCGACCTCGTGGCGCGCTTCGGTGGTGACGAGTTCGCCGTGCTCGTCGAGGGGCTCACCGATCGCAAGGGAGCCGTCGCCTATGCATGGCGCCTCCTCACGGCCTTCGACCGCCCCTTCGTCCTCGACGGGGTGGAGTGCTTCGTGTCGGCCAGCGTCGGCGTCGCCTTCGGGTTGCGAGGCGACGATCCCAACGACGTGCTGCGCCAGGCCGATGCCGCCATGTACCACGCCAAGCAGAGCGGGCGGGCGCGGGTCGAGGTGTTCGACGAGACCCTCACGGCCCGGGCCGCCGAGCGCCTCGAGATCGAGTCGTCACTGCACCAGGCCCTCCTCGGCGACCAGCTCTCGATCGCCTACCAACCGGTGGTGGCCATCGACACGGGCAAGACGGTCGGGGTGGAGGCACTCGTGCGCTGGCAGCATCCCGAGCGGGGCCTCGTCCCCCCGTTGGAGTTCATCCCCATCGCCGAGGAGTCGGGCCTGATCCTGCAGATCGGACGGTGGGTGCTCGCCCGCGCCTGTACCCAGGCGGCGGAGTGGGTCAACAGGATCGGGGACTCGTCGGGCTTCACCGTGAGCGTGAACGTGTCGAGCCGGCAGCTCGAGCACGACCGGATGATCGCCGAGGTGGCCGCCGCGCTCGACGAGAGCGGGCTGCCTCCGCAGTGCCTCGTGCTCGAGATCACCGAGAGCTTCTTCATCCGCGACCTGCAGGCGGCCGTACGCCGCCTGCAGGCCCTGCGGCGACTGGGGCTGCGCATCGCCATCGACGACTTCGGCACGGGGTTCTCGTCGCTCAATTCGCTGGCCCGGCTGCCCATCGACGTGGTCAAGATCGACAAGACCTTCATCGACGCCCTGGGGACCCGCTATGACGCCGTCATCGGCGCCGTCGTCGAGGTGGCCGAGGCCTTCGACCTGACGGTGGTGGCCGAGGGCATCGAGCGCGAGGAGCAGCGCGACAGGCTGATCGATCTCGGGTGCCCCTTCGCCCAGGGGTATCTCTTCGGCAAGCCCGCGCCCGCCGGGGAGCTCGAACACCTCTTCATCCCGACCAGCGCCTCCGCCGGTGGGCGGGCGCCCGCGTCGGGGCCCGCCTGAGCGGACCTCAGCGGGGGTTGATCCCCCACCGGCCGCTCCACGAGGCGCCGGGCTCGAGGCGCACGAGGTCGACGCCCGAGCGCAGCGCATCGGGGGGACACGTCATGGGCTCCACCGCGACCGAGGTCCGCCGGCGGCCGGCGGGCTCGAGGGTGTCCCCGGTGAACACCATGACGTACCCGAAGCGCTGGTCCATCCACAACGTCACGCCCCGGCCCCCCGCCGTGTCGTCGAGCTCGACCCGCGCCATGCCGTCGGGATCACGCTGCAGGTCGGTGAAGGCGGTGTCGAGGACCGTGGGCCCGATCCAGCGCCGCGCCGTGAAGTCGAGCTCGGAGCCGGCCAACGCGCTGCTCGCGGTGGGCAGTCCCCGTTCGTCGGTGACCAGCCGCCGGCGGGCCGGCACGGCCAGCGACATGGAGTCGATCGGCGTCGACAGCGTCAGGTAGGGGTGGAACCCCATGCCGAAGGGCGCCGTGGTGGCATCGAGGTTGGTGACGCTCGACGACACCATGAGGCCGTCGCGCCCCAGGCGGTACTCGACCACCAGGGCCAGTCGCCACGGGTAGCCGGGCTGGGGATGAAGCGTGCAACCGAGGGAGAGCACGTTCTGCGCCCTCGACGCCACCTGCCACGGCAGCCAGCGGACCAGCCCGTGGATGGCGTTGTGCCGGTCGGGCTCGTCGAGCGCGGCCTGCGCGTCGCGCCCTTCGTAGTTGTAGCGGCCGTCGCCGAGGCGGTTGGGCCACGGGGCGAGCACCTGCCCTCGTCCCGAGTCGCACACGTCGTCGACCCCGAACCCGTCGAGCACGGCGGTGCCGTCGACGGTGTAGGAGCGCATGGTGGCGCCGACCTCGGTGACGACCACGCGGTGCCGTCCGTGCCCGATGTCGTATTGCACTCCGGAGGGGGCCAGCGTTCGGTTGGCGGTGACAGGCAAGTGGGTGGCTCGTGTCCGGTCGTCGTCGGGTCGGGTGGCGTCGTGTCGATGCGGCCGTGTCGCCTCATCGTGGTGCTCCGAGGGGCGGTCCGGGGGCACCGGTATGGTAGACGCAGGAGTTGGCGCCGGCGCAGGGGCTCGGGTCGACGCCGCGTGGGGGGCCACGACACCGGAGGGTCCTGTGCGGATACTGGTCACCAACGACGACGGCGTGCGCGCCCCGGGGATCGCGGCGCTGGCCCTGGCGGCGGCCTCCACGGGACACGAGGTCGTGGTGGTGGCGCCAATGATCGACTACAGCGGGTCCGGGGCGGCGGTCGGGCCGGTCCACTCGCGCGCCGGCGTGGACTACGAGGCCCATGCCATCGAGGGTCTGGGCGACATACCCACCTACGGCATCGACGGCCCCCCGGCGCTGGCGGTCATCCTCGCCTGTGTCGGCGGCTTCGGTCCCATGCCCGACGTCGTGCTGTCGGGGATCAACCACGGCATCAACGTGGGGAGGTCCGCCATGCACTCGGGAACGGTGGGAGCGGCCCTGACGGCCGCGCACTTCGGGCTCCGCTGCCTGGCGGTGTCGATCCGCTGGGGCGACGACCCGGTGCCGTGGGAGACGCCCGCCACCATGGCGGCCACCCTCGTCCCCGTCCTGGCCGGGGCCCGGGCGGGGACCACACTCAATCTGAACGTGCCCAACGTGCCCCTCGACGAGCTGCGGGGGCTGCGCCACGGTCGGTTGGGGCGGGGTGGCACCATCCGCTCAGCGGTCCATGCCACCGGCGACGACAGCACGCCCCTCCCCCATGTGGCGCTCCCGCCCGGCCAGACCGGCACCCTGCGCCTCGACCTCACCGCCCCGGGGAGCAGCACGCTCGTGCATCCCGACACCGACGCCGGGCTGTTGGCCCGCGACTACGCGGCGCTGACGGCGCTCGTCGGGGTCAGGGAAGCCGGTGCCGAAGCCGACGACGTCGTCGACGGCGCGCTCGAGGCGCTCTACGCCCTTTCGGGGGTGACGCCCGGCCAGGATCCGGGGTAGGGCCCGGTCTCAGTACGGCCCGTCACAGCAACTGTCGCGCCACCCACAGCGCGGACACCGGTAATGGGCATGTTCGGGCCGCATGGAAGCCCCGCACGCGAGGCACGCCGTCGACAGGTCCGCACGGGCCTCACCGTCGTTTCGGGGGGCCCGGGTCGGGGGTGCGGAGGTGCGTGCGTCCACGGGCCGAAACGCTACCCGTGAGGCCCTCGGGCCCGGGGGGACCCCTCCGAAGGCCCCCTCTCCACCCCGTCCTCGGGAGCTCGGCCCTGGTCCCAAGGAGCTGAGAGAATCCCTGGTCAGCGGGGCCTTCTCCCGGTGAGGGCGTCGCCGCCGGGGGCCGCCTCGGGGGGGCCCGGCCCCCGATGCGCTTGTGAGCACATGCGCAAGCGCTTACAATAGTTACTACTCAAGCCATCGGCAGAGTCCACGCGACAGCAGCGGAGGCTGTCGCCCGGGCCCCAGAGGCCCTGCTCATGTGGACCGCCCCGGACATGTTTCCCCGTGCGCCTTCGCGCGCCCAGGGTCCCGGTCCCTTCGCGCAACGCGGCTCCCCCCACCCATGCTCACCGACCGTCGACAACCGCTCGAAGGAGGCAGTGCCTAACGCCAGAGACCCCGGGTCGCTCCGTCCGCACCTCGTTCGGACCTGCAGTCAGTCCAGGGCCGCCCGCCCTTCCCGGCGCCGGCTCCGCGAGACGAATGCACCAGACGACGGGCACCCGCATTCCCAAGCCCACCTGGAGCCCTACGGGGATCCCGTGAACTTCAAGGAGGCACAAGATGCGGAACCATCGACTCTTTGGCGTTGTCATCGCCGTATTGCTCGGTACGAGTTTTCTGCACCAACGGCCGAGTTCTCCTCACCATCACCACCAACAGGTCACCGGTACTCACACCAGAGGGACCGCCATGCAACTGGCGTCGGCGAAATTGGCCGTCGCCCCATCACACCCGTCCCTCGCCACCGAGGCGGGGCTCCCCATCGGCCTGGTACGGCCGACGGGCATCGAGTTCAGCCGCGCCCTGGCGCAGCTGGTATCGGCGCCCACGCTCCATCAGCACCCGGCGCCCGCCGCCCCTGCCGGGGAATCCTCCATCGGCCTGTTACGGCCGGCCGGGACCAGGTACGTGACGCAGCTCTACGCCTGGATGGCCTACGAGAGTGCGCACACCCCACCGGCGCCGGCGGCACCGACGCCCAAGGCGACCGCTCCACCGGCGCCGGCCGCCGCACCACACCCTGCCGCGGCTCCCGCGGCCCCCCTGGCCCCCGCCACCCAGCCTGCGGGCGGTGCGGCGAGCGGAGGCGTGTGGGCGGGGTTGCGCCAGTGCGAGTCGGGCGGGAACTACGCCGACAACACCGGCAACGGCTACTACGGCGCCTATCAGTTCAGCCTGTCCACCTGGCACGGGCTGGGCTTCCCGGGGCTGCCGTCGGACGCACCTCCGGCCGTGCAGGACCAGGCCGCCCAGCAGCTCCAGGCCCGCAGCGGCTGGGGTCAGTGGCCCGCCTGCTCCCGTCGGCTCCGGCTCATCTAGGCACGCGCTGCACCCCCCGGTGGGTCCGATGACCACCGGGGGGTGCGTGCCGGAATGCCCGCCGGGTATCGTCGGGGAGTGGCGTCCGTGGGGGCCGAGGTCGGCGCTTCGAGGCATTCTCGAACCAAGAAGCACGCCGAGCCCTCGCGCCGGTCGGGCAAGAAGCGTGACGGTTCGGTGGCGCCCATCTCCTTCGTGAGCAGGCTCTTCGAGCACCGGCCCTTCGAGGAGGCCTCCTTCGAATTCGAAGGCCTGCGCCTCCACTACGAGCGCCACGGACAGGGCGACAGAGTTCTCGTGTTCGTCCACGGCCTGCTCCTCGACAACCAGCTGAGCCGCCGCCTGGCCGCCGACCTCGCCGAGCGGGGGTTCCAGGTGGTCCTGCTCGACCTGCCCGGGCACGGCAAGTCGGACAAGCCGCGCCACGCCTCGGTCCATCGCATGGACTCCTACGCCCGCCACGTGGTGGCGCTGCTCGACGAGCTCGGCATCGACGAGGCGGTCGTCGGCGGCGTGTCACTGGGGGCCAACGTGAGCCTCCAGGTGGCGGTCCAGGCCCCCGAACGCGTGCGGGGGCTGCTGATCGAGATGCCCGTCCTGGAGTGGGCGGTGCCCGGCGCGGCCGTCGTGTTCCTGCCCATGCTCCTCGGCGTCCACTACGCGGCGCCGCTGGTCCGCGTCGTGGCCGCCCTGGCGCGCCGGGTGCCGAAGACCAGCGTCGCCCCCCTCGACAGCGTCGTCACCATGATCACGGCCGAGCCCGAGGAGATCGCGGCGGTGCTCCACGGCATGCTGGTCGGGCCGATCACCCCCACCTACGAGGCGCGCCATGCCATCGAGGCGCCGACGCTCGTCATCGGTCACAAGATCGACTTCATCCATCCCTTCACCGACGCCGACCATCTCACCCGCCAGCTCGCCCACGCCAAGCTGGTCGAGGCACATTCGATCTTCGAGCTGCGCGTCGCCCCCGACCGGCTCACGGGGGAGATCGCCGACTTCCTCGCCGAGACCTGGGCCCAGCCCGGCGCGGCGGCGCGCCGTCGCACGCCCCGAGCCCAGCCGGCCTGATGCGAACCGTCAGTGGTGGGGCGACCAGGCGTCGGGGTCTTCGGTCAGCTTGGCGACGGTGCGCGGCAGGCGTCCCGCCACGACGTCTTCGAGGCTGACCCGCTCGAGCACGTTGCGCAGGCTGGCCCGCACCGCCACCCAGACGTCTTGGAGGTGCTCGGCCGCCCCCTCGTAGTGCGCCGCCTCGGGGCGCAGGCCCCGCACCTCGGCCAACGGCCCGTCCAGGGCGCGCATGACATCGGCGACGCTCACGTCCTTGGCCGGGCGGGCCAGGCGGTAGCCGCCTTCTGATCCCCGTTGGCTCGAGACGATGCCGGCGCGGCGCAGCTCGATCAGGATCGCCCCCAAGAACCGCGCCGGCAGCCCCTGGGCCTCGGCCAGGGACTCGGCCGTCGCCGGCTCGCCCCGATCGGTGAGCGCCAGGAGGGCCCGCATGCCGTAGTCAACCTTGGCCGGTATGTGCACGGACCGGATTCTGCCCGTCCGCAGGGCCCCACGCCCACCCTGGTCTGGCGCCGGCCCTTTCCGACCCCTTCCGACCCCTCCCGATCCCCCGAGCGGCCCCGGGGCCGAGGCAAGGACCGGGCCGCGGCTGGACGACGCCGGCGGGTAGTCATAGTATTTCTATGTAATCGATATATTCACTTGGAGTGATAGGCGAGGGTCGGTTCCGACCCCCTCGAGAGGAGAGCCCGTGCAGCGAGGTGCGGTTCGTCGGTCCCGAGACTCCCGGTGCGGCCCCGACACCAGGCGCCGCCCCCTGGCGCGGGTGTCGACCCTGGCGCTGTGCCTGACCGCGGTGGCAGTGGTGGCCGCGGCGTGCGGCTCGTCCTCGCCGACCGCCTCCAAGAAGAAGGCCGGCACGACGACGACGACGGCCACGATCCCGCCCACGACCTCCACCACGGCGAGCGCGGCGGCCGGCACACCCACCACCACGGCGGCCAAGCCGGTGCCGCACACGGCCACGACGGTGCCCGTCGCCAGCAGCACGGCCTGCTCGACCTCGGGCGGGCCCCTGAGCGCCACATGCGACACCAAGTCGCCGTCGCTGCAGGTCAACGGGGCGGGCGCCAATTCCATCCAGCCCTTCTTCACCCGGGTCTTCTACTACTACAACCAGGCCGACCACGGCGTGAGCGTGAACTACTCCCCGGCCGGAAGCAGCGTGGGCGTCACCGACATCGAACAGGGAACGGTGAACTTCGGTGACTCGGAGATCCCCATCCCGTCACCGGCGACGGGGACGAGCGGAAGCATCCTGCAGGTGCCCGTCGACCTCGGCGGGGTGGCGCTGAGCTACAACCTGCCCGGCGTCAACGGCGGCCTCAAGCTCGACGGCCCCACCCTGGCGGGGATCTTCCTGGGCACCATCAAGACGTGGAACAACTCCGCCATCGCCGCGCTCAACCCGGGCGTGAACCTGCCCGCCACGACCATCGTCCCCGTGCACCGCGCCGACTCGTCGGGCCCGGGTTACGACCTCGACCAGTACCTCATCGCCACGGGCGGACCGGCGTGGACGGGCTCCAAGGCGGGGACCACACCCTCGACGAAGTGGCCGCTCACCACGGTGGGAGTGGGCGAGCAGCTCAACTCCGGGGTGGCCGGATACATCCAGCAGACCCCCGGGGCCATCGGCTACGTCGAGTACGCCTATTCGCTGCAGGCCGGCTTCACCAACGCCGCGCTCAAGAACCAGGCGGGAAGCTTCGTGACCCCGTCGCAGTCGAGCATCGCCGCGGCGGGGGCCCAGGCCTCGGGCCTGAGCGCGTCCAACTTCAACATCGTGAACGGCCCCGGAGCCGGCACCTACCCGCTCGCCAACTTCAGCTGGTCGCTCGTCTACCAGAAGCAGTCCAACGCCACCCTCGGCGTCGTGCTGGGCAAGCTCCTGGACTGGGTCACCACCACCGGCCAGCAGCAGGCGGCCGCGCTCGGGTACTCGCCGCTGCCGGCCAACGTCGTGTCGATCGCGCACCAGACGCTGTTGGGGCTCGAGAACTCGGCGGGCAAGCCCCTGTTCTCCTGATCGCCGCTCGTAGAAGCGCTCGCCCCTATGACCCCCACACTGCTCGAGGAGGTCCCTCCGCCCCGGCTCACGCCCGTCGGCGGGGTGAAGGAGGCCCTACAACGCCGCGCCAGGCGACCCGGAGGCCGCGCCTACGCCGTGGCGCGCTGGTCGGGAGCGACGCTCTTCGCCGCCATCGTGGTGGCCCTGGTGGTGAGCCTGCTCGTGTCCTCCAGCCAGGCCTTCGCGCATTCGGGGCTGAGCTTCTTCTGGTCCGGCACCTACAACGCCGCCAAGGACGTCTACCCCACCGGGGTGTTCATCCTCGGGACGCTCATCACCACCACCGTGGCCATCATCCTGGCGGTGCCGATCGGCGTGGGCACCGCCGCCTTCCTCTCCGAGTTCGCCCCGAAGTGGCTGGCCGCGCCGCTGACGGTCGCCATCGACCTCATCGCGGCGGTGCCGAGCATCGTGGTCGGGCTGTGGGGGCTGCTCGTCCTGCAGCCGGTCTTCACCCATCACGTGGAGCCCTTCATGAAGAGGATCCCGGTTCTCGAGTGGTTCTTCCACGGTCCGGCCCTCGGGCCCAGCATGTTCCTGGCCGGGACGGTGCTGGCGGTCATGATCCTGCCCACCATCGTGGCGCTGTCGCGCACGTCGATGGCGGCGGTGTCGGTCGAGGACCGCGAAGCGGCACGGGCCCTCGGCGCCACCCGCTGGCAGGTGGTCACGACCGCGGTGGTACCCGGCGCCCGGACCGGGATCGAGGCGGCGGTGACACTGGGCATCGGCCGCGCCATGGGAGAGACCATCGCGGTGGCCATGGTGATCGGCAACAACTACGCGCTCCCCCACTCGCTGCTCTCGCCGGGGGCCACACTCGGGTCGGCCATCATCAACAACTTCGGGGAGGCCAGTCCCGGGCTCGACCGCGCTTCGGTGATCGGTCTCGTGGTGGTGCTCCTCGTCCTTTCCGCCCTCGTCAACGTCGGGGGTCAGGTCCTGTTGCGGGCCCGGATGCGATCCGCCGGGGCGACTACGTGAGCGACACCGTCTTCGCCGTCGACCCCGACGCGGCCGGTGCCATCGGGGCGCGACGAGACCTCGTGCGGGAGTCGGCCCGCCGTTCCCTGGTGCGGCGCCGGCTCGTGGGGCGGGGGGCGATCGTGCTGTGCGTCGCCGCCGTCGCCGTCTCGCTCGCGCCTCTCGTCGCCCTCGTTGCCTACACCACCAGCCGGGGCATCCACGCCTTGTCGTGGAGCTTCCTGACCCATGCCCCCACGCCCCCGGGCATCCCCGGGGGCGGGATCTCCAACGCCATCGTGGGGACGGTCATCATCATCGGCGTGGCCATCGCCATGGCCGTGCCGGTGGGAATGACGGCCGCCCTCTTCCTCGTCGAGCGCAGGGGCCCTGTCGCCAACGCGCTGCGCTTCGCGGCCGACGTCCTCACCGGGGTGCCGTCGATCGCGGTGGGCATCTTCGCCTTCTCCGTGCTGGTGGCGCCCTTCGACCATTACTCGGGGCTGGTGGGGAGCTTCGCGCTGGCCGCGCTCATGCTGCCCATCGTGATCCGCGCCAACGAGGCCGCCATGCGATCGGTGCCACGCGACCTGTGGGAGGCGGGCCTGGCCCTCGGGGTGCGGCGGGCGCGTGTGGTGCGCTCGGTGGTGCTGCGCGGCGCGTTGCCCGGCCTCGTGACCGGGAACCTCCTGGCGGTGTCGCGCGCCGTGGGCGAGACGGCGCCGCTGCTGTTCACCATCTTCGGCAGTCAGTTCTTCGTGACCAACCCGACGCAGCCGATGAACGCGTTGCCGTTCACGATCTTCATCGACGGGACCTCCGCCCAGTCCTCGGCCCAGCTCATCGCGTGGGGGGCCGCACTCGTGCTCCTCGTCCTCGTCCTGGTGCTGAGCGTCGTGGCCCGCATCGTGTCCGCCCGGCTGAACCGCCAAGCCCGATGACCATTAGGCCCGATGACCATTAGGCCCGATGACCAATAGGCCCGATGACCAATAGGCCCGATGACCAATAGGATGGTCGGGCCCTTCGGAGCACGGAGATGACGATCGACACCACCGCACCACTCGGAACCACGTCGGAGGCACCTCCGTCGTCGCGTCCTCCCGACGCGCCTTCCGGGGAGCCCGCGGCTGTCTCCCTGCGCGACGTCAGTGTCACCTTCGGCAAGCACCGGGTGGTGCGCGACGTGTCGCTCGACCTCGTCCGCAACCGCGTCACCGCCCTCGTGGGGCCCTCGGGGTGCGGCAAGACCACCATCTTGCGCACCGTCAACCGTCTGCACGACGACACCGGCGGCAAGGTCACCGGGACGGTCAGGGTGGGCGACCTCGACATCTACGCCCGCGACACCCGGGCGGAGCTGGTCCGCAGCCGCGTCGGGATGGTCTTCCAACGCCCGAACCCCTTCCCGACCATGAGCATCTTCGACAACGTCGTCGCCGGGCTGCGCCTCAACGGCGTCCGCTCCAAGCGCGTCCTGCGCGAGGCGGCTGAGTCCGCGCTCCACCATGCCGCGCTGTGGGACCTCGTCAAGGACCGCTTGCACTCGCCGGCGGTGAAGCTGTCTGGTGGTCAGCAGCAACGGCTGTGCATCGCGCGCGCCCTGGCCGTCGAGCCCGAGGTGCTGCTCATGGACGAGCCGTGCTCGGCGCTCGATCCCATCGCCACGGCCAAGATCGAAGAGCTCATCACCCATCTCGCCACCGACGTCACCATCGGCCTGGTGACCCACAACATGTTCCAGGCCAGGCGCGTCTCGCACTACACGGCCTTCTTCCTCCTGGGCGAGGACCGGGCCACCGGCGAGCTGGTCGAGTACGGGCCGACGCAGCAGATCTTCGACTCCCCGCTCGACCCCCGCACGCGGGCCTACGTGTCGGGCGAGCTGGGCTGAGCGACCCGGGTAGGCACGGCCCGCCGGCCGACCGATCAGGGAGTGACGCCCAGGGCGACGACCGACACCGGCGACGCCAGGGTCACACCACCGGCTGCGAGCTCTGCGGGGATCGAGCCGAAGTACGCGGCGTCGCCGAAGGTGAAGACGCCTCCGTCCCCGCCGACGAGCCAGTAGCCCTTGCCGTCGGGGGTGGCCGAGACACCCACGACCGGTGCGACGGGCACGACGCCGGTGGTCAGCGTGGACCCGTAGAAGCCGGCGTCTCCGAAGCGCGACACGGCCCCGTCGTTCTGGACCACCCAGTAGCCGCCACCGTCGGGGGTGGTGGCGATCCCGACGACCGGTGACGGCGCGGGGGTCCCGAGGAGCGTGGGGACGTTGCCGAAGTACCCGGCGTCTCCGAAGGCGAACACGCCTCCATCGGCGCCCACGAGCCAGTAGCCCTTTCCATCGTGGGTGACGGCGATGCCCACGATGGGCGATGCCGGCTTCACGCCGAGAGCGGGGAGAGATCCGTAGTACCCGGCGTCTCCGAAGGCGAACACCCCTCCATCGGCGCCCACGAGCCAGTAGCCCTTGGAGTCCGAGGTGGCCGCCACTGAGACGACGGGGGTCTTGAGCTTCACCGAGTCACCCGGCACCGACCCGAAGTACCCGGCGTCGCCGTAGGTGAACACCCCGCCGTCCGCGCCGACGAGCCAGTACCCCTTGCCGTCGGCGGTGGGGGCGACCCCGACGACCGGTGACGCCAGGGTCGTGCCCGACGCGGCCGGGGACCCGTACACGGTGGCCCCGCCGAACCCGAAGACCCCGCCGGCGGCGGTGACGACGTAGTAGCCGTCGGGCGCCGGGGTCGTGGCCGAGGCGGGCAGGGCCGGCCCGCCCACGATCAGGGCCGCGGCGGCCATCAAGGCGACACCCGCCAGCCACCACCGCTTCGACGACGTCGGAGGACGATGCGCCCTGTGTGCCATCCCTGGACCGTTCTCCGACACAGGCCGCTCCTCTCTCTCGTCGTGCCTGCCGAACGACAGGCCCGCCTGACCTTAGCCAGTAAATCGCGTGTATTTCTAGATTTACTGTGAAACGGGTGTCAAGACGGCGCACGCCGGGCCCGGACACGCCCGGCCCGGCCGGCTCGAGAACGCCACCGCCGAAGGCACAACACCGTCGGCGCCGCAGGAAAAGGCCTTGCACAGCCGCCCCCGGGGCCTGATGCTGATGCCAGCACGCGAGCGCGGCCCGGCCCGGTCCTCACCGGCCCAGGCGGACTCGGAAGGAGGTCCCTGGCCATGAGACTGGCCGAGAGGCACCGTGAGCCCGACGAGGCCCACTTCACCGAGGGCGAGCTCGACCTCGAGGCACCCGAGGAGCTGGCCGTGGCGGAGCTCGACGAGGAAGCCATCCTCGAAGAGGAGCTCGACAACGAGGACCTCCTCGAGCAGGACGTCGACGAGGACACGCTCGAGGTGACCCTGGAGGACCTCGTCCACGACGGGAACGACGAGGCCGAGGAGTCCGACGAAGAGGCCCAGGGCGGCCTCGGTGCCCTCGCCGTCCCCGTCCGTGCGGGCTCGACCGGCAACGACGACCCCGACGACGTCGTCGGGGCCGACGACGTCGAAGAGAGCCTCGATCTGGTCCTGCTCGAGCGCATGGCCCTCCTCGAAGTCGACGGGCCCGGAGCCGGGGCCGGTGCCGCCGACCTCGACGACGAGGAGGAGGGCGCCATGACGGGGCGCACCGTGCTCCTTCAGATGCGGGTCGACACCGACCTCGTCGACGTGGCCCCGCGCGGCTCTGACGAGTTCGTGTGCCGGTCGTGTTTCTTGGTACGCGGGCGGGTGCAGCTCGCCGACCCCGCCACCATGGTCTGCCACGACTGCTCGACCTGATCGGTCGCCACCCGGACAGGCGCGCAGCCACCTCCGTCGGCTACAACGTCCCGCCATGGGAAGCTCGTCGCGGCCTGAAGTGGTTCACGCCCCACGCCGCATACGGACGATCGCCGTCACGGGCTCGGCCTCGGGGATCGGGGCGGCGGTCAGTCGGCGCTTCGAGCGCAGCGGCGCCCGCGTGATCGGCGTGGACATCCACGATGCCCAGGTCACCGCCGACCTCTCCGAGCCCGCCGGAAGGGCCAAGGCGGTGTCGGCGGTCGCCGAGCTGTGCGGGTCGCGCCTCGACGGCCTGGTGGTCTGCGCCGGCCTGGGGCCCCAGACGCAGCCGACCGAATCGATCGCGCGCGTGAACTTCTTCGGAGCCCTCGACGTGCTCGACGGACTGCTGCCGCTGCTCAGCGCCGGGGAGGTCCCGGCTGCGGTGGTGGTCGCCTCCAATGCCGCCGGCCTCACGCCCGCCCACCAGGAGCTGCTCCAGGCGCTGCTCGACGGCGACGAGGACAAGGCCTCGGCGTGCGCGGCCGGCCTCGACGGCTCGACGGTCTACGGCACCAGCAAGCTCGCCCTGACCCGGGCCATGCGCCGGCGCGCCGGGGCCTGGGGCAAGGCCGGGGTCAGGCTGAACGCGGTGGCCCCCGGACCGGTGGACACGCCGCTGCTGGCAGGCGGGCTCGAGGATCCCGTGCTGGGACCGCTCATCGAGGCCCTTCCCGTGCCCATGGGGCGCCGGGCGAACCCCACCGAGATCGCCGCCGCCATCGGGTTCCTGCTCGACCCCGCCAACGGGTACATCCACGGGTCGGTGCTCTTCGTGGACGGGGGGAGCGACGCCCTGTTGCGGCCCGACATCCTCTGAGCGCCGGCCTCTGAGCACAGGCGGGGAGCGGTCAGCCGTCGTCGTCGACGGGTCGGGCCCGGGCCCGCTTGCGCTCCGACCGGCGCCGCTTGTCGGTGAGGCGCCTGGCCCGGGCTCTCGCCGAGGGTGCGGTGGGCACCCGGGCCCTCTCCACCCGCAACCCCTCGGCCAGCCGGGCCCTGAGCCTCTGCAGCGCCAGCTCCCGGTTGCGCATCTGGGACCGCTCGTCCCCCGCCGCGGCGCGCACCGTCGGTCCGAGGCGCTCGAGGAGCCGGGACCGCTGGCGCGGGCCCAGGGACCTCGACCCGGCCACGTCGAAAGACACCTCGGCCCGGGTGCTCGCCTTGTTGGCGTGCTGCCCGCCGGGACCGCCGCTGGTCGTGAAGCGCCACTCGAGCTCGTCGGCGGGGATGACGAGGCTCCGCGTCACGCGCAGGGAGCCGGAGTGCTCGGGGGCGGGATCAGGGGGCGGGTTCGGCGACAACGCGGTTCTCGAGTGTGCCGACGCGCTCGATGTCGATGCGGACCACGTCGCCCTCGACCAGCCAGCGGGGTGGGTCGAAGCTGGTCCCGACCCCAGCCGGGGTCCCCGTCGAGATGACGTCACCGGGCTCGAGCGTGAACACCGTGGACAGGTACTCGATCTGCTCCCAGCACGAGAAGATCATGTCGTCGGTGGACGCGTCCTGGCGCAGGTCCCCGTTCACCCACGTGCGCAGGCGCAGGCCGTGGGGGTCCTCGATCTCGTCGCCGGTGACGATCCAGGGCCCGGTGGGGCCGTGGGTGTCGAAGGACTTCCCCAGCGTCCAGGTGGGCGTCCGGAACTGCCAGTCCCGCACCGTCACGTCGTTCGCCACCGTGAAGCCGGCCACCACCGATGCGGCCCCGGCGGCGGGGACGTGGCGGCAGCGTCGCCCGATGACCATGGCCAGCTCGCCCTCGTAGTCGACCTGGGCCGAGACCCGCGGGATCTCGATGGCCTCGCCGGGGCCGATCACACAGGTGCGCTGCTTGTTGAACCACACCTGGTGCTCGGGGCGCGTGGCGCCGGTCTCGGCCACGTGCGCGGCGTAATTGAGCCCGATGCCGAGCACCTTGGCCGGGCGCGGGACCGGCGGCCGCAGCTGCACCCGGTCGAGGGGCATGCGCCGGGCTCGGGACCCGGCCGCGGCGTCGGCCCGCTCCATGGCGCCGGGCCCGGCCACGAGGAAGTCGGTCATGTCCCCGGGGAGGGCGACGGCGGGGTCGGTGAGGTCGACCACCTCACCGTCGACCACCACCCCGGTGCGAACGACCGAAGGCTCGCCGGGGTCCACGAAGCTCACGAGGCGCATGGGACGCCACCGTACCGACAACCCTGGTAAGAGAACAGCAACCGGGCGCGCCGTCACCGGCGCCCGCACGGACCGCACCGAGACGAGGAGACGCACGATGCCAGGAAACCTCCAGGGCAAGGTCGCCCTCGTGACGGGGTCGTCGAGCGGCATCGGGGCCGCCACGGCCCGGGCGCTGGCGGCCGAGGGAGCCGCCGTCGTGGTCAATTCGGCCACGTCGGTGGAGGCGGGCGCGGCGCTCGCCGCCGAGCTCCCCGGCGCCAGCTACGTCCAGGCCGACATCGCCGACCCCGACCAGGCCCGCCACCTCGTGGAGCGGGCGGTGCAGGACCACGGACGGCTCGACATCCTCGTCAACAACGCCGGCACCACCCAGGTCATCGCGCACCCCGACCTCGACGCGGCGTCGCCCGAGGTGTGGCGGCGCATCTTGGACGTGAACGTCATCGGCACGTGGCAGGTGACGGTGGCGGCGGTCCCCCACCTGCGCGCCGGGGGCGACGGCGTGGTGGTCAACGTGTCCTCGGTGGCGGGCCACACCACCAGGGGGAGCTCGATCCCCTACGCCACCTCCAAGGCGGCGGTGAGCCACATGACAGAGCTCCTCGCCAACGTCCTGGGGCCCGACATCCGCGTGAACGCCGTCGCGCCCGGTCTGGTGGACACGCCCTGGACCGCGGACTGGGACCTGGTGCGGGAGTTCGTGCGGGCCCAGGCTCCCATGCAGCGCTCGGGCACCCCCGAGGACATCGCCCACGTGATCCTGGGCCTGGTGGGCGCCCGCTACGTGACCGGCGAGATCGTCATGGTCGACGGCGGGCTCCACCTGCGTTGACCGTCCCGCCGCCCGGCATGGCCGAGGGGCGGCGCGCTTGCCATGATGGCCAGGTGCCGCACTACCGCAAGCCGACGTCGCTCGACAAGGTCTTCAACTCGACCGTGGCCGCGCTGACGCGCCTCGGGCTGAGCGTGTGGGGCTCGCGGGTGCTGCGCGTGCAGGGCAGGAAGTCGGGCCTGTGGCGCAGCACGCCGGTGAACGTCCTCACCCTCGACGACCGGCGCTACCTGGTGGCGCCGCGCGGCGAGACCGAATGGGTGCGCAACATCCGGGTGGCGCGACGAGGTGAGCTCGTCGTAGGCCGCCGCGTCGAGCGCTTCGGGGTCGAGGAGCTGGGCGACGACGACAAGGTCGAGGTCCTGCGCGCCTATCTCCGGCGTTGGAAGTTCGAGGTGGGCAAGTTCTTCGACGGCGTGTCCGCGGATTCGCCCCGCGCCGACCTGAGGCGTATCGCGCCCGAACACCCCGTGTTCCGGATCACCACTTCATCGTCAGCGTAGGAGGGACATGGACTTCGACCTGTGGTTACCGACGGCCAACCCCTTCGCCACACCGGAGTACCTGGCGGCGGTGGGGCGCGAGGCCGAGGCGCGCGGCGTGCACGGCATCTGGGTCGGAGAGCACGTGGTCACCTTCGAGCAGTACGCGTCGAGCTACCCCTACGCCGAGGGCGGGAAGATCCCGATGCCGCCGGGGTCGGGCCTCCTCGAGCCCTTCACGACCCTGGCCTTCCTGGCCGCCGTCACGACCTCGGTGCGGCTGGGGACGGCCATGTGCTTGTTGCCCCAGCGCAATCCGGTCTACTGCGCCAAGGAGGTGGCCACGGTCGACTGGTTGTCGGGAGGGCGCGTCGACTTCGGCGTGGGGGTGGGCTGGCTGCGCGAGGAGTTCGAGGCGCTCGAGGTGCCGTGGGAACGGCGGGGGGATCGCACCGACGAGTACCTGGAGGTGCTGCGCGCCCTGTGGTGCGACGACCCCTCGGCGTTCTCCGGGACCAGCTACACCCTGCCGCCGTGCACCTTCCACCCCAAGCCCGTCCAGGATCCCCATCCCCCGATCCACATCGGGGGCGAGAGCGACGCCGCCATTCGCCGCACCGCCCGGGTGGGACAGGGATGGCACACCTTCAACCGGGCCCCGGCGGAGGTCCCCGAGGCCCTGGCGCGCCTGGAGGCCGCGCTCGCGGAGCAGGGCCGGTCCCGTGTCGACATCAAGGTGACGGTGTGCCCGTACTTCAAGCCGCTCGACGCGTCGATCACCGAGCAGTACGCCGAGGCCGGCGCCGACGCCGTGAGCGCGTTCTTGTTTGCCATGTCTCCCGACGACGTCCCCGCCGCCTTCGACGCGCTCGACCCCTGCCTCCAACGCGCCCGGGCGTGCTGAGCACCTCGCCGTGACGCGCCGCGGCGGACGCGGGACCGAGCGCGTGCGCGCGGCGTCTTTGCAAAAGCGGGCCCCCTCACCAGGGACTGTTCGACGCCGGGATCCGGGGCTCAGAAGTCACAGTAATGTAGTTTTGCGTTCACTGCCGGTGACGACTAGACGGGGGATCAGACATGCAGGACCTGGGTGACGATCCACGCGCCGGGCGCAGACGGCTCTCGACCATCCAGGGCGAGCGAGGAACTCCCACCGTGACCCCTCAAGACGCACCCGTGGTCCCCGCGCAACGACTGCTGAAGGTGGCCACCGCGCTGTCCGAAGGCGCCACCAAGCTGCACGAGCAGCTCCGGCACCTCGAGCCCTCCGAGCGCGACGCGCTCTTGGAGTTGGTGGCGGACCAGGTGACCGAGATCGTGAGCCTGTGGGCGGACCTCGTGCGCGGCGTCGTGTCCTCCGACGAGGTGCCGCCGGCCGACCCCCGTGGCCGGGCGGAGGAGCCCGGGCCCCGCAGCGCCACGCCGTTGGCCTCGCACCGGCCGC
>JARLGQ010000149.1 GCA_031292675.1 Acidimicrobiales bacterium
AGCACGCCGGCACCGGGACGCCGCCGTCCCCGACGGGCCTCGGCCCCGGAACGACCGTGGTCCGGCTCGGGCCGGCGAGCGATCCTTGGCCCATCCTCCTCGACGCCGTGGCGCGGCGGGACAGTGCCGGGAACGACGCCGGGGCGCTCGTGCTCGCTCCGAGCCACCGTTGGGCGGGTGACGTGGCGCGGCGGCTGAGGGCGGCCGGCGTCGCCACGGCATTGCTCCCCGGCGACTGGGCGCGGGCCCGCGCCGGTGGGTGCGTGGTCGTCGGGGCGCGCGCCGGCGCCTTCGCGCCGGTGCCGAGACTGGCGGCCGCGGTCGTGCTCGATGCGCACGACGAGGCGTACCACGAAGAGCGCGCCCCCACGTGGGCGGCGTGGGCGGTGGTGGTCGAGCGTGCCCGGCGCGAGGACGCGCCGTGTGCGCTGGTGTCGCCCTGCCCCACGCTCGAGATCCTCGCCGTGGGACGGCTCGTCGAACCGACCCGCACCGCGGCACGTCGGGGTTGGCCCGCGGTCGAGGTGATCGACCGCCGTCACGACGACCCACGTACGGGGATCTTCTCCGAGCGGCTCGTGCGGCTCGTGCGCGACGTGATCGAGGTGCCCGGACGCCGGGTGGTGTGTGTCGTGAACCGGACCGGGCGCGTGCGGCTGTTGTCGTGTGCGGCGTGCGGAGAACTGGCACGGTGCGAGAAATGTGGTGCTGCTGTCGAACTGGTGGGCGAGCCGGGGAGGGGCCGCTCTCAGGGCGCGCGGGCGGCGACTCCGTCTCCGGGACCGGCGCCGTCGCTCCGTTGCCGGCGTTGCGGGGAGCAACGCCCGGTGGTGTGCGCACGGTGCGGTGCCACCCGCATGAAGGCGCTGCGGCTGGGGGTGACGCGCCTACGTGAGGACCTCGAGGCTCTTACGGGGGTGGCGGTGGCCGAGGTGTGGGGACCGGCGGGTGCGGACCGAACAGAGGAGGACCACCTCCGCCGGGCCCGGGTCGTGGTGGGCACCGAGGCCGCGCTGCACCGGGTGCCCGAGGCCGACGCGGTGGCGTTCTTGGAATTCGACTCCGAGCTCCTCGCGCCTCGCTTCCGCGCCGCCGAGGAGGCACTCGCCCTCCTGGCCCGGGGTGCCCGGCTCGTCGCCGCGTCGGGCCTGGGGCGCGCCGGCGACCGCGCCCCGGGGCGAGTGGTCGTCCAGACGCGCCAACCCCGTCACCCTGCCATCGTGGCCGCGGTGTCAGCCGATCCCGGCGTGCTGGCGGCGGCGGAGTCGGAGGTGCGCCGGTCCCTGGCGCTTCCCCCCTTCAGCGCCCTGGCGCTCGTCTCGGGTGCCGAGGGCGAGGCCTACGGGAGTGCACTCCGACGCGCCGCGCCCGAGGGCGTCGAGGTCAGCGGCCCCGTCGACGGAACGTGGTCGGTGCGCGCCCCGGGCCATGACATGTTGTGCGGTCTCCTGTCGTCGGTGGCGCGCCCACCGGGTCGCCTCCGGGTGGAGGTCGATCCGGTACGGGCTTGACCCGTTTCGCGTCGGCGCAGGCCCAGGCTTCGGCTGACGGACGGCCCCGGTACGATGGCCTGCATGTCGAGGTACTCCATCCGCCTGTACGGGGACCCGGTGCTGCGCCAGCGGGCGCCCGCTGTCGACACCATCGACGGGACGCTCAAGCAGCTGGCCGACGACATGACCCGGACCATGTACGAGGCGCCGGGGGTGGGCCTGGCCGCACCCCAGGTCGGCGTGCAGAAGCGCATGTTCGTCTACGACACCGGGGACGGGGCCGGCCCGGTCACCGTGGTCAACCCCGTGATCTCCGACGCCCGGGGGGAATGGACCTTCGACGAAGGCTGCCTGTCGGTGCCGGGGTTGTCGTGGCCCATCGTGCGGCCGAAGGAGGTCCACCTCACCGGGTACGACCTCGACGGCAACGAGATCTCGGTCGAGGCCGACGAGTTCCTGGCGCGGGTGTTCCAGCACGAGGTCGACCACCTCGACGGGGTGCTGCTCGTGGAGCGGCTCGACGAGGACCAGCGCAAGGAAGCCAAGCGCATCCTGCGGGCCAGGGCACTGGACCTGCCCGACGCCGATCCTGACGGGCTGCGCTCGCTCGCCGCCGAGCACCGGCCCGCACGGCACACCGGCCTGTAGCGCCCCCGGCCCCGTGGCCCGGCTGGTCTTCCTGGGGACACCCCGGGCTGCCGCGGTCTCCCTCGAAGCTGTCGTGCGGGCCGGACACGACGTCGCCCTGGTGGTGAGCCGGTCCGACACCCGGCGAGGGCGGGGGGCGGCGCACTCGCCCAGTCCCGCCAAGCGTGCCGCTGTGGATCTGGGGCTCGAGGTCACCGACCGGCTCGACGACGTGGCGGGGATCGGTGCCGAGCTCGGCGTGGTGGTGGCATACGGTCGGCTCATCCCGGGCCCGTTGCTCGATTCGCTCCCCATGGTGAACGTCCACTTCTCCCTCCTTCCACGCTGGCGCGGCGCGGCACCGGTGGAGCGAGCCGTCCTCGCCGGGGACGCCGAGACCGGCGTCTGTCTCATGCGGCTCGAGGCGAGCCTCGACACCGGGCCCGTCCTCGCATCCCGGCGCACACGGATCGCTGCGCGCGAACACGTGTCGGCCCTCACCGATCGCCTGGCGGTCATGGGTGCGGAGCTGCTGGTCGAAACGCTGGCCGGGGGCGTCGACGCCCTCCCCGCCGGATCGCCCCAACGGGGGGAGCCCACCTACGCCCCCAAGGTCCTCTCCGAGGAGCTTCGGCTCGACTGGGCACGCCCGGCCGCCGAGCTCGAGCGCGTGGTGCGGTTGGACCGGGCGTGGACCACCTTCCGAGGCGAGCGCTTGCGGGTGTCGGACGCCGTGGCCCGGCCGACGTCGTCCCCCTACGGGGAGGGCGCGACGGGCCCCCCCGGCACCCTCACGGGCACCTCGGTCACCACCGGCGACGGCGTGTTGGAGCTCATCGAGGTCCAACAGGCGGGGAAGCGACCCGTGCCCGCCGCGGCGTGGCGGCGCGGAGTGCGGGCGCAGCCCCGAGAGTCGCTGGGGGACGAGGAGCAACGCCGGTAGGCTCGGCGCGGATGTTGCGTATCGCCCCCTCGTTGCTGTCGGCTGACTTCGGCAGTCTGGCGGAGGCCGTGGGCGAAGTGGCCTCCGAGGCGGATTGGCTGCACGTCGATGTGATGGACGGCCATTTCGTTCCCAACCTGACCATCGGGCCACCCGTCGTGCAGTCGCTGCGCAAGCACACGGGCCTGTTCTTCGACTGCCACCTCATGATGACCAATCCCGGGGAATACCTCGAGGCGTTCCGGCATGCCGGTGCCGACGGGTGCACGGTCCACGTCGAGGTGGGGGACACCGCTGCCCTGTTGGCCGAAGCCAAGGCGCTGGGGCTGCGCGCCGGGCTGGCCGTCAACCCCGAGACCCCCTACGAGGCCATCGACCCCTTTCTGGGGGAGGCGGACCTGATCCTGTGCATGACCGTCCACCCCGGCTTCGGTGGTCAGCACTTCATGGCCGAAGTCCTGCCGAAGATCGCCCGCACCCGCGCCGAGCTCGATCGGCGGCGCCTCACCGTGGACCTCGAGGTCGACGGAGGCATCGACGAGGACACGGCCGGAGCCGTGGTCCGTGCCGGGGCCCGGGTCCTGGTGGCCGGGTCGGCCATCTTCGCCGACGATCGCCCGTGGGAAGCAGCGCGCCGGCTCCGGCTGGCCGGGGAGGCCGCCCTGCCCGCCGAGGAGGGCGACGAGGCCGAACCGGGAACCCGAAGGGCGCGCATCGTCGACCAAGGGTTCGACAACGAGCAGCGCTAGGCTCGTCGATGATGGGGGGGAGCCTCGCGGGCGGGACCGCGGCGACGCTCGAGGCTTCCGGGCGCCCTCGTAGCGAGCGGCCCGAGGGGCCCGATCCGAGCCTGCGCCGCTTCACCGTCGCGGCCGTGGTGGGCATCGCCGTGGCCGGCGTGCCGTTCCTATGGGTCCTGTGGGACCTGTGGACCGGCAAGGTGGACCTCCTGCGAAAAGAGGCGTACCAGAGCAACTTCTACGACCTCCAGACCAGGGCCATCCTCCACGGCCACCTGTATCTGCCGCCCGGGTCTCTGGGCATCGAAGGCTTCGTCCACGACCACCGGACCTACACGTATTTCGGCCTGTTCCCCTCGTTGCTCCGGCTTCCGATTCTCGCCCTGACGAGCAGTCTCGACGCGCGTCTTTCCGCGCCCTCGATGCTGTTGGCGTGGATCGTGGCCGCGGTGTTCAGCGCCCTGCTGATCTGGCGCGTGCGGATCCTCGCCCGCGGTCCGGCCCTGCTCGGGCGGGCCGAGGCGACGTCCTATGGCGTCCTTCTCGCCACCATCGGCGGCGGGTCGATCCTCGTCTACCTCGCCGCCACGCCGTTCGTCTTCAACGAGGACCTCATCTGGAGTGCGGCGCTCACGATCGCGAGTCTCTTCGCGCTCCTCGGAGTGCTCGAGAGACCCGGTTGGGCCCGCGTCGTCGGGAGCGGGCTGCTCATCTTGTGCGCCAACCTCGACCGGCCCAACACCGGCCTGGCATGCGTCATCGCCGCTCTTCTCGTGGCGGGGTGGTTCCGTTTCAGCCGCAGCGACCGGACCAACCGCAGGTGGTTCGTCCCCGTGCTCGGGGTGGGACTCGTCCCGCTCGCCGTCGGCTGTGCGGTGACGTGGGCGAGGTTCGGGATCCCCTTCGGCGTGCCTGTGTCCGAGCAGGTGTTCACGCACGTGAACGCCTACCGGCGGCGATTCCTGGCCGCCAACGGCAACAGCGAGGTCGGGTTGCAATTCGCGCCCAGCGCAGCCCTGGCGTACCTCAACCCCGCCGGGATCCGCTGGACGTCGGTCTTCCCCTTCGTCACGTTGCCGGCGGCTCCGGCGCGCGCCGTCGGCGTGCTGCTCGACCGGCAGTACCCCACCGCCAGTGTCCCCGCCACGATGCCCCTGCTCTTCGTTCTGAGCTTGTGGGGTGTCGTCACGGCGTTCCGGAGGAGGTCCCCGGGGCGCGCCGGTCTGGCGCGCATCCCGTTGCTGGCCGCCGCACTGGGCGCCGGTGCGCTGCTGGCGTGGGGGTACATCGCCCCGCGCTATCTGGCTGACTTCGTCCCCTTCCTCGTCCTGGGCAGCGCGCTCGGCCTCGTCGACCTGTGGCGCCGCGTCCAGGGCCGCGGTCGGCGCACGCGACTGGTCACCGTGGTGTCGGTGGTGGTCCTCGGCGCCTACTGCTTCGTTGCCAACGTCGGGATCGCCATCTCGCCCAACGGAGAGTGGACATCGGTCCAGGCACTGCAATACGTCCACGCCCAGAAATCGGTGAGCGACGTGACCGGCGGCCAGCTGGCGGGCAACGTCGTGCGCGGCTCGGTGCTGCCCTACTGGGCGCCGGCGCAAGAGCTGTTCGTGGCCAACCGGTGCGCAGGCTTCTACATCTCCACCGGCGAGACCGACAAGACGGTGCCTTTGCAGCAGCGCGAACACCAGACGTGGGTCCCGGTCGAGCAGTCGGGGTACCGCAACGTCCTGCGCGTGACGTTCCACGAGCCGATGTCGGGCAGCGGGACGGGCTTTCCCCTCGTGACCATCGGCCCGGACACCGTGGTCTTGAAGTCCCTCGGAGACGCCGGTCCCGGGCGCATCCGGGTCGGGTTCGACCTCGACGATCCCCAGGCGCCGAGTTCGGGTGCTTCACTCGTGGTGAGCCTGGGCCGGTCGTACCGGACGGTCGTGGTCACGGATCCGGAGCTGCGCCGCGTCACGATGTCGTTCGGGTCAGACCCCGTACCCGTGCTCGACTCCTACCTGCCGGACACGGGAACGATCTCCGTCTACTCCTCGGCGGGCGTCGCCCGCCCGCCGGCGTCGGTGGCGCGCATCGTCGACTCGAGCCCCCCGGGACTCTCGCTGTGCCGGAGCCTCGACCGGGCGGCGTCATGACCCCAGTTCCCGTTCCGCACGCCGGGGAGCGGCCCGTGTCTCGGCGAAATCCGGACGAGTGGTGTCGTCCCGGTCCCGACAAGGTAGGGCAGACAACGGAGGTGACCTGCCTTAACGCCGGTAGACTGGCGGGATCCCCATGACTCAAGACGGACTCGTGTCTCTATGACCAAGGCCTCCCAGGAGCCTCTCGGGGCGGCCACCCGGGACCAGGATCTCGCCGCCATGCACCGGGCGCTGGAGCTGGCGGCCTCGGCTCGGACGCGCACGTCCCCGAATCCCTGGGTCGGTGCCGTGGTGGTCACCCCTCGGGGTGACTCCTTCGAGGGTGCGACCGCTCCACCCGGTGGTGCCCACGCCGAGGTCGTCGCCCTCCGGGCCGCGGGGGACAGGGCCCGGGGCGCAACGCTGTACACGACGCTCGAGCCCTGTGTGCACCACGGCCGCACCCCTCCCTGCACCGGGGCCGTGGTGGCTTCGGGGGTGTCGCGCGTGGTGGTGGCCGTACTCGATCCCGACCCGCAGGTGTCGGGGCGGGGGGTGGCCGAGCTGCGGGGGCAGGGGATCACCGTCGACGTGGGAGTGGGTGCCGACGAGGCGTCGGAGCAGCTGGCTCCGTACCTGAAGCACCGGCGCACCGGTCGGCCCTGGGTCGTGCTCAAGCTGGCTGCCACCATGGACGGGCGCATCGCCGCCCCCGACGGCACGGCGCGCTGGATCACCGGGGACGCGGCGCGCGCCGACGCGCACCGGTTGCGGGCGTCCTCGGACGCGGTCCTGGTCGGGGCGGGCACGGTCAGGGCGGACGACCCCGAGCTCACGGCCCGGGTGGATCCGGCGCCCGCGCACCAACCGCTGCGCGTGGTCCTCGGACGCGCCCCCGACGCGGCCAGGGTCCACCCCGCGCTCGAGCTGTCGGCAGAGCCCGGCGCCGTGCTCGACGAGCTCGGAGCCAAAGGTGTCCTGCAAGTGCTCGTCGAAGGCGGCGCCCGCGTCGCCCACGCGTTCCACGCCGCGGGGCTCGTGGACCGCTACGTCCTCTATCTCGCCCCCGCCCTGTTCGGGGGGGACGACGCCGTGCCCATGTTCAGCGGCCCCGGCGCTCCCCGCGTCGCGGAGCTGTGGCGCGGCCGTCTGGTGTCGGTCACTCAGCTCGGCACCGATGTGCGCGTCGAGCTCGCCCCCCGCGGAGAGGCCACCCCGGGGGTGGGGGAGGCGGCATGATGGACTTCAGCCCCATCGAGGATGCGATCGATGCCATCGGGCGTGGCGAGATCGTGGTCGTCGTGGACGACGAGGACCGCGAGAACGAGGGCGATCTCGTCATGGCGGCGGAGGCCGCCACCTCCGAGAAGATCGCCTTCTTCCTGGCCCACACGTCCGGCGTCATCTGCGTGCCTGTCCTGCCCGAGCGCGCCGACGAGCTCGAGCTCCCCTTGATGGTCAGCGACAACACCGAGTCCCAGCGCACCGCCTTCACCGTCAGCGTCGACTACCGCAACGGGACCACGACGGGCATCTCGGCCGAGGACCGGGCTTCGACGATCCACGCCCTCATCGATCCCCACACGCGTCCGGCCGAGCTGAACCGGCCCGGGCACATCTTCCCGCTCCGGTACCGGCCGGGGGGCGTGTTGAAGCGCGCCGGGCACACCGAGGCCACCATCGACCTGGTCGCCGCGGCCGGGTTGTACCCGGCAGGCGTCCTGTGCGAGCTGGTCTCGGCCGACAAGACCCGCATGGCCCGGCTCCCCGAGCTCGAGCAATTCGCCGAGACCCACGGGCTGCTTCTCGTGTCGATCGCCGATCTGATCCGCTACCGGCGCCACAAGGACAAGCTCGTGCGGTGCATCGCGGGGCCGGCCCGCATCCCCAGCGACTTCGGCGACTTCGCCGGGTACGTCTACGAATCCGAGATCGACGGGGAACACCACCTCGCCGTGGTGCGCGGGGAGGTCAGGGGCAAGAGCAACGTGCTCGTCCGGGTCCACTCCGAATGCCTGACGGGCGACGTCTTCGGCTCGCTGCGCTGCGACTGCGGGCCCCAGCTGGCCGAGGCCTTGCGCCTCATCGCCGGCGAGGGCTCGGGTGTCGTCGTGTACCTGCGCGGCCATGAGGGCCGCGGCATCGGGCTGGCCCACAAGCTCCGGGCCTACAACCTCCAGGAGCAGGGCCACGACACCGTCGACGCCAACCTGGAGCTGGGACTGCCCGTCGACAACCGCGAGTACGGCATCGGCGCCCAGATCCTCGTCGACCTGGGCGTCACCACCATGCGGCTGATGACCAACAACCCCATGAAGTACGGCGGTCTCGAGGGGTTCGGGCTCGACATCGTCGAGCGCGTCCCGTTGACGTTGCACTCGAACCCCGAGAACATCGAGTACCTGCGGACCAAGCGCGAGCGCCTCGGGCACATCCTGGAGGGGCTCGATGACGTCCTCTGACGCCACGGCCCTGTCGCCCGACGCCATCGACTCGGCCGCGGCGCGAGTCGGCGTCTCCCAGGTGGGCGACGCCGCGGCCGGAGAGGCCCGGGTGGCGTTGGTGTGCGCCAAGTTCAACGGCGGGATCACCGAGCGTCTGCTCGACGGGGCGCTCGGCGGTCTCGAGGCCAACGGCGTCAAGATCGCCACCGTCTCGGTGGCCTGGGTCCCCGGCGCGTTCGAGTTGCCCCTCGTGGCGGCGCGCCTGGCGGAGTCGGGAGTCGTGGACGCGGTGGTGGCCCTGGGGGCGGTGATCCGGGGTGAGACCGCCCACTTCGATTTCGTGGCCGGTGAATGTGCCTCGGGTCTGCAGCGTGCCGCCTTGGACACCGGGGTCCCCGTCGTCTTCGGGGTGCTCACCACCGACACCGTCGACCAGGCCCTGGCCCGTTGCTCGGGTGGAGTGGCCAACAAGGGGTACGAAGCGGCGGTGACCGCGCTCGAGATGGCCGACCTGCTTCGCAAGTTGCCGGCACCGGCATCGTCGCCGGCGCACTGACGCGTCCTCGAGGAACGGGAATGTTGAGACTCGTCTTACCCAAGGGCTCCCTCGAAAAGGCCACGCTCGACCTCTTCGCCGCTGCCGACCTGGCCGTGGTACGGGGCTCGGACGTCGACTACCGCGCCACCATCGACGACCCACGCGTCGACGAGGTCCGCATCCTGCGGCCCCAGGAGATCCCCGGGTACGTCGCCGAGGGCAATTTCGACCTGGGGATCACCGGCCGC
>JARLGQ010000150.1 GCA_031292675.1 Acidimicrobiales bacterium
CCCACGGCGAGGTACGCCGCCCCCGCCGCAACCAGCGTCATCCACGGCCGCCAGCGCATCGCGCCCGCGGGCGCCTGTTCAGCCAGGGTCGCGGGTACCCGCCGTGGCGGCCGTGCGCCGCGGCAGCACCGGGGCGTCGCGTCCGGTCGAGCCCGCTTCGTGGTACTCCTCTTCGACGTTGACCGACCAGATGTCGTGGGAGGCGCCGTACATGTTCTCGACCGTGAGCATTGCGGTGTACATGGAGTGATCTTGGTTGTTGTACTTGTGCATGCCGTTGCGCCCGACGGGGTGGATGTTGGGGGCGTTGGCCTCGAGCCAACGCCGGATGGTGGCCACGTTGGCCTTGTAGGAGAAGTCGTAGTAGGGGTAGGCCTTGGGGACGCGCACCACGTAGCCCCGCTCGACGTCGCCCTCGGCCGCCAGCCCGAGCGAGATGAGCTCGGTGGTGGCCAGCGCGACGAGCTCGTCGTCGGGCGTGTCCCACATGGCGTCGCCCTCGAAGACGAAGTACTCGAGGCCCAGGCACGTGCGCCCGTCCTTGACCAGGTAGGGCGACCACGAGCCGTAGTTCTGGATGCGCCCGACCTCGACGTCGGTGGCGTGGATGTAGATCCAGTTGTCCGGGAAGCTGCGCGACTCGGGCACCACGAGGGCGACGGTGAGGTAGTCGCGATAGTGCAGGTCGTCGGCGGCGGCGACGACCTCTGGGGGCGGGGGCGGTGCGAAGGTGTGGACCAGCTCGCGCATGGGCATCGTGGACACGACGTGGGAGGCGGCCACGGTGTGCTCGGTGCCGTCTTGGACGTAGGTCACCGAGACCGCCCGGGCGCCCTCGAGGTTGATGCGGGCCAGGCGCGCCCCCATCTCTATGGTCCCCCCGGCGGACCGGACCTTGTCGGCGCAGACCTCCCACATCATCCCGGGCCCGTACTTGGGGTACTGGAACTCCTCGATCAAGGTGGTGATCTCGGTCTGGCCCCGCTTGGGCAGAATGGCGTTGACGACCGCCTTGCGCAGGTCGAGGTTCTTGACCCGCTGGGCGGCCCAGTCGGCGGGCATGTCGGCGACGGGGACCCCCCACACCTTCTCGGTGTAGGTCTTGAAGAAGGTCCGGTAGAGCCGCCAACCGAACCGGGCCACCAGCCAGTTCTCGTAGTTGGACTCGTCCTTGGGCGGGCGGATGCGGGCCCACAGGTAGGAGAAGCCGCACAGGATGGCCTCCCACAGGCCCAGGTTGCCCAGGGCGTTCATTGCCTTGAGCGGGTAGTCGTAGAACTTGCCCTCGTAGTAGATGCGGCTCATGCGCGGGCGCAGCATGAAGTCGCCCTCGGGGAGGATCTCGTGCCAGAGGGCCTCGACCTCGGGGACCTTGGTGAAGAAGCGGTGGCCGCCGAGGTCGAAGCGCCACCCCTCGCGCACCACGGTGCGGCTGATGCCCCCGACCACGTCGTCGGCCTCGAGGACGACGGGGTGCTCCCCGCGCTTGGTGAGCAGGTAGGCCGCGGTCAGGCCACCGGGGCCCGCGCCGGCGATGACGACGGGCGTTTCGGCGGGGGTGGCCACGAGCAAGGCAGGTTAGTGGACCCCCCGTGTGCTTCCGGGGAGGGGGTGGCGGCACCAACGGGGGGTGGAGAGCCGCCGCGACAACAGTCAGGGGACCGAGATGTTGAGGAAGGCGAGGAGCGCGTAGCCGGCCAGCCCGGCCGCCAGGAGCGCCAGGACGGCGCGCTCGAGCTGCGACTCCGTGAGCACCAGCGCGGTGGCGATCGAAAGCGGGAAGGCGCTCAGCGCATAGCGCTCGAACGAGTCGAGGTTGGACCCGGCCACCGCGGTGGCCAGGACGGCGGCAGCGAACAACGTGTACGGCGCGGGGAGCCGCCGCCAGCAGACGATGAGCATCGCGAGCGCCAGCAGCACCCATGGCACGTGGAGAGCCGTGCCGACGTGATGGTGCAGCACCCCCGTGGCGTCGTGGTACAGCGTGGTGAAGGGGTCCGACAGCCCACCGTGGTGCGAGCTCTGCAGCTGGACGCGCAGTGGAGCCAGCCAGTCGCCGACCGTGTGCTTGGACCAGGCCAGGAATGCCAGCAGGCCGACGAAAGGCGCCGCCACGGCGCCGATGCCCGCCACGCGTTCCGCGCGGCCGAGCCGGGGCCACCAGCGCACCAATTCGGCCATGGCGGCCAGGACGAGGAGCACGCCGATGGGCCGCGTGAGGGCCGCCGCGAAGGCGAGCACCCCGGCGACGGCGAAATGCGGTCGGAGCCCGGAGGCGCCCGCTGGCGGCCGCAGGGCGAGGAAACACCCGAGGGCGAAGACGAGGAGGACCGACTCGGCGTAGCCCATGACGAGCACGAAGGCGGCGGGCAGGAGGCTGAGGACCCACAGCGAGCGGCGGGCGACCGCGCCGTCGCCGGTCTCCCGGCGCACCAGGACGTAGAGCATGGCGGTGGCGGCCAGCGCCGCCGCGTTGGCGAGGAGCACCAGCGCCGGGCCGTCCCCGAGGCCAGGCACCCAGGCCAGCACGTGGGTCAGGAGCGGCACCGCCGGGAAGAAGCGCAGCGCCTCACGACCGAGGGGCGCGTAGCCG
>JARLGQ010000151.1 GCA_031292675.1 Acidimicrobiales bacterium
GCGAGGCCGAAGCCGGCGGGGCGGGGCCGGCCGAGGACGCCTTCGCGCCGGTCGAACCGGGCCCGGGAGCCGGATCCATGGGGAGCACCGCGTTCGACGAGCCGTCGGTCCCCACCTCTCCCGCCGCCCTCGCCGGCGTCATCGCGGGACTGGGTGACGCCTTCGGCCGGGCCCGGGCGGCCGGCAACCGGTTGGCGGGGTTCGCCACCCACGGCATCGAGACCGTCTACCTGGGGACCAGCGCGGGCCTCCGCCTCCGCCACGCCCAGCCGGCCGGCACCATGGAGCTCGTGGCCCGCAGCGCCGACGGAAGCCGGTCGGTATGGGCGGGAGCGGGCACCTCCACCTTCGAGGACATCGACCTGCACGCCTTCGAACAGCGTCTCGAGCGGCGCCTGGCGTGGGCCGGGCGCCGCGTCGAGCTCCCCGCCGGGCGCTACGAGGTGCTCCTGCCCCCCGATGCCACCGCGGATCTCATGGTGGCGATGTCGGAGGCCATGTCGGGGAGGGACGCCGAGGAGGGCCGCAGTCCGTTCTCGTCTCCGGGGGGAGGCACCAAGATCGGAGAACCGCTGTGCGCGCTGCCCTTCGAGCTGCGGGGCGATCCCGGGGAGCCAGGGCTCGAGGCTGCACCCTTCCTGGTCACCGCGGCGTCGGGGACCGACGTGTCGGTCTTCGACAACGGGCTGCCCGTCGGCCCCACGAGCTGGATCGAGGGGGGCCGGCTGCGACGGCTGCGGTACCACCGTGCCGCCGCCGCGCACTCGGGTGTCGATCCCTCGCCGCCGGTCGGCAACCTGACCCTGGCGCTCCCCGGCGCCGCCGCCGCCCTCGATGACATGATCGCCGGCACCGAGCGGGCGCTGCTGCTCACGTGCCTGTGGTACATCCGGGAGGTGGACCCCGTCACGCTCCTGCTCACCGGCCTCACCCGCGACGGCGTCTACCTCGTCGAGCACGGGGAGGTCGTCGGGGCGGTGAACAATTTCCGCTTCAACGAGAGCCCGCTCGACGTCCTGGCCCGAGCCGTCGAGGCGGGCCGCAGCGAGCGTGCCCTGTCACGCGAGTGGGGCGAATGGATGAACCGCACCGCCATGCCCCCGCTCCGGGTGGCGGACTTCAACATGAGCTCGGTCAGCCCGGCCACCTGAGGGCCGGGATCCCTTCTCGGGACACTGTGCTCTTCTCGGGAGACTCGGCTCTGCTCGGGGCACACGGCGTGTGGGTCCCATCAGCTCCCGCTGCTCAAGAAGCGAGGGCCCCCACCACGTAGTTGACACACGCGCAGAGAGCCGCCACGTCTTCGGGATCGATGGCCGGGAACATGGCCACGCGCAGCTGGTTGCGGCCGAGCTTCCGGTAGGGCTCGGTGTCGACGATCCCGTTGGCGCGCAGGGCCTTGGCCACAGCCTGGGCGTCGACGGCGTCCACGAAATCGACGGTCCCCACGACGTGGCTGCGCTCGGAGGGCTTCCCCACGAACGGCGTGGCGAAGTCGGACTGCTCGGCCCAGGTGTAGAGGATCTCGGCCGACCGGTCGCAGCGACCGGCGGCCCAATCGAGCCCGCCGCCGGCGAGCATCCACTCCACCTGCTCGGCGAAGAGCAGCAGCGTCCCGAGAGCCGGCGTGTTGTAGGTCTGGTCCTTGGTCGAATTGTCGATGGCCGTGGCGAGGTCGAGGAAGGCGGGGACCCAGCGACCGCCGGCGGCGATGCGCTCCACCCGCCGGAGTGCCGCCGGCGACAGCAGCGCCACCCACAGGCCCCCGTCGGAGGCGAAGCACTTCTGCGGGGCGAAGTAGTAGGCGTCGAATTGCGTCGGATCCACCCGCAGCCCCCCGGCCGCCGAGGTGCCGTCCACCGCCACGAGCTGCCCGGTCGCCTCTGCTGCGCCTGCCTGGGAACCGGCCGGGCGGCGGATCTCCATGGCCACGCCCGTCGAGGTCTCGTTGTGGGTGAGGGCGTAGAGGTCGACGTCGCCGCTGCCCACGGCCTCGGGATGGGTACCGGGAGGGGACTCGATGACCTGGGGGTCCTCGAGGTGGGGCGCCGCCTTGGCGGCCGCCGCGAACTTGGACGAGAACTCGCCGAACGACAGGTGCTGGCTGCGCCTTTCGATGAGGCAGAACGTGGCGATGTCCCAGAAGCAGGTGGTGCCGCCGTTCCCGAGCACGACCTCGTAGCCGTCGGGGAGCGAGAAGAGCTCGCGCAATCCGGTCCGCAGCCGCCCCACCACCGACTTCACCGGGGCCTGGCGGTGACTGGTGCCGAGATAGTGGGGCGCGGCGGCCGCCAGGGCGGCGACCTGTTCGGGGCGCACCTTCGACGGACCGCTACCGAAACGCCCGTCGGAGGGCTTCAAGGCGTCGGGGATGCGGATGTCGGGCGCGCCCTGGCTGCCCGGGGCGCCGACGGGAGGGGTGGCAGAGGTGTTCGTCACGTGTGCAAGCATGGCAGCCATGGCGACCCCCCGAGAAACCGCCACGACCCGGGCCCGAATCTCGGCCCGCGTGGCGGCGGTCTCCCCGTCGGCCACGCTGGCCGTCGACGCCAAGGCGAAGGCACTGCGCGCCGCGGGGGCCGACGTCATCGGCTTCGGGGCCGGCGAGCCGGACTTCCCGACGCCCGAGCACATCGTGGAGGCTGCCGTCGCCGCCTGTCACGACCCCGTGAACCACCACTACACGCCCACCGCCGGCATCGCTCCCCTGCGCGAGGCCGTGGCGGCGAAGACCGAGCGCGACTCGGGCTACACGGTGGCGGCCTCCCAGGTCCTGGTCACCAACGGCGCCAAACAAGCGGTGTACGAGGCATTCGCGACGGTGGTGGACCCGGGCGACGAAGTTCTCGTGCCGGCTCCGTACTGGACGACCTACCCCGAAGTGATCGCCCTGGCCGGAGGTGTGCCGGTCGCCGTGCCCACCGACGAGACCACCGGGTTCCACCTGACCGTGGACGCGCTCGAGGCGGCACTGACGCCCGCCACCAAGGTCCTGCTCTTCGTGTCGCCCAACAACCCCACCGGCGCGGTGAGCACCCCTGAAGAGGTCGCTCTCATCGGGAGATGGGCCGCGCAGCGCGGCCTGTGGGTGGTGACCGACGAGATCTACGAGCATCTCGTCTACGGCGGGCGCGAGTTCTGCTCCATGCCGGTGGCGGTTCCCGAGCTCGCCGACCGGTGCATCGTCATCAACGGCGTGGCCAAGACCTACGCCATGACCGGATGGCGCGTCGGCTGGTTGATCGGGCCCCCCGACGTCGTCGAGGCCGCCTCCAACCTGCAGTCGCACGCCACCTCGAACGTCTCCAACGTCTCCCAGCGCGCCGCGTGGGCCGCCTTGACGGGCAACCTCGAGGCGGTGGCGGACATGCGCGCCGCTTTCGACCGCCGCCGCCGCACCATCCACTCGATGCTCAACGAGTGCGCCGGGGTCACCTGTGTCGAGCCCGAGGGTGCCTTCTACGCGTTCCCCTCGGTCCGTGCGCTGCTGGGCCGACGGTTGGCGGGACGGCTCGTGTCCTCCTCGGCCGACGTCGCCGCCGTCGCCATCGACGAGGCACAGGTGGCGGTCGTCCCCGGTGAGGCTTTCGGAGCCGAGGGATACCTGCGCCTGTCCTGCGCACTCGGCGACGACGCCATCGTCGAGGGAATCACGCGTCTGGGCAAGCTCTTCGCCACCGCCGAGTAGAGCTCTCGCAGCGGCCAACGTCATTGCGAGTTGCGAGTTGCGAGTTGCGAGTTGCGAGTTTGCCGGTTTGCGGCGACTTGCGGATTGCGGCGAGATGCGGTTCGCAGTGGACTACCGACATACGGCGAACAGTGACCAGTGAACCTTGAACAGGGAAATAGGGAATAGGACGAGCCACATGGCACGGGTACTCATCACGGAAAAGCTCGCCGAACGCGGGCTCAAGGCATTGGCCGAAGCCGGCCACGAAGTGGACGTACAGCTCGACTTGGATCCCGAGGGGCTCCTCGGCGCCATCGTGGGCGCCAATGCGCTGATCGTCCGCTCGGCCACCCAGGTCACTGCGGCGGCCCTCGAGGCGGGCACGGACCTCGCCGTGGTGGGGCGCGCCGGCATCGGGCTCGACAACGTGGACGTCGAGGCGGCCACACGGCGCGGCGTGATGGTGGTGAACGCCCCCGAGTCCAACGTGCTCTCGGCGGCCGAGCACACCATGGCGCTGCTCCTGGCGCAGGCGCGCAACGTTCCGCAGGCACACGCCGCCCTGATGGCCGGGAAGTGGGAGCGCTCCAAGTGGGAGGGTGTCGAGCTGCACGGCAAGACGCTCGGGGTGATCGGACTGGGGCGTATCGGGGCCCTCGTGGCCCAGCGGGCGCTCGCATTCGGCATGCGCCTGTGCGCATACGACCCGTACGTCTCGCCGGACCGGGCGCGCCACATGGGCGTCGAGATGCTGCCCCTCGAAGAGCTCGTGGCGGAGTCGGACTTCCTCACGATCCACCTGCCGAAGACGGCGGAGACCGCAGGGCTCATCGGCGCCGAGCTCCTCGCCAAGGCCAAACCCGGCATTCGCATCGTGAACGCGGCCCGGGGCGGCATCGTCGACGAGGAGGCGCTGGCCGACGCGCTGCGCTCGGGCAAGGTGGGCGGGGCCGCTTTCGACGTCTTCGCCACCGAGCCGTGCACCGACTCGCCGCTCTTCGCGTTCCCGACCGTGGTGGCCACCCCCCACCTGGGCGCGTCCACCGCGGAGGCTCAGGACAAAGCCGGTGTGACGATCGCGGAACAGGTGAACCTGGCGTTGGCGGGGGACTTCGTGCCCTTCGCAGTGAACGTCGCCGCCACGGAGGTGTCCGAGACGGTGCGCCCCTTCCTCCGTCTGGCCGAACAGCTGGGCCGGTGCTTCGCCTGCCTCAACGACGGCCTGCCCGAGCGGCTCGAAGTCGAATACCAGGGCGGCCTGGCCGGCGCCAACACCTCGATCCTGACGCTGGCGGTGCTCAAGGGCACCTTCTCGGCGGGGACCGAGGAGCCGGTGTCCTATGTGAACGCACCCCAGCTGGCTTCGGAACGGGGCCTCGAGGTGCGAGAAGTGTCGACCTCCACGGCGCGCGACTACGTCAACCTGATCACGTTGCGTTCGCCGGATCACTCCATGGCCGGGACGCTGACCGGGCCGCGCTCAGAAGCACGGCTCGTGCTCGTCGACGAACACCCCATCGAGGTGCCTCCCGCCGAGTACATGCTGATCGTCCGCAACGACGACCGGCCCGGCATGATCGGGGTCGTGGGAACAATCCTCGGCGACGCCGGCGTGTCGATCTCCTCGATGGACGTCGACCCGTCCCGCACCGAAGGCACCGCCCTCATGGTCCTCTCCTCGGACCGCGCCATCCCCGACGAGGCGTTCGCCAGGCTGCAAGCCGCCGACGGCATTCTCGACATCCACCGGATCACGTGCGTCTGAGGCGGGGGCCTTCCCACGGCCTGGCCGTACCGGCGGGTGGGCCCACTCCCCGGTCGACCTGATGGACGGGCTGGGGCAGGGCTGCGGACCCCGTGCCGGGCCGACCCCCAGGTACGGGAGAGCTCCGCATTAGCCTTCGGGGCATAGACAACCACCTCGATACCGCCTGGGAGGGCAACGGGGAGGTTCTCGAAGCGGCGCGCCGGGGAGACCGCAACGCTCTCGAGGCCCTGGTCACGGCGCACTACGACCGCGTGCATGCCTTGTGCCGGCGAATGCTCGGCAACGATGCCGACGCCCTCGACGCCACTCAGGACGCTCTTCTTGCCGTCATCCGGGGCCTGGGTCGGTTCGACGGGCGCAGCTCGTTCGGGACCTGGCTCTACCGAGTCACGACCAACACCTGTATCGACGAGTTGCGGCGTCGCCGTCGCCGACCCGTCACCGGGATCGCCTTCGACGTCGCAGAAGTGGCCGATGCGTTCTCGTCTGAGGTTCCGGGCTTGTTCGCGGTACCAACTCGGAGGGGGCCGCCTGGGCCGCCTGGGCCGCCTGGGCCGCCTGGGCCTGGGCCTGGGCCTGGGTCTGGGCCTGGGCCTGGGACCGATGGCGCTCCCGACGGCGATGAGGGTCGGCACGGCGGATCCCGGGTGGCCGGCCGGAGTGGGACCGGTTCGCCGGGATCCCTCGGAGGTGCTGGAGGCCGAGATCCTGCTGACATCGTGGCCGCCCGAGTAGACATCGACGCCGCCCTCGCCTCGCTCCCTGTCGAATTTCGCACCGCCGTGGTGCTCCGGGACGTCTGCGACCTCCCCTACGACGAGATCGCAGAGATCCTGGATGTGCCTATCGGGACCGTGCGGTCGCGCATCGCCCGGGCCCGGTCCGCCCTGGCTGCCACGTGGAAGACCGAAGCGGGCCCTTCTGCCGTTCGACCTGGACAGGGCACCCACGGGAACCGCCCACCCTCGCCCGACGTCAGAACAAGTGCCAGTGAAGGCGAGGGCGAGGGCGTCGGCGTGGGCATGAAACAGGCCGACAGGGACCCGGGCCGCGGCTCGGGGACGGCTGATGGACTCGGCCGTCGCCTGGGACCGATCGCAGAGCATGCACAGAAGGAACATCAGGAACTGAAGGAAGAGAAGTCGCAGAAGGAAGAGAAGTCGCAGAAGGAAGAGAAGGACGAGCGAACCCAATGACCGACGGGCACCTCACCGACGAGCAACTGTCGTCACAACTCGACGGGGAGTCGGGATTCGAAGCCGACGGCCACGTCGAGGATGCAGGCCAGCATGCCGCCGGACATCTCGCCGGCTGTGTCCGGTGCCGTGCCCGCATGGCAGCCCTCGAGGCGGCGCGGGACCTCGTGCGGACACCCGTCCGCCCCGTACCCCCCGAGGTACGCGCCGAATCGATCGCGTCGGTGCTGGGCCGGAGCGCGGCAGCGCCGCTCAGCGACGGTGTCGTTGGCGCCCGAAGAGCCGACGGCGAGCGCCTGACGACCGGAGGCGGCCTCACGAGTACCGGCGACCTCCCTGGTGCCGGCGGCCCCAGCAGCGGTGCCCATGCCCCGACCCCCTTGAGGTCCCGCGTGCGTCCGCAGGTGCTCGTCGGGTCCGCCGCGGCTGTGTTGATCCTGGCGACTGCTGTCGCGTTGCCCTTGGCGCTGTCGGGTCGAAGCACGTCGGGCGGTTCGGCGGAATCATCGGCGGCACGATCGGCGAACAGCGCGCCGGCGGGTCACAACGGGTACGGGCAATCCGCGACCGCGACAACCGGCCTTTCGAAGCACGCCACCACGTCCGTCGTCGATCTTGGCCCACTTGATTCCGCCGAGGCATTGCGGGCGCGAGCCGCCTCCCTTCAGCCACTGAATTCCCCCGTGGTTCCCAGCCCGGCGCCGGTGACGAGCGTGTCGGGCCCCACGGGGGCGCAGAGCCCCTCGGGTGAGGCGGGGTCGGCATCTCCGATCGCTGGCGCGTTTTCAGCCGGGGCGGCGCAGGCGACGGTCAGCGCCTTCGAGCGGTGCCTTTCGTCCGCTGTGCACGCGGCTGGGGCGGGCCGAGAAGCGCAGGCCCTCGCCACCACGGACTTCAAGGGCACACCTGCGCTCGTCTATGTGTTCATGCCCACGTCGGGCGGCTCGGCCACGGGCAACGCGGCGCAATCCATCGTGGTTGCCACGGCGCGGACCGGCTGTCGGGTGCTAGTGGCAACATCGCTCTGACGCACGACGGGCGACTACGTACCGGCAAGCGCCGCGCACCGGCCAGCGCCGCCATGGGCAGGATCACCATCCCGAAACCGTGTCAGGCCGGATTGACCGCATGCCGGCGACGGCGCACGATCCGCGTGCCGGCCAACCAAACCAACGCCAAGAGCGCCAGGACGGGCAGTGCCCAACTCCCGCCGACTACGAGACCGTCGAGGACGGCCAGCGAATTGTGGCGGAGGTATCGCCACGCGACCGTGGCTGCATTCGCATTCGTGCGGGCCCGGGGGGTGGGTGCGACGGGCGCTCCGGGAGCGGAGAGGTTGGCGGTGATGGTGGCGTAGGCCGCTGAGTTCTCGAGGACTGACTGCTGGTTCTGCAGTTGTTGGAGCTGCTGCTCCACCGGGAACAGCTGGTTCTGGATCTGCAGAAAGGTGTTGATGTCGGTCGCCTGAGCCAGTTTCCCCTGCAGAAGGTTCACCTCCTCCTGGAGGACCTGCAGGGTGGCTGCGTTCTCCGACACCTGGTTTGTGACGTCTTTGCCCTGGAACTGTTGGTTGGTCACCTTGCCGTATCCCGACAGCGTGCTCATCGCTTGGCTGAAGTCCGAATCCAGAACGTGAACGACGATGGCTCCCGAAACCGGTGAGGACTGCGCCGTCCCTCCTCCCATCGAAGAGCTCTCGACGTAGCCCCCGTCCGTAGCGGCCAATTCGGCGATGTTCGTCAACGTCGAGCTGAGGGTGTTCTTCCCGACCCTGAGGTCGATCGTGGCTGTGCGGACGATTTGGGGAGTGATCGCGAACACCGGGACGCTCGGGAGCGCTCCTCCTGTGGCTGGGGTCTGGGAAACGGTCGTCGGGGTCGAGCCGGTCGAGCCGGTCGAGCCGGTCGAGCCGGTCGAGCCCGTGGTGCCACTGATGGGGAACGCCGGGGACGCGGCGAAGCCTTGGTGGTTCGCTGCACTCGACCGTGTGCGCGCTGTCGAGCTGGGGCTCGAACCCGACCTCGACGTCGAGCTCGAGCCCGAGTCCCCGGACCGACCCAGGAGATGGCGGCCGAGTCCGGCTCCGGCAACCAGCACGACGACGGCGGTGACGGCGATGACGATTCCTCTGGGGACTTTGGACACGGGCGCCTCCTCGAACGGCGACCCGGGCGCGTCAGGGTCGGCAGACCGGTTCGATTTGATCCGGCGCCTATTTGACGACGTGCTTCTCGCGCCGGTTCCCGGAAGTACCGCGACCGGGCGTCGTTGCTGGCTCCACTCGGGTCAGCTCCCGGCTGGGACTCGGGAGCCGTTCGGTGCCAGTCGACCCGGAGCGGGGGGCACCACCGGCCAGGTGTCGAAGCTGCCGCTCTGGGACCCGGGCACACCCGGTTTCCCGGCCAGCCGTCCGAGCGCCGCCCGGCCGACGGCCACAGCCACAGCCGCGCACCCCGCCACGAAGATCGACCAGCCCAGAGCCCGCAGCACGCTTCTCACGTCTGCAGCGTAGATCGAGCTGACCGGCGGTGTGCTTGACCTCGGCCCTCCCTTTTGCAAACATGGAGGTCGACATGCGCGAGTACCAGTTCATCCAGGCCCTGCTTCTTACCTGACGGCGAGCGCCACATCGCGCTCGCCGAACCTGCCCCCTGTGCCCGATGGCCAGGGGGTTTCTTCTTGGGCGCGAAGCAGCCGGGACCGAAACTAGGCCCACGAGCAAGCCAGCACGACAGCACGACGCGACAGGACGACGGCACCACAGGACGGCACGACGGCACGACGGCAACGAGAACAAAGCACGGAACACGAGAACAACGGAACACGGGAAACAGCGGAACACGGGAACACGGGAACACCGGAACACGAGAGTGAGGACAGGCCGATGAGCGACAAGCCCAGCGCCCAACGAGGTAAAGAGCAGTCCAACCGGTCAGCACGGGATTCCTCCCTTGCCGGTGACAGCGGGCACCTCGTCGTCTTCGACACGACCCTACGGGACGGAGAGCAGTCCCCGGGGATCTCGCTCGATGTCGCCGAGAAGCTCGAGATCGCCGAGCAGCTGGCCAGGGTGGGGGTCGACTACATCGAAGCGGGCTTCCCGGTCGCCAGCCAGGGTGACTTCGACGCCGTACAGGCGATCGCCCGCTCGGTCGGCAACGCCCCCGACGCCCCCGCCATCTGCGGCCTGTCCCGCACGCAGCTCTCGGACGTGGACCGCTGTTGGGAGGCGGTGCGCGAGGCGGCGCGGTCGCGCATCCACGTCTTCATCTCGACGAGCCCCCAGCACATGGAGCACATGCTGAAGATGACCCAGGCCCAGGTGCTGGCCGAGACGCGGGGAGGGGTCGCCCGCGCCAGAGAACACACCGACGACGTCGAGTTCAGCCCTCAGGACGCGACCCGCACGCCTCTCGACTTCATGCTGGAGGTGCTCCGGGCCGCGGTCGAGGCGGGCGCGACCACGCTCAACATCCCCGACACCGTCGGGTACGGCATTCCGTGGGACTTCGGCGCATTGATCCAGCACATCCGTAAAGAGGTCCCCGGCGACTATGTGCTGTCGACGCACTGCCACAACGACCTCGGACTGGCCACGGCGAACACCCTCGCCGGCGTACAGGCCGGGGCGCGCCAGGTCGAGGTGTGCGTCAACGGCCTCGGCGAGCGCGCCGGCAACGCCGCGCTCGAGGAGGTCGTCATGGCCTTCCGGATCCGGCCCGACCAGTTCCCCGGGGTCACCACGACGGTTCACACCGAGGAACTGGCGCGCGCCTCGCGACTCGTGGCGCGCCTCACGGGCTATCCGGTCCAGTACAACAAGGCCGTGGTGGGACGAAACGCCTTCGCCCACGAGTCCGGCATCCATCAGCACGGGGTTCTGGCGGACCGCTCGACCTACGAGATCATCGAGGCGGCGAGCGTCGGACAGATCGGTCGCCAGATCGTCCTCGGCAAGCACTCGGGTCGCCATGCCTTTGCCAACACGCTCGACAAGATGGGCATCCATGTCCAAGGTGACGGCCTCAACCAGGCATTCACCCGGTTCAAGGAGCTCGCCGACCGGAAGGTCGAGATCACCGAGGCCGACCTCGAGGCGATCGTGGCCGAGGAGCTCGGTCAGGACCTGGTGGAGGGTTTCCATCTCGAGGCGCTCGAGGTGGCCGGCGGCACCGTCGGCATGCCCCGGGCCCGTGTCGTGGTCAGCCGGTCCGGGGACAAGGTCGAGGCCGCGGCCGAGGGCAACGGCATGATCGACGCGGCATGCACGGCCATCCGGAGCGCGACCAAGGTGGAGTCGCGGCTCATCGGGTTCAACGTGTCGTCGGTGACGGGGGGAGTCGACGCCCTGGGCGACGTCGTCGTACAACTCGAGGCCGACGGGCTGAAGGTCTCGGGCCGCGGCGTCTCCACGGACGTGGTGGAGGCGTCGGCGCGCGCCTATCTGGCCGCCGTCAACCGTCTCGTCCGGATCCGGGCGCGCAACGAGCAGCGCGAGCTCGAGATCGGGCCGTAGGCCCGAGCGTGCTCCGCGCTCCCGGGACACGCGCTCCACGGGACACGCGCTCCCGGGACACGCGCTCCCGGGACACGCGCTCCCGGGGCCCGCACGGGGCGAGAGTCACGCTGCGGGCTGGATCTCCGTCGTGCAGAAGGCGCACCGGCGCGCCAGTGCCGGGATCTCGCTCATGCACTCGGGGCAGTCCCGGGTGCCCGGCTCAGCCTCCTCCCCCTGACGGCGGCGGGCGGCCAGGGCGTTGATCGGCTTGATGACGAAGAAGAA
>JARLGQ010000152.1 GCA_031292675.1 Acidimicrobiales bacterium
CAGACCTACGCACAGCTGAGCGCGGCGTCATTGGCGGACCCGACCAACACCAAGCTCGCCGGCCAGGTGGCCACGGTCTTCAAGGGAACGACGCTGCGAGGGTTGCTCCTCGAGGCGTACGCCTTCTGGACCTTCGGCCAGATCGCCCTGGTGGCGGCCATCGTCTCCTTCGTGCTGGCCGGCATCATGCTCGTGCTCACTCTGTTCGGAGTGCTCCACTTGCGCCGAGTTCCCGCGGATCAGGAATTCCCCAAGGCACGCACGGTCGAGAAGGTGCCCGCCACGGTGTGACGCAAGGCGCGAGCCCGAAAGGGTGTCGCCCGTTGGTCCGGTGGGGCGTCGCATGCGGCGCCCCACCGGTGTCATCCCCGACGAGACGCCGGGCCGCCGGGCCGGGGCTCTGTCCGGAGAGGAGGCAATCGTGTCGGACACACAAGCGTCGAGCACCCCGGCACAGACCCGCCGAATCGTCGTCGGGGTGGACGGCTCGGCATGCTCAGTCGCCGCCCTGGACTGGGCTGCCACGCAGGCGGAACTGACGGGCTCCGTCCTCGACGTTCTCACGACATGGGAGTGGCCGAACTCCTACGGGGTGCTTCTGGTCGTCCCCACTGGCTACGACCCGGAGGCCGACGCCCGTGCGGTACTCGAAGATGTCCGCCAGGCCGTTTGCGATGCCCACCCCGGCATCGTCGTCCGGCCGATCGTGGTCCGGGGGCACCCAGCGCCCGCTCTGGTGGAAGCATCTCGTGGTGCGGACCTTCTCGTCGTCGGCAGCAGGGGGCACGGCGAGTTCACCGGCATGTTGCTGGGATCCGTGAGTGAACACTGCGTCACCAACGCACACTGCCCAGTCCTCGTGCTCCGTGGTGGGGGCTGATCCACTTCTTCGGCAACCCGGCGTGCACTGCCGCCCCGTCGGCGGCTGGGGCGGGAGCTGCTCGGTTGGAGCCGCTATCGGGCATCGACACCTTCGACGATACGGCCGTCTCGCATGTAGACCGTGCGCTGTGCCGCTTGGGCGACGGAATGGTCGTGGGTCACAAGGAGGATCGTCACGCCGCTGGCGTGAAGTTGATGGAACACCCCGATCATCCGGTCCACCGAGGCGGCGTCCAGGTTCCCGGTGGGCTCGTCCGCCAGGAGAAGGCGGGGCTCGTTGGCCAGGGCCCGGGCGATCGCCACCCGCTGGCGTTCTCCCCCCGACAACCTGGTAGGCAGCCTGTCCTCGCGGCCCTCCAAGTCCATCTCTTGGACCAATTCCAGGGCCCGATCCCGGCGGCCGCGGGCAGACCGCCGACTGCCGAACATCGCCACCTCGATATTGGCCCGAACCGACACCTGGGGAAGGAGGTTGTGCAGCTGGAAGACAAGGCCGACCTGCTCGCGCCGGAAGCGGCTCATGTCGTGAACTCGATCCAGGTCTCGACCCTCGACGAGGACCGAGCCCGACGTCGGGGTGTCGAGCGCAGCGACCAAATGCAACAGGGTTGACTTCCCGCACCCAGAGGGCCCGGTGATTGCAACGAACTCCCCCTCCTCGACCACGAGATCGACACCGTCGAGGGCTCTGACACCACCCTCGTAGACCTTGACGACATCGCGAAGCTCGATGGCTGGCTGTAGTGAAGCCAGAGGACTGGTCATCGCCGATGGCCCGGTCGATGCCGCTGGATTACTCATAGCTGAGGGCTTTTAACGGGGACAACAGCGCGGCGCGCGTGGCCGGATAGAGGCCGCCGATCAGTGACATACCCAATGCGGTGTAGAGCGCCCGCCAGAAGGCTCCCGACGTGTAGTTGGCGTGGAGTACGCCCTTGAGCGCGGGCAATTGCTCGAGAATGCTTGTAACCGCGAACGCGAGCGCCACACCGATGATCGCCCCCAGCAGGGCCAGGGCCATGTTCTCGCCGAGGAGCAAGCCCACCATGCGTCGTCGGGTCCAACCAATGGCACGCAGAAGCCCGAGTTCGCGGGTCCGCTCGAAGACCGAGAGCAGCATCGTGTTGCCGACGATGACGGCGCCGATCAGTACTGCCAAGAACGTGCTCCCGGTCACAGCGGCTTTGAGGTAGACGAGATCCCGATCGGCCCGCCCGAACTGGGATGCGGTCCGAATGGTGGTGAGCTCGGGCAAATCCGTGTCGATCCGGTGGGCAACGGTCGCGGCAGTCACGCCCTTGGCATCTTTCACGAACACCATCGTCACGAGCCCTGGGACACGGTTGTAACCCTGAACTGCCGGGAGAGGGAACATCGCAGCAGAGTCACCGAAACTGTTCCCGGTTGAGAAGATCCCCGTGACGGTGTTCCAAGTGCCGTTGGCGTGAAAGCGCGAGCCGACATGGAGATTGAAGGTGGAAGCCGCCCGCCAACCCACCATGACCTGGTTGGCCGTTGTGGCTCCGTAGGGGTGCCCGGCCACAATCGTCACGCCGAAAGGGGCGAGATCGGTCGGGGCGATCCCGATCTCGATGAACACCGGGGTCGACGCGCTCAGATGCTCGGTCTCCACCAGCACACCGACGGTGCTCCCCACACCGTGAACCTGTCTCAGACGGGTCAGCTCACCCTGGTCGATCGTGCTGGCAAGGAGGTCCGAGGCACCTTTCTGAGCAACCGTGAAGTCGGCCTTGCCGACGGAGATGATGGCCGCCGCCGACTGTTCGAGTCCGCTGCTCGTGACGGCCAGCGTGACGACAGTCATGACGGCGAAGGCAATGGCCAGGACCAGCCCGAGGGATCGGGCCTTCTTGGACCAGATGTTCCAGAATGCGAACTCCAAGAAGCTCAACGGCTCACCGCCCCTGATGCCCGCCGCACACCGGGCCGACGCGGGTCCCAGGCAGGCCGTTGGGACCGTGGGGGCCAAGTGGCCTGAGGGGCCCGGCAAGCGCACCGGTGGCTCGAGTGGCACGAGCCATGACGGTCACGGGGAGGACCTCGGTGGGTGCGAAATCGCCATGCTCTCCTTCGATGTGGCCCGGCCCGGTCGGGACCCTCGGCGTCTACTTGAAGGTTGTCCTCCGGGAGCGGACCTGCGGTAGGGCCGAACGGCCGTCTGCCGCACAGAACCCGCCATGGACGCCGCCAGATCCCGGCTTCGAGTCCTCCCCAGAGTACGACGGCGGGCACGGTGGGCCGGACCGGGGGACGCGAGTGGCAACATGGGGCGGTGATCACCAGCAGCCACGCCATCATCTACGCCGAGGATGCCGACAAGGCCCGGGCCTTCTTCCGAGACGTGCTGGAGCTCCCCCATGTGGACGCCCACGCCGGATGGCTCATCTTCAAGCTGCCGCCCGCAGAGCTCGGCGTCCATCCTGCTGATCCGCACACCGGTGCGCCCAGCGGGCACCACGAGTTGTACCTGATGTGTGAGGCCGTTGAAGCCACTGTGGCGGATCTCACCAAGAGAGGCGTCGAATTCACCTCCCCGATCGAGGACCAGGGGTTCGGCCTCCTGACCCGGCTTCGGGTCCCCGGGGCCGGAGAGATCGGGCTCTACCAACCCAAGCATGCCACCGCCTACGACGTCGACGCTTGACGGCATCGCAACATCTTCGCCCTACCGCGACAACCGGTGCCCGCACCTGCACCGCGGGCCCAGGAGGTGAGTCCATGGCACAGACCACGCAGTTCACGATCGGTTCCGACGCCTACTGCACTGATGGGGCATGTGGTCAGGTGGCTCGCGTGGTCGTCGATCCCCTCGCTCGGGTGGTCACCCATCTCGTGATCGAACCGAAGCACAGAGTCGGGGTCGGCCGCCTCGTCCCGCTCGACCTCGTCGATGCCACGACAGGCGCTGTCCGGCTCCGTTGCACTTCGGCGGACTTCGAGAAGCTCGAGCGAGCCGAAGAGGTGCAGTTCTTGCCGGGCAGCGGAGCATACGAGGGCTACAGCCCCGAACAGGTCCTCTCCTGGCCCTATTACGGACTGGGCGGAGGCCTCGGCGTGGGAATCGCCCAGCCTCTGGTCGTGGACAAGGTCCCCTTGGGTGAGGTGGACGTGCGCCGGGGAGAGCGGGTCCACGCCACAGACGGCGAGATCGGCAGGGTCGAGGGGCTGGTCGTCGACCGCAGCGATCACCACGTGACCCATGTCCTTCTCCAAGAGGGGCATCTCTGGGGGCGCAAGGAGGTGGCCATCCCCATCGGGGCTGTGGCCCGGATCGAAGACGGGATCCGGCTCACCATCACCAAGAAGGACGTTGAGGACCTGCCCCCTGTGGACGTCGACGACCGGAGCGGGTAGGCACGAGATGCCCACAGATGCCGATGTCCGCAATGTCGACGCCTGGCTCTTCGACCTCGATGGGGTGTTGACCGACACCGCTCGCGTGCACGCGGCGGCCTGGAAGACGACATTCGACGAAGTCCTGGCCCGGAGAGCGGACGGGGCCGGGGCGTTCCGGCCATTCGACCCGGTGGAGGACTACGAGCGCTACGTCGACGGCAAGCCCCGGTACGACGGTGTCCGGGACTTTCTCACCTCGCGGGGGATCACCCTCGCCGAAGGCCACCGATCCGATCCACCGGACCGGGAGACGGTGCATGGGGTGGGCAACCGCAAGAACGTCCTGGTGCTCGAGCGCCTGGCCGGGATGGTGACGGTCTTCCCCGGGTCGGTTGCGTTGGTCAAGCAGCTTCGTGGCTCCGGGCACCCGACGGCGGTGGTGTCCGCCAGCGAGAATTGTGCGGCCGTCCTCGCCGCGGCGCACATCACCGACCTCTTCGACGTCGTGGTGGACGGCCGGGTGGCCCGGGAGCAGCACCTGCAGGGAAAGCCGGCCCCCGACACGTTCCTCTACGCCGCGTCACAGCTCGGAGTCGAACCGACTCGGGCCGCCGTCGTCGAGGACGCCCCTGCGGGAGTGAGCGCTGGTCACGCCGGTGGCTTTGCACTGGTCGTGGGGGTGGCCCGACGGGCGAGCACGGAGGCGCTCACCCGAGCGGGCGCGGACCTGGTCGTGGGCGACCTCGGCGAGCTCTTGGACGCTGCCCCCGGAGCTTGACCGGCACCCCGGTCGTTTCAGCAGGACTCGTCGTACGAGGAGGGACCAAAGGCCCTAGGTACGCAGCACGAGTCGTGCCACGCTTTCCCCATGTGGACCGATCAACGCGGATCAGAGATTCTGCCCCTCGCCGAGTGCGTCAGATTGCTCGCCATGGCGGCCCAGAGGGGCCTCACCGGGCGCCTGGCTGTCTCCACCGACCAGGCGCCCATCATCCAGCCGGTGAACTTCACGTACCACCACCACCAGGTCGTGCTACGCCTCGGACCGGGCCACCTGGCAGACGTCATCCCCGGCACGCTGGTGGCCTTCGAGGTCGACCACGTGGACCGTGACGCCCACGATGCCTGGAGCGTCCTCGTCCGTGGCCTGGCCACGGCATTGGAGGATTCCGGGCCCGAGTCCGGCGCCGAACCGGCCCCGATTCCACTGGTCCCCGCGCCCGGCGACGTCCTGTTCCTCGTCCGCCTCGACGTGGTGACCGGACGACGGTTCCCGCTGGAAAAGGCCAACGGATCGCCGGGACGGGCCGTCCCCTACCTGTCCCCGGCCTCTTCGGCGCCGGCGCCAGGCAACTAGGGTGCTCAGCGCGCCTTCAACCGTTCCATCAATGCGCCGTACTGCATGAGGTGCTTGTCGCCGACGAAGCTCTCTTGGACGTGGCGCCGCGCATTTGCGCCGAGCCGCGCCACCTCCTCGGGCCGATCGAGGAGCG
>JARLGQ010000153.1 GCA_031292675.1 Acidimicrobiales bacterium
ACCAGCGGTGGGCACCGGCCCGCTGGCGTGCGGTCCGGGCGCCCCGGTGCCCGCCGGCGCGGCACCCGGTGCGACGACAGCGTCGGCCCGGACCAGTTGCGGCGCCGGCCGGCTGAGATCGTCGAGGCCCGCCACCCCGTAGAGCTCTCCGGCCAGTGCGCCCGGAACCAGGGGCCCGGCATCGGGCACGCGCACCACCCGGCCCGAGGGCAGCCGGTACTGCTCGAGCCCCACGTCGAAGGCCAAGTCGACCTGACCGGCGGTACCCGAGACCGGCACGACCAGACCGTCACCCGACGTCGGGCCGAGCGCCAGGCCCCGACCCGCCAGCCATCCCCGCACCGACGAGATGGTGGTGGGAAGCGCTCCGAACACCTCGGCGAACCGGCCGGGGGCGAGATAGTGGCGGAACGACGGCGAACCCGGTGTCGACACCGCGCTGTCGAAGGCCTCCAGCGCGCCCGGGTCGCGCGGCTTGAGCACCACGTCGGCGCGGATCTCCGTCGTCGTCGCCACGGGACGCAGCGCCCGGCTCCCCTCGGGGAGGGCGGGCACGCTCCTGGTGCTGCGCACCCACGCCCGAGACGACGGGGCGGGGGCGGCACGGGCCCGGGCCGCGGTCACGACGACGAGCGAGCTCGACACGGCCAGGCAGGCGAACACTGCGGCGACCCCCCGCCGATGTCCGGCATGGGTGAGGATCAATGGCTCACTCTTCTCTGTCGACTCGGTCGTCGACGCCACCACGGCCCCGGAGCCGACGCAGGCGCTCTCCCAGCTCGGCCTCGGCACCGTGCCCGCTCGGCTCGTAGTAGACGTGCTCGGCGACTTGCGGAGGACGGTAGTCCTGTTCCACCCAACCCCGGGGGTCGTCGTGGGGGTACCGGTAGCCCTCGCCGTGCCCGAGGTCCTGGGCGCCGCGGTAACTGGCGTCGCGCAGGTGGGTGGGCACGTCGCCCCGGGGCCCCTCCCGGGCATCGGCGCGGGCCCGGCCCAGTGCGGTGGTGACCCGGTTCGACTTGGGGGCCGTCGCCAGGTAGACGACGGCCTCGGCCAGGTTGAGCTGGGCCTCGGGCAGGCCGACGAACTCCACCGCCCGCGCCGCCGCGTCCGCCACCACGAGGGCCAGAGGATCGGCGAGCCCCACGTCCTCACTGGCCAGGATCACGAGGCGGCGCGCGATGAAGCGGGCGTCCTCGCCCCCTTCGAGCATGCGGGCGAACCAGTACAGCGCGGCATCGGGGTCCGACCCCCGGATGGACTTGATCAAGGCACTGACCTGGTCGTAGTGGGCGTCGGCGCCCTGGTGCAGGAGCCGGCCGGCCCGGGCCCGCTCGACCACCTCGGCGGTGATGGGCTCGGGCCCGGCCAGGGACAGCGCCACCTCCAGGGTGCCCAGCGCGGCTCGGGCGTCCCCGTCGGCCACCGACACCAGGGCCTCCACGGCCTCGGGGTCGGCCCGGGCGTCCTCGGCCTCGAGGCCGCGCCGGATCACCTCGGCGACGTCGTCCTCGGAGAGCGGCTCGAGCCGCCACAGCGTCGCCCGGCTCAGCAAGGGGGAGTTCACCGAGAAGAAGGGGTTCTCGGTGGTGGCCCCGATCAGGACGACGAGGCCCTCCTCCACCGCGGGGAGGAGGGCGTCCTGCTGGGACTTGTTGAACCGGTGCACCTCGTCGACGAAGAGGATGGTCCCCCGTCCCTGTTCGCCCAACGAGCGCCGGGCGTCGTCGATGGCCTGGCGCACGTCCGCCACCCCGGCGTTGACCGCGGAGAGGGGCACGAAGGTCTTGGCCGTGGTGGCCGCAACCACCTGCGCCAGGGTGGTCTTCCCCGTCCCCGCCGGGCCCCACAAGATGGCCGAGGTGAGCCGGTCCTGTTCGATCAGGACGCGCAGCGGTGCGCCCGGCGCCACCAGGTGCCGCTGCCCCACGATGTCGTCGAGGGTGCGCGGCCGCAGGCGCGCCGCCAACGGAGCCCGTTGGCGCAGCCGGTCCGAGGCCGCCTGGGCGAAGAGGTCAGGGGGCGACGCACCAGGGCGACGCGGTGACCGGCCTGCCATGTCTCGTCGCTGTCGTGGGCGCCGGGGGCTGGGACTCAGTCGCCCGGGGGCGTGATGCGCAGTCCCAGCTCGCGCAGGGCGGACTCGCCCAACGCCTTGGGGGCACCGGTCATGGGGTCGGTCCCGGACTGGGTCTTCGGATAGGCGATCACCTCGCGCAGGCTCTCCTCGCCCGACAAGATGGCGACCAGCCGGTCCACCCCCACCGCGAAGCCCCCATGGGGCGGGGCGCCGTAGCGGAACGCCCCCAGCAGGAACCCGAAGCGCGCCTCGGCCTCGTCGGGGGGGATGCCCAGGGCGTCGAAGACGCGGCGCTGGATGTCCTCGCGGTGGATACGGATCGACCCCGACCCGAGCTCCCAGCCGTTGAGCACCAGGTCGTAGGCCTGGGAACGGACCCGCCCCGGGTCCGACGCGAGCAGCTCGAGGTCGTCGGGGTGCGGCATGGTGAAGGGATGGTGGGCGGCTCGCGGGTTGCCGTCCTCGTCGGTGCCGTCGAAGAGCGGGAACTCGGTCACCCACAGGAAACGCCGCTCGCCCGTGCCCACCGGCATGTGGCCCAGATCGAGGCGAAGCTGCCCCAGCACGTCGCACACCGTGCGCCACTCGTCGGCGACCACCAGCACCAGGTCCCCGGCCACCGCACCGGTGCGGGACGCGAGCCCGGAACGCTCCGCGTCGGTGAGGACCTTGTCGAGCGGTGAGTTCAGGGCCAGCGGCGCGTCCGAGGTGACCCTGAACCAGGCCAGCCCCTTGGCGCCGAGCTCCTTGGCCCTCTCCACCAGGGAGTCGAGGCGGTTGCGGCCGAGCGAGGAGCCACCCGGCACGCGCAGCGCTTTCACGCACGGGGCCGAAAAGGCGCGCACCTCGGTGCCGGAAAAGACCTCGGAGACGTCGACGAGCTCCATCCCGAAGCGCAGG
>JARLGQ010000154.1 GCA_031292675.1 Acidimicrobiales bacterium
CCCGTCAACTTCTTGAACCCGCGACCGGGGACGCCCCTCGGCGACCGTCCGGTGGTGGGCGCCTGGGAGGCCATCCGGTGGATCGCGCTCTTCCGCCTGGCCCTGCCGGGCGTGATCCTGCGTTACGCCGGGGGACGTGAGGTGACGTTGCGCGACCTCCAGGCCATGGGGATGACCGCCGGCATCAACGCCCTCATCGTCGGCAACTACCTGACGACCCTGGGCCGGTCGCCCCAGGAGGACCTCCGCATGCTCGAGGACCTCCGCATGCCCCTCGGGGCCCTCACCGCCGCGCTGTAGCGCGCCGGTGGGCCGCCGCCGTCAGCCCAGGCGCCAGCCCTCCCGCTGGGCCCAGGACTCGGCCCGCTCCATGATCTCGGAGATCACCGGCGCCTTGGCCTCGGCGTAGTAGTTCATGTCGCGCCAGCGCCGACCGGCGAGGGCGCGCTTGGCGTCCTCGTAGCGCGTGCGGTCCGCGGCGTCGACGCGCAGCCAGTCCCGGAACAGCACGTGCCGGCGCTCGTCGTCGGACCCGGCCGCCCACACGTGCACGTGCACGTCCCGGGCCGGGGTGCGGAACATGCGGTGGCGCGGTTCTCTGACGCGCGGCTCGTAGCCGGCCCGCTCCAGGGCGGGCCCGAGGGCGGGCTCGTCGTCGGGGTCGTCCACCGTCACCTGGATGTCCACGATCGGCTTGGCGGCCAGCCCCGGCACCGAGGTCGACCCTACGTGGTCGATGCGGCGGGCCCCGGCTCCCAGAGCCCGCCCGATCACCACCCGGTGGCGCTCGAAGGTGGCCGGCCAGGTGGGGTCGGGGGCGGCGAGGACGATGGCCCGGCGCTCCCGGCCTCCCACCAACACGGCGTCGAGGACCGCGTCAAGATGGTCGTCGTCCACCTGACCATCTTCGCCCACTCCCATATCCTCGGCCCTGTCCTCGGGCCCTATCCTCGGGGTCCTTCGGTGGGGACGGCCTCCGCCGGGTTTCCGGGAGGCGTCGGCCATGGCTCGGGTGCTCATCACGGGATGCTCCACCGGCTTCGGGCGTGCCACCGCCGTCGAGCTCGCCACGCGCGGCTACGAGGTGGTGGCCACCGCCCGACGGCCCGAGACCCTGGCGGACGTCGACGCCGCGGCGCGCCTCGCCCTCGACGTCACCGACGACGCCTCGGTGTCGGCCGCCGTCGCCGCGGCCGGGACCGTCGACGTGCTCGTCAACAATGCCGGCGTCGGGATCGGTGGCCCCATCGAGCTCGTGCCCATGGCCGAGGTGCGGCGCGTGTTCGAGACCAACGTCTTCGGCCCGTTGCGCATGATGCAGGCCGTCCTCCCCCAGATGCGGGCCCGCGGGTCGGGCACCGTCGTCAACGTGTCCTCGGTGTCGGGCCGGGTCTCCGCGCCGCTGGCGGGCTTCTACGCGGCGACGAAGTACGCGCTCGAGGCCATGTCCGAAGCACTGCACGTCGAGGCCGCGCACTTCGGGATCCGCACCATCGTCATCGAGCCGGGGTTCTTCAAGACCAACATCTCCGAGTCCCATCACGACTACGGCGTCGAGTCGCCTCCCTACGACGAGCTCGCCAACACCATGAACAGGTTGGAGTCCGAGCTCGGCCGGGCCGCCGCGCCGGGGCCCGAGGTGGTCGCCACCGCCATCGCCGATGCCATCGAGACACCGGGCGAGGTGTGGCGCTTCCCCGTCGGGACCGACGCGCAGATGGTGCTCGGAGCCAGGGCGTCGATGGACGACGTCACCTTCGAGAAGGCCATGCGCGAGGTGCTCAACCTCGACTGGTGAGCACGACGCCCTCCCACGGGCCCAGCCCGAGCGCGTCGCCGGTGGCCGATCCCTCCCGGTGTCGGCGGGTGCCGAGCACGACGGTGCCGGGCCCCGGGGGCAACGCCACCTCCTGCTCGTCGGCCGACAGGTTGAGCGCCACGACGGTGTGCTCCCCGCGTCGGAACACCCACGCCCCCTCGCCCGAGGGAAGCCGCCGGTAGTCACCGTCGAGAAGGTCGGGCGACCCCCGGCGCAAGGCGATGGCGTCACGCACGAGATGCAGCACCGACCCCGGATCGGCGCGCTGGTCGGCCACGTTCAGGGGCGTGTCGGCCGGCGCGATCCACGGCGTGGCCCCCGCCGCGGTGAAGCCGTGGTGGGGCCCGCCGTCCCAGTGCATGGGTGTGCGTTCGGGGTCGCGTCCGGGGTAGTGGGGCCAGAACCGGAGCCCCACCGGGTCGAGCAGCTGCTCCTTCTCGAACACGCCGTCGGTCAGCCCGATCTCGTCGCCCTGGTAGAGCACGGGCGTGCCCCGGAGGGTGAGGAGCATGAGCAACGCCAGGCGGGCCCGGTCGGGGTCGCCGCCGCACCACCGCGTGGCCAGGCGCGACACGTCGTGGTTCGAGCCCGTCCACACCGGCCACGCCCCGGCCGGGAGGAGGGCCAGGGTGCGCTCCACGACGTCGGACAACGGGCCTGCTTCGAAGGGGGCCTCGATGAAGGGGAAGTTGAATCCCAGGTGCAGCTCGTCGTGACCCGATCCGTAATAGGAGGCGAGGTTCTCGAGGGTGTCGACGTTGGTCTCTCCGAGCAACAGCCGCGGCGGGGTGTAGCCGTCGGCGATGGTCCGCCACCGGCGCAGGACGTCGTGGGCCTCGGGGCGGTTGCCGTTGTAGATGGGGCGCTGCCCGAACATCTGCATGATGAAGGGGTCGTCCTCGGTGGCAGGCGGGTTGTCGCGCAACGCCGCGTCCTTGACCATCATGTTGCACACGTCGATGCGGAAGCCGGCCACGCCCCGGTCCCACCAGAAGCGCACGATGTCGTCGAAGGCGTCGCGGACCTCGTCGCACCACCAGTTGAGGTCGGGCTGCTCGGGCAGGAAATTGTGCAGGTAGTACTGCTCGGTGGCCGGGTCCAGGGTCCACGCCGGGCCGCCGAAGGAGCCCACCCAGTTGTTGGGCGCCGAGCCGTCGGGCTTGGGGTCGGCCCACACGTACCAGTCGCGGTGCCTCGAGTCGGCGGCCGAGCGCGAGTCCACGAACCACCGGTGGCGATCGCTGGTGTGGTTGGGGACGAGGTCGAGCAGCACCCGCAGGCCGGCACGTCCCGCCGCCGCGATCAGCTCGTCGAGGTCGTCCATGGTGCCGTACTCGGGGAGCACGGCGCAGTAGTCCGCCACGTCGTATCCCCAATCCGCGTTGGGCGAGGGCATGACCGGGCTCAGCCACAGCGCGTCGACACCCAGCCAGGCGAGGTGGTCCAGGCGGCCCAGCAGCCCCCGCAGGTCCCCCACCCCGTCGCCGTCGCTGTCGGCGAACGACCGCACGTACACCTGGTAGAGGACCGAGGAGCGCCACCAGTCGGTTTCGGTCAAGGGGTTCCCTCCGTCCCGTGTTCCTGCCGCCGTCGGCGGCTGTCCCGGTCGTGGTGCACGGATCGGGCCCGGTGGGCTCAGCGCGTCACCGGGCTCGGGGCCTCGCCGGGCTGCTCGGCCGCTCGCCAGCAGTACCAGGCCACCACCGAACGATAGGGCCGGAAGCCGTCGCCGAGCGGCTGCAGCTCGCGGGCGCTCGGCATGGGGAGCGCCCAGGCCACGCCGTAGCCGCGCCGCACCCCCAGGTCCCCCGTCGGCCACACGTCGAGACGCCGCAGCTGGAACAACAGGAACATCTCCGCCGTCCAGCGCCCGATCCCCCGCACCGTCGTCAGCCGCTCGATCACCTCCTCGTCCCCCTCGCGCGCCAGGCCACGGGGGTCGAGGACCACCGTGCCGTCGAGGACCTTCACCGCCAGGTCGCACACCGACGCCGCTTTGTTCCCCGACATCCCCGCCGCTCGCAGCTGCTCGGGGGCCAGGGCCAGCATCGTCTCGGGGGTGACCTCCCCCCCGAGGGCCTCGGTGAGACGCCGGTGGATCGTGGACGCGGCGGCCCCGGCCAGCTGTTGGTAGACGATCGACTCCACCAGGGCCGCGAAGTGGGTGCGGACGGGCCGGCTCAGCCGGGGGAGGCCGAAGGCGTCGACGAGCCCGGCCACGACCGGGTCACGGGCCGCCACCACGCGCGCCGCCCCCGACAGCGTGCGGGGACGACCCGCCGGCCCCGGGCCGCGGGC
>JARLGQ010000155.1 GCA_031292675.1 Acidimicrobiales bacterium
CCTGCCGTTCGACATCCTGCCGTTCGACATCCTGCCGTTCGACATCCTGCCGTTCGACATCCTGCCGTTCGACATCCTGCCGTTCGACATCCTGCCGTTCGACATCCTGCCGTTCGACACCTGGCGGCTCGACACCTGGCGGCTCGACACCTGGCGGCTTCGATGCAGGGCGTGGGGGCGAAGCCTCTTTCGAGTCGAGCGCTGGTGTCCTTCTTCGACGAGCCCGTCCAACGAGTTGGCTGAGGAACCAAAGTGCACGGCGCGGGGCGTCGACGAGGACCAGTAGGACGATCCCCAACAAGAGAAGCGCTGCACCAAGCAAGGTCGGCCACCCGATGCCCCGAGTGTAAGCCGGCTGCGAGCAGCCGGCTGGCCCGTCGCCCTGTCAGTTCGGAACCGAAGGGAGACGTCCTCGGACCCTGACCGTCGGAGGGTCGGGTTCACCTCGGGGTTGCCATCCCCTGGAAGTGGTAGGTACCCGCGCCCACGTCCAGCACCGCGGTGCCCGCGACCGAGGGGGCGACACGCACCCCAGGCACCTGTGCGACCGGCATTCCGCTCTCGGTGACAGCACCTGGGCGGATACCGGCCAGGTACACCGTGGCGATGGCGTTGGGGGGGACCGTGAGGTCGAGGCTGGTCGCCGGCCCCCCCGTGGCAGCCCGGCGCCACCCCACCGCCAGCGGGCCGCGGGGCGTGGGCACCGTACCCTCGACCCATGCCGGGCCCGCCGGAGGAGGAGAGACGGCGAACGTTGCGAACCCCGGAGCCGTAGGCCGTACCCCGAGGAGCCATCGCTGGATCTCGACGAGGACGTTCGAGCCCCATCCGTGCGACATGCTGTCGCCGTTGGCGTCGGAGGGCTGCCACACCTCCCAGGTGAACGTCGCACCCCGGGCGAGGATGTTGGCCCAGCCGTTTGTCGTGGCGTCGGTGAGACGGGCCAGAAGTTCGTCGAACTTTCCCACGGTGGCGAGGGTCCGAATCACCTCGGACGCCGTCTGCGGTTCGGCGTGCAGGCCAAGGCCGGCAACGTGCGCCGCCACCGCCGTAAGCCGACGGGCCGGAACGACCCCGTACACGACGGCACACGCATTGACCTCCTGTGACGCCCTGGGCACAGGGGTATGGCGTCCCACCAGGCCATCCACGTAGATGCCGTCGGACCTGGTGAGGTGCTTGTTGAGGGAAGAGATGAGCGCGGCCTGGCGTCCACGCTGACGCGTGACTTCGACCGACGGCCGGCCCAGGATCTCGGCCACGTCGGCCGTGCGACGAAAGACGTTCGCGCCCAGGATATTCAGCCTCGTGGCGACGCGGTAGGGGTAGGACGACTCTGTCGTCTGAAGCCCGGTGACGAGCCCTGTCGACGGATCGACGGCGCCATGGATGTAGCCCGACAGCTTCACGAGAACCGGGTACACCTCTTGGAGGAGGAGCCGGTCGCCCGTGTACATCCAGTACTGCCAGACCCACTCGGCGTAGATCTCCGAGTATTCGTCGATATTCTCGGCGCCGAGACCGGTGGGGTAGATCTTGTTCACCGCACCGCTGGGCCAGTAGCGAGCTTGGGACTGGGCGAACTCTTGTAGTGACTTGCGCGACAGGTTCTGATCTGCCAAAGCGGCCATGGCCGTCTGGGACTCGTTGAACCCATCCCACAACCACGGTCCCTTTTCGCGGGTGGGAGTATCGATGAATTGTTCCTGTGCTCCGAAAAGGGCCGAGTGCCGGCTGAGCTCGAAGATATCGTCGACGGTGGGCTCCGACGATGCGAAGGCGGCGGCGTGCTCATCGGGTACAGCGCCGTGGCGGCTGAGGGCCACGACGTCGGAGGGTGCGAGAGCCTCACCCGGATTGTCGATCTGGAAATACCGGAAGCCGAGGTAGTCGAAAGGAGTGAATTGCTCCAACCCACCGCGCTGGATATAGGAGTAGCGCATGTTCGTGTGCTGGGTCCCGTGCGTGGTGGACACCTGGCCCGGCACACCGGAGAAAGACGGCCCCCCGGGTTCGTCGAGCAGGTACCCGGCCCGCATCGTGATCAGGCGCCCGGCGATCCCCTGGTGGAAGGTCACGGTGGGCACCGCCGCGTAGACCTTGCCGAAATCGGCGACCACTGCTCCGGAAGACAGAGTCGTCAGAGTCACCGCCGGTACCGGCTCCTGGACGATCCTGGTCCGCACCGAGACGAGGTGCGTCCATGGCTTCACCCCGGCAGACCCGAGCGTTGAGGCCGCCGCCCACGTGGTGTCGTCGTATCCCGGGCTTTCCCAGCCGACAGGAATGGCGGGGCCGTCGATGTTCTCGGTGAAGTCGACCAAGTCGCCCTCGAGGTCCCGCTGGGTCCCCGGCAGCCACGCCCCCTCGCGAACCCGCCACGTCGCGTCGGTCGTGATCAACTCCGCTGATCCGTCGCTGTGGAGCACCGAGACCTGCACGATGCAACCGGGATGTGCCGCAGGGTGGCCCTTGGTCGCTCCCTGCCAGCCGTAGAGCACTGCCACCGCGTTGGCGGTGCCTGGGACCAGGAGGTGCGTCACGTCGAGGGTCTCGTAGTACTGGGAGTCGGGGTAGCAGTACGCCTGGCCCTTCCCGGCGCGGCTGCCGTTGACGTAGAGCTCGTACTGCTGGTCTCCCGAGACGTAGGCGCGGGCCCGCACGATGGGTGAAACTCCGAGTGCGAACTCCTTGCGGGCGTAGGTGTACTCGTCGGGCTCCAAGCTCGTTGGGCGCCATATCCACTTGGCCCGCCAATCTCCGTCCCGGAGTCCCGTCTCGAAGGTGCCAGCCGGCGCGAACAGCCCAGGTCCTCCCGATGCCGCCCACGTCTGCACTGTCCAGCTGTACACGGCGTCGGACGCCAGAGCACTTCCCTGGTAGGGGACGAAGCACTGCGCGGAGGAGCGGACCCGGCCGCTGTCCCACATCGTGGTCGAGGAACCGGCCCCGGAACCTGCGACCGACACGCGGGAGACGACGACCCTGTAGGCGCTCTGCAGCGCGCCGCGACGCGAGTCTCCCACGTGCCACGCGAATTGGATGTCGGCGGGGTCGAGGCCGATCGGCGAGACGAGCCCGTCGACCGTCAGCGCGGCAGGGCTCTCCGGGGGTCCCGGGGCCTCGTCGGAGAGGGCGGCGACGCTCGTGGCAGGGATCGCTCCCCTGCCGCGCCGCGGGTACTCAGTAACGCCGGTTGTCACCGCCCCCGCAGCGCCGAGGACACCGCCTTGGAGCACCTGTCGGCGGCTGAGGGGCCGGCGCGGACCGCGCTGTGGATTGCCGGCGGGGCGCGGTGTCGGGGTCATGGGGTGAGATCCACCGGGGTTGATTGCGCGTCGTCGAAGTACGCCGACACCGTGGCCGGCTGCAGGCTCGCTGCGACCGGTCCGTAGCTGAGTACGATCTGCGTGCTCGAGCCAGGTGGGAGTTGCACCACAGCACGATCGTCGTGGTTTGCGGTATCGGTGTCCACCGTGAGTCCCTGCCCGAGACTGATCGGGCACAGCGAAGGTGGATACACGTGCCTGGCCCCACACGCAGAGGAATCACCGGCCATGGCGGCATTGGAGGCACTCATGACGAAGTCGACGCTATCGGCGAGACCGCTCGACAGGTCGTCGAAATCCGACAGATTCTCCACGTGTCCGCCCGATGGATTCGTCACCGTCAGGGCGTCCGTGAGGAAGACCTGACCGGGTGCCGCGCTCCAGAGGAAAGAGCTCACGTTGACATAGAGCGCCGACACCACCGGCGATGCCTTCACCAGAAACGTCGAACCATCGCCATCCGACACTGTGACCGATCGTGTGATCGGAGAGGACGTGGACGAGCTCGACCGGGCCGGCGAAGTCGTCGGTGGGTTGGTGGCCGGCGCCGAACCACCAACATGGCCAGGACTTCCCCCACAGCCTGCTGCGATGGCCGCAACGGCCAGCAGGAGACTTGCGGTAGCAGTCCCCCGGCGCGCGGCTCGCCAAGCACGTGAGCCTGGGATCATCGACGGGGCAGACCGCTCGGACGAATGAAATCGACCATACTCCAACTCACCACAGCACTCCGCTTCGCCCACACACAGCTTCAGCCTCATTGCGCGGTTCGGTACCTCACCGTGACGGTCTTTGTCGGGCTCATGCCCACCACGGGCTGGCTGAGGCTGATGTCGCCCGGTGATCGCCCGCTGAATCGCCCGCGGGAAATTACGCGTCGAGCCGAAGAAGGTGCGTCGCCGTAGACCATCGGAAAGGCCGCCCCCGGCCGGTAGGGAGGACCCCAACCACGAGGTGGGGCACACCCCCCCCCACGTGTGCCTGGATCCTCCCTCACACTCAAATACACATCGAGTGGCGTAGGCTCGCGTTTGGCTTTGCGTTCGCCGGGGTTCCTGGTCTCCCGAGCCCTCGGTCGTCATCGGCGATCCCTTGATCCGCCGTCCTCGACTGCAAGGAGCAGGGAGATGTCTTACCATCAAGCCCCAATCAGGGTCGTGCTCGCCACGGACAGCTTTCTGATCGGTGACGGCCTCGCATCGCTCTTCGCCGATGCCCGAAGCGTCAAAGTGGTGGGGCGAGCGCGCGACCACGACGACATGCTCCGACAGGTTGGGGTGCTCTCTCCTGAAGCCGTCATCATCAGCATCCGGACCGCAGTCCTCACCACGATGGCCACCATCGCCATAGCCCGACGTCTGCGCGTGGACTACCCCGAAATGGGGATCGTCGTCATCTCTGACCGTGTCGACGGCTTCGCGCTCGAGCTGCTGCGAGGCGGGGCGTCTCGAACCGCATATCTCATCGACGAGCGGCTCCCGAACGTGGACACGGTCTTGGATAGCCTGCGCAAGGTGCGCGCCGGCCAGTCCGTGCTGGACCCTGGCATCGTGGACTCCCTGGTACTCCGCCGTAGCAACATCGCCATCGAAGATCTCACCATCCGCGAGATAGAGGTCCTCGAGCAGATGGCTCACGGACTGTCCAATTCCGCCATCGCCGACGCTCTGTGCGTCTCGGTCAAGGCCATCGAAAAGGGCGTCACCACCATCTACCGCAAACTCAATCTCACCGATCAGAACATGGTCGATCGCCGCGTTGCGGCCGCAGTCATGTTTCTCCGCACCCAGACGACGCCCTTCGTGCTCCAGCTCGCGGTCCAAAGCGCCGGACGGAGGAGCGCGTAGGTCACAGAGGACCGTCGGACACCCGTTCTCGTTACGACCTCGCAGCATCGTTCGTCCCCAGTTGATCGGACGGCGGGCGATCCGAGGGAAGGACCCACTTGGGTCGGATTTGGGCGCTCGTTGACCGCCCAGTGGGAATACGCGGGCACGATTGAGGGCTGGACGCTCTGCCGAACGTGCAGTGCCGCGGGTCGGTGGAGCACGAACGCTGGGAAGCTCTCGTGCACAGATTCGGCTCGAACGGACGGTTGCACGATCTCGTCACAAAGGTGGCGATAGGCGCCGCAGTCGCCGCTGTGGGGGCGGCGGGGTTCGCAGTCGCCACGGGAGCCACTACGCCCACGTCACCCACCGTCACCGCGGTGAGCCCGAGCACGGGGTCCACCCAGGGGGGGACCTCGGTGATGATCACCGGCTCCAACTTCACCGGCGCCACCGCGGTCAGCTTCGGTACGGTTCTGGCCCAGAGCTTCACGGTCAACAGCGCCACGCAGATCACTGCTGCTGTACCGGCGGCGACAGGAACCGTAGACGTCACCGTGACCACCCCGGCCGGGACGTCGGCGGTCAACGCTCCCGCGGACTGGTTCACGTTCGTCCTCACACCACTCCCCACTGTCACCGCCGTGAGCCCCAGCACGGGACCCACCGGCGGAGGCACCGCCGTCACCGTCACGGGGACCAACTTCGTCGGGGTCACCCAGGTCAGGTTCGGGGCTGTGGCGACGTCTGCCTTCACCGTGAACAGCGCCACCTCGGTGACGGCCACAGCGCCGCCCGAGCCCCTGGGGACCGTCGACATCAGCGTGACCACCGGGTCAGGGACGTCGACCCCCAACCCGCCTTCGGACCAGTTCATCTTCGTCACCGGACCTGCCGGCACCATCACCTCCGCACACGGGGTCGCCCTCACCACATTGGCGGTGTCGCCCCAAACCGTGGGTGACCTGCTCGTGGTCTTTGCCGAGCTGAGCACGACGACGCCGACGGTGTCGTCCATCTCAGGAGGCGGGGTCACCGCTTGGACCAAGGGAGTGCAGTTCTCGGGGACCGGTACCACCGACGAGGAGATCTGGTACGGCCAGGTCACCGCCACCGGTGCCTCGACCGTCACGTTCACCTGGTCGAGCGCCCTCGGCACCCAGAGCGCCGAGTACGGTGCCCAGGAGTTCAGCGCCGGGTGGGGGGCGAGCACGGCGTGGACGCTCGACACGTCCGGGACCCTCAACAACCCTTCGTCCACGACGGTGTCGTTCCCTGCTCTCACACCGACCGGGAGCAGCGAGCTCTACTTCGGCTACGCCGTACCCTCCTCCACCGCCTCGGCCGGAACCACTCCGGGCTTCACCTACGCCTTGACTGCCTCGGGAAACGTCGCCGCCTTCGACCCCGACGTCTCAGGTGCCGCGTCACCCGCTGCACCGCAGTCCCCGGCGAACACGTCGTCCTCGATCGGGGTGCTCCTGAGCGCATCGGATGGCGCGCCGCCGCCGGCTCCATCTGTCACCGGAGTGAGCCCGAGCACGGGCCCCACCGGCGGGGGAACTTCCGTCACCATCACCGGAACCGACCTTTCCGGGGCCACCACCGTCAGGTTTGGCACGGTCTCGGCGACCTTCTTCCCCGTGTCCGCAACCCAGATCGCCGGCATCTCGCCGCCGGAGTCTGTCGGAGCGGTGGACATCACGGTCACCACGGCGGGAGGAACCTCGGCAATCAGCGCGCCCGCGGACCAGTTCACCTTCTCCTCTACGCCACCGCCGCCCCCCACCGTGACCGGCTTGAACCCCTCCTCAGGGCCCATCCAAGGGGGCGCCACGGTCACCGTGACCGGGACCAACCTCGCCGGAGCCACCGCCGTCACGTTCGGCACGCTGGCTGCTGCCGCCTTCATCGTGAACACCAACTCACAGATCACAGCGGCCACGCCCGCGGGGACGGGCACCGTGGACGTCACCGTCACCACCGGCGAGGGCACCTCGCCGGTCGACGCGCCTGCGGACCAATTCACCTTCACTGCTTCCCCACCGCCGTCTTCACCCACGGTCAGCGCGCTGAGCCCCTCTTCCGGTCCCGCAGCCGGTGGGACCTCGGTTACGATCATCGGAACCAACTTCGCCGGAACCACGGCCGTGCGCTTCGGCACCTCGGCGGCCACGAACTTCTCCGTCCACTCGGCCACCTCGCTCACCGCCACGGCGCCGGCGGGCTCGGTGGGCACTGTCGACGTCACCGTCGTCACGCCGGGGGGCACGAGCCCCACGGTCCTCGCCGATCGGTTCACCTACCAGGGATCGGGTTACTGGATGGCCGGGAGCGACGGCAGCCTGTTCGCATTCGGGGGGGCGCCCTTCGACGGATCGCTCCCGAGTCTCGGGGTACACGTCAACAACATCGTGGCGGTGGTACCCACCGCCGACAGCAGGGGCTACTGGATGATCGGATCAGACGGAGGGGTGTTCGCCTTCGGGGACGCCGGGTTCGTGGGATCGCTCCCGGGCCTCGGTGTCCGCGTGCAGGACGTCGTGGGAGCCGTCCCCACACAGGACGGCAGGGGCTACTGGATGATCGGATCCGACGGCGGCGTGTTCGCCTTCGGGGATGCCGGGTTCGTGGGATCGCTCCCGGGCCTCGGCTTCCACGTACACGACGTCGCAGCCGTCGTGCCCACGCCCACGGGCAAGGGCTATTGGATGATCGGATCCGACGGCGGCGTGTTCGCCTTCGGGGATGCCGGGTTCGTGGGATCGCTCCCCGGTCTCGGTGTCCGCGTGCAGGACGTCGTGGGGGCGGTGCCCACCAGCTCGGACGACGGCTATTGGATGATCGGATCCGACGGCGGCGTGTTCGCATTCGGAGACGCCGGATTCGCGGGATCGCTCCCCGGTCTCGGCCTCCACGTTCGCGACGTCGTGGGAGTCGTCTCCACGCACGACAGCAGGGGTTACTGGATGGTGGGCAACGACGGAGGGGTGTTTGCCTTCGGAGACGCCGGGTTCGTGGGATCGCTCCCCGCCCTCGGCATTCAGATACATGACATCGTGGCCTTTGCCCGCCAGTAGACCGTCGGGGCTCGCTCGCCGCACACCGAGCGGTGATCCGGCGCCCCACCCAAAATTGACGATTCCTGGTGGGTTTGCTCCGGAGGCATCATGGAGTCCGTCGGAGACACTTCGGTGAGGGCGAATCTGAGAGACCGGGAAGAGACGGTGGTGTGGTGACCTCGGACGGGCGACCACAGCCGGAATCCCCTGTGCCGAACGTTTCTGGATCGGGCCCCCCGGCCGCGGGGCCATCCGCTGGAAGCCCGCCGGCAGACTGGTACGACAACCCGCTCGGAGATGGTCTGAGGTTCTGGGACGGCGCGGCCTGGACCGGGCACGTCGCCTACCCAAAGGCGACCGGACCCCCTCAAGCCCTCCCAGAAGGCTCCGCACATTCGTCCAACGAGAGCCGGCATGGGCGGCGGCGCCTCGCTTCGTCCTCGCCCCCGGCAAGGGTGATGATCGACTTGGCGATGGTGCTCGTGCTGGTTCTCGTCATCGTGGTGGGGATCGCGAGCACACAGCACAACGCCACCGGTCCCACTCCGATCGTCGAAGCGGCGGGAGGGTCCTCGACGACCTCCTCCCCGACGACCACCACCGAGGTTCCCACGACCCAGGCGGTCCCCACGACGGTTGCACCGACCACTGTTCCGACAACAGCTCCCCCCGCGACGGTGGCACCGACGACCGTTGCACCGACGACTGCCCCCGTGACCGTGCCACGCACAACGAGTCCGGCCCCTCGGCCCGCGCCGAAACCGGCTCCGGCCCAGACGTTGCTCACCCTGAGCAACGAGGGAGGCGAGACCACGCCATCGTTCGTCGTCCCTGCCAACGCCGCCCAGTGGGACGTGCAGTGGACTTACAACTGCTCCGCCAACGGCGGCGTAGGAAACTTCGCCGTCGAGGTCTTCAACGGAAGCGGCCGTGACCTCAATGACGCCGCTGTGAGCCAGACGGGCACCGGTGGTTCGGGGACCCAGTACTACGAGGACCAGGGAACCTTCTCCCTGCAGATCACTTCCAACTGCATATGGAGCATCCAGGCAGCTGTTCCTTGATCCACACGGCACCTCGCCCGACGGGGCTGTCGGCGCTCCGAATCAGCGACTCTGGCGCCATCCGCGCTCGAACGGAAGCCGCCACACATGCGGCGCAATGAGGTCGCGAATGGAGCTGGGGCCCCAAGATCCCTGACGGTAGAGCTCCACTTCTGGAGGTGACTCCAGAAGTGGCGTCGACACTTCCCACAGCCGCTCGATACCCTCCGCGGTCGTGAAGAGGGTGTGGTCGCCACTCATGGCGTCGTAGATCAGGCGCTCATACGCCTCGAGGACGTCGCCTTCCTGCCCGGTCTCATGGAGGGCGAACTGCAGGCTCAACTTGTCGAGACGCATTCCGGGACCGGGGTGCTTGCCGTAGAACGACAGTGAGAGCTTCGAGGCGTCGGCAAGATCGAACGTGAGGTGGTCGGGCCCTTTCGTCCCGACACCTGAGTTGGCCGGAAACATGCTCTTGGGAGGCTCCCGGAATGCTATGGAGATGATCCGTGCGCTCTCGGCCATGCGCTTTCCGGTGCGGAGATAGAACGGGACCCCGGCCCATCGCCAGTTGTCGATCACACAGCGAAGGGCGACGAACGTCTCAGTGTCGGAGTCAGGTGCCACGCCGGGCGTCGAACGATAACCCTCATACTGCCCTCTGACGACGTTTCGAACGTCGATGTCTTGGAGGGATCGGAACACCTTGTTCTTCTCTTCGCTGATGGCCCGAGGTTCGAGGGCGGTCGGGGGCTCCATCGCCATGAACGCCAGGATCTGGAGTAGGTGCGTGACCACCATGTCCCGGTAAGCCCCGGTGGAGTCGTAGAACGTGCCACGGTCGTCCACCGAGATGGTCTCGGGGACGTCGATCTGGACGTGCTCGATGTGCTCACGGTTCCAGATCGGTTCGAAGAGGCCGTTGGCGAAGCGAAACGCCAGGATGTTCTGGGCCGCTTCCTTGCCCAGGAAATGGTCGATCCGGAAGATCTGGTACTCGGAGAAGACCTCGTGCACCGTCTCGTTGAGCAGTTGTGCGCTGGCGAGATCGGTCCCGAAGGGCTTCTCCATGATGATGCGGGCACGATCGACCAGGTTGGCCTCGGCCAGCATGTTGACCACCTCGCCCGCCGCACTGGGAGGAATGCTCAGGTAGTGCAACCGTCGAGGCAAGCCGGGCAGTTCCCCTTCGACACGCGTCACGGCCTCGGACAGACCGCCCGGTCCGGCACTCTGGGGAACGTAGGTCAATCGCTTCGAGAATTCCGCCCACTCCGTCTCGGTGACACGGTTGCGCGCGAATTTGTCACATGCTTGCCGGGCCAGCTCGCGAAACTGCTGTTCGTCGATGTCCTCCAACGAGGTCCCGACGATCCGGTGCTCGGGGAGCAGGCCCGCCCGCGCCAGATGGAGGAGGCCGGGCAACAGCTTTCGTTGGGCAAGGTTACCGGTCGCACCGAAGAGCACCAGGACCTGGGGAGGTAGGGCCGGCACCGCTTCGGGGCTGACGTCGGTCGGTGAATGCAGGGTTGTCATGAGCGTCACACCTACCCGGGCGGGTTCGAGTTGGGAGGGGTACCGGGCCCGACGCACCGATCTTCGCGCGAACGCGCGTGGATCCGCGAGCACCGGACGGCGACGCCCAGCGGGCGTGCCGAGGCGCCACGGATGAGGGACGACCACCAGGGTCAGCCTTCGGTCCTGGGGCCTATGTCCGCCGACGGTCGGGCGTGAGACTATTTTCGGCCTATGTCCCGACGCCTGGAGGACCCCATCGGCACCACACCCACGTGTCTGGTCGTGCAGCACGTGGAGCCAGAGCGCCCCTACGCGATCGGTGACGCGCTGGCGGCTGCCGATGTGAAGCTGGACATCCGACGGGTCTTCGCCGGCGAGCCAGTGCCTTCAGACCTCGCCGGCTTCGCCGGATGCGTGGTCATGGGTGGTCCCATGTCCGCGTCAGACAACAGGGGCTTCCCCACCCGACGAGCCGAGCTCGACCTGCTTTCCGACGCGATCGCCCGAGGGATGCCGACCGTCGGGGTGTGCCTCGGTGCCCAACTCCTGGCCCTCGCCGGCGGTGGAACGGTGTTCCGGGGGCCGTCCGGTCCCGAGGTCGGGTGGGCCTCGATCGAGCTCACCGAGCAGGCCGCGGACGATCCGCTCCTGGCCGGCCTGCCGGACCGGCTGACCGTCCTCCACTGGCACGGGGACACCTTCGCCCTTCCACCGGGTTCGGTTCATCTCGCGTCCAGCTCCCTCTACCAAGGGCAGGCGTTCAGAATCGGGGCCCGGGCGTGGGGTCTGCAGTTCCATCTCGAGGTCGACGAGGTGGCGGTGGCCGCGTTCCTCGACGCCTTCGGCGAAGACGCCGTTCGCGCCGGCACGACCCCCGAGTCCATCGACGAGGACACCAACGGGGCGCTCCGCGCTCTCAGGCCACAGCGCGCCCCGGTCCTGGCCCGATTCGCCGAGCTCGTCGCCGCCCGGGAGCGGGAGAAGCTCGTGGGGCGCTGATCCCCTCGGCAGGATCGGAAAGCCGGACGTTTCGTCCGTGTGAACTCTGACAACTTTTGTTGTCTCACAGGCAACACATCCCTAAGCTTCCCGCATGGCCTCAGACACCGAAGCCCTCCTGGCCTCTGTCGGTGAACGTCTCCGGGCGGCGCGAGAGCGGGTTGGACTCACGCTCGACCAGACCGCAGAGCTTGCGGGTTTGTCCAAGGCCCACCTGTCCCGGCTCGAATCCGCAGAACGCCAACCGTCGATCGCGGCACTGCTCACGCTGTCCGAAGCATTGGGCACCCCGGTCAGCTCCCTATTGGGAGAGAACCAGGACGCCAGCCCGCTCGCCATCTCCAACGAGGGTGCGCCTCGGCACGAGTCCAAAGGGCTCTCCATCGCGGCGTGTAGCGGGTATGCGGGTTCCTCGGCGCTCGAGGCGCTGCGCATCACCGTCAACCCGGACCGCCCGCTCACTCCCCCGGCCCACCACAGGGGCGAAGAGTGGCTGTATGTGGTTCAAGGCATCCTCCGTCTGGAATACGACGGCGAAGTCCACCATCTCGGTCCGGGAGTGACCGCCCACTTCGACGCGGAACGCCCCCACCGCCTGGGAGCAGAAGGGCGCCGGGCCGAGGTGTTGTTGGTCGCGGCCAAGGACGCCCGCAACGTGCAGACAGTCCATTAGCAACACCAGAGGATCACCAGGAGGCCAAGAAATGCAATCGGCGACCGACATGGAGAGCATCGAGGCAACCGGCGAGCGGTTCTCGATCCAGGAACTCCTCTACGTCCGGGCCCGAACCCGGCGCGCCGTCCACATGATCGCCGACCGCGTCAAAGTGGGGATGAAGGAGGAGGAGGCGAAGGACATCGCTCGCTCCATCCTCACCTCTCTCGGGATGCGCCGGGGTTGGCACCACATCATCGTCCGGTGCGGTTCCAACACGACGAAGGACTTCATGGAGCGTTCCGAGCCAGGGGTCGTCCTCAAGGAGAACGACATCTTCTTTGTCGACATCGGTCCCATCTTCAGGGACTCTGAGGGCGACGCCGGCGACACCTTCGTCTTCGGTGACGATCCGGACCACCACCGGGCCAAGCGTGACGTCCGGGCCATCTGGGAAGATGTCCGGCGTGTGTGGTTCGAGGAAGGGATCACCGGACAAGACCTGTACAACTATGCCGTACGGACCACTGAGGAACTCGGGTGGAAGTTGAACCTGGACCTCTCGGGCCACCGACTTTCTGACTACCCGCACTCCGCGCACTACGACGGTGCCCTGGCCGACGTCCCGTTCCGCCCGAATCCAAATCTCTGGGTGCTCGAGATCGCCATCGTCCACCCCGATCGCGGCTTCGGAGCGTTCTATGAAGATCTCCTCCTCGAAGACCAGTCGTTCCCCGACGCGGTGTTCGTCCCCTAGGTCTCGGTTTCGTCGCCTGGGCGACCACCCATCCCCGAAGGGGAATTTGGCATATACACCGGGCCGATTTGCACCCGGAGACATCTCCTTGTCGTGGGTCCTATCGGCAAAAGTCCGAGCCGTTTTTCTTCGACGATCCTCTTACCGGGCCGACGTCTATTTGCGCGTCGATCCTCACACGCAAGCCCTGAAGCCGGCTCGGAAACACGAATGATATGAGGGATTAATAGGGCTTAACGCGGGATCGCTTGTATTCATCTTTCTCCTGCTTGATATTGGGCCATAGATGCAATCCATCGGGCTACATACCGACAAGAGAGGAAGCTGAGCGCCATGGAGACAACCGTTTCGCGAACACCGCCGACTGCGCCCGGCACCCGTCCCGGGCTGAGGAAGAACGCGTTGGGCTTTCCCACCGTTCTGGCCCAGTCCATCGCGGTGATCTCCCCGACGATGACGGCCGTCCTGATCATCGCCCTTTGCTTCAGTGACGCCGGGAACGGGACCTGGCTCGCATATGCCTTCGGCACAGTGATGCTGCTCTTCGTCGTCGGTTGCCTGAACCAATTCGCAAAGCGGTCAGCCCTGGCGGGGTCCATGTACGGCTACACCGGACGGGGACTCGGACCCACATCGGGCGTGGTATCGGGATGGAGCCTGATCTGGGCGTACCTCTTCATCGGCGTTGCCGGCCTGGCGGGCTTCGCGATCTTCGCCGCACAATTCCTGTCGGGCATCGGGATACACACCAACGTACCCCCCGTGATCTTCTTCATACTGAGTGGGGCGGTCTGCTGGTTCATCGCCTACAAGGACATCCACGTTTCGTCTCTGCTCACGCTCGTGTTCGAGTGTGTGTCCGTGGCTTGCATTCTCAGCCTCGCCTTCGTCGTCCTGTTCAAGCATGGGATCACGGTCGACACCACCATTGTCAAGGCGAAGGGCATGACCTTCCATGGACTGAGCCTCGCCGTCGTGATCTGCATCTTCTCGCTCGTCGGCTTCGAGAGTGCGACCACCCTCGGAGGCGAGGCGAAGAATCCGCTGAAGAACGTCCCGCGAGCGGTGATCCTCAGCCTGCTCATCACGGGGGCGTTCATGGTGTTCATGAGCTACGTCGAAGTCTTCGGCACCCGGCACTACGGCACGACACTCGACAAGATCGCGCTGCCGCTGACGGTGCTCTCGAAGATCTACGGCGTAACCTTTTTCAAGGTCCCGGTGGCGCTCGGAGCCATGGTGAGTTTCTTTTCGCTCACCCTCTCGTGCCTCAATGCGGGGTCCCGGATCATCTATCCGATGGCCCAGCACACGATCTTCCCCAAGCACCTCGGTCGGGCGCACCAGGACAACCAGACGCCGCACGTCGCCATCACCGTGTACGTCTTCGCCATCGTCACGATCCCTGTGGTCCTGGAGATCTTCACCAACCCGCTGACCACGTTCGGCGACGCGGGGACCCTGGCGGCGTTCGGCTTCCTCACCGCATACTTCCTCATCTCGGTGGCCGCCCCGATGTACCTGAAGAAGCAGGGAGAGCTGCGGTCCCGGCACGTCGTGGTCGCTGCCATGGCCTGCTTGCTGCTGATGGTCCCGCTTATCGGGAGCTTCTACCCTGTGCCGCCCTTCCCCGTCGACATCTTCCCGTACATCTTCCTCGCCTACATGCTGGTCGGTTCGGGGTGGCTCTTCATGTTGAGTCGTCGAAACCGGGCGATCTTCGCCGAGATCGAGATGGACCTCGAAGCCTCCATGCTCTCTCCCCAGAAGCACACCCAAGAAGTCGACCGGGCCCTCAACGAGGGGGCTGGGACCGTCGAGCCCGGGCCAGTGCCCGTCCCCGTGCCCGTGCTGTCAGCGGAAAGCCCCGTACCGGCTCCGGCGGGGTAGCGCCGCGCTCCTGGCCCCGGGGCCGCCCGTCACGCCCCTGAGGCGAGCGGCCCTGGGACGTCCCGGATGGGAGCCGCCCACTGGGCCTCGACACCAGCCCCCACGCAGTCTCGAGGCACTCGGCCTGCCACTACCGTGCGGGGTGGAGGTGGTCTGCAATGAGTGACCAATCGCAAGGGCCAGGCTGGTGGGTGGCGTCAGACGGCAAGTGGTACCCACCCGAGCAACATCCCAACTACGCCCCCGCTCCCTCGTCGTCCCACGCAATGCGCCCGGTCGCCGGCCTGTTCCGCAATGCGCAACACACCCTGAACGTCCCTGCCGGCGGCGTCGTCTTCCGAGAAGGCGACATGGGCGAAGAGATGTTCGGGATCATCGACGGTCAGGTCCAACTTCAGACGACGGAGCGGGTCATCGCCATCCTCGGGCCCGACGACGTCTTCGGCGAGATGGCGCTCGTCGACTCCTCTCCGCGCATGGCGACCGCCGTCGCCACTGCCGACACCGTGCTGGCGGTGCTCAACAAGCACCGCTTCCTTTTCTTGGTACACGAGACGCCGACATTCGCGCTTTCGGTCATGTCAGCCATGGCTGATCGCTTCCGGGCACAGGGGCGGACAAATCGATGAAGCGGGCAATCTGACGGGGGGTTTCGAAGCCGGAGGTCATCTCCACTCATCGCATCCAGGGGCCGGGGGTAGGTCCACGGCCCCTCCTGCCCACGGATCGAGCCGAGCCACGAGACGTGCAAGGCTCTGGGAATGACCGAAGAGGAATCAACCGAGGAAGAGCCTGACGTCCGATTCTCTTTCGCCAATGAACGAACCTTTCTCGCCTGGAACCGTACGGCTCTCGCCCTGATCGCCACCGGCATCGCCGCCACACAGCTGCTTCCGAACTTCCGTGTCGCAGGAGGGCGGAGACTCCTCGGCCTGCCCTTGGTGGTCTTGGGTGCGTGGGTGGCCGGAGCAAGTCTCTGGCACTGGCGTTCCAACGAAAGGGCGATGCGAAGAGGGGAACCGCTGCCGCGTTCCCCGATGCCGGTCATCCTCGCCTTGGGCGTCGTGGCCGTCGCGGTGATCGCCGCCATCCTCGCTGCTTACGGACGGAGTTGAGAGGCAGGTGCCCGATCGAACACCCGTTGACCGAAGTTCGGCACGCGAGCGGACCGAACTCGCCTGGAACCGTTCGGGTCTCGCCGTCGCTGCTTGCATCGCGGTGATCCTGCGGCGCATCTGGCCCCTGCGGGGGACCGACCTGATCGTCGCCCTGGCGTGCATATCCGCGGGTGCCTTGGTGTGGGCCGTCGCCTTGTCGGCGGGGCGAGCGCTATCGAGCCGAGCGGGTCAGCAGGGAGGCCCGATCAGTCAATTGCGGGCGACCGCCATCACGGTGGGAACGTTGGCGATCGCCCTCACCGCCTTTGTGCTGGCGTTCTTCCCGGCGTCGTAGAGCTCCCAGCCG
>JARLGQ010000156.1 GCA_031292675.1 Acidimicrobiales bacterium
CACGACCGGCAATCGGCCCCGCTGAAGCACCTTATGAGTCGTGCTTCCCATCAAGAGACCCTTGAGATCACCTCTTCCGCGGGAACCCATGACGATCACAGAGGCGCGAGATTCTTCTGCCTCCTCGAGGATCTCGGTCGCCACGAGACCCGATGGTGAGTCCCGAACCGTTCCGGTCGCCTTCAGCCCCGCAGCAACCAGGTCGGCCACGGCCGTGTTGACAAGCTTGGAACCGTGGTCGTGCGCCTCATCCGGGCCGAAACCGACTCGATCGCTCAAGTGGCCGCCCCAGACATGCAGGACACGCACTTGCCCTCCCGAGAGCCTTGCCAGCTCCTCCGCCGCCGCAAGCGTCTTGCTGTCATGTTGAGAGCCGTCCAACGCGGTAAGGATGTGCTCGAACATCTTGACTCCAAGTACGTCAGTGAGGGATCGCTGTCTTCCAGAGTTGGCGTAGCTCTGGGGCCAGTACGGCCGCGACGTCGAGGGCCTCTTCGGGGACGAACTCGCGCAACGCGCCGAGGACCGATTCGATGATGTCTTCCTGCTGCTCACGCTCGGCCGGAGGAAGCCCGACGGCGGAGACAAAGTCCTCAAGGCGCCGCACGTGGGGGTGCCCGGCTCCTCTCGGCCGTGGCTCTACGCCAAGGGCGCGGAGGTCCTCCGGCAGATGAGAGAGGAAGTGACGACGCTCCCCACGAGGCAACTGGGCCGTAAACGTGGACAGCACCGCTCGCACAGCAGAGCGCTCCGAGCCAGGTAATGCACCGCCCCCATGGGCGGCGGCAAGGACCGCGGTCAAGGCCCGCGACACAGCTTGATGCTCTTCCCCCTCCGACGGCTGGGTGTCACCAGGGAAGAGGCCCACGTGGAGATGGGACTCCACCCCATGCACTCCGGGGATGCGTCGGACCGCCTCGACAAGGGTCGCCTCCTGTTTGTCTGAGACGACGTCTCCGTGCAGGAGCACGTCATGACCCTCGGCCATCACGTGGACGCGGGGGATGTCGAGGTCATGCTCAACGGGACCGAGGACTGAACGGACCCGGTCGGCGAGCACTCGGTCTTCAACGGTCGGATCCGGGTGGCGGCCGGCGAGCCGGTAGCGAAAGCCCTCGAGGCGCCCGCTTTGGTAGCGCGTCGTCCTGGTCACCGCATGAGCCAATCTGCGGGAGAAGCGCCTACCAGCGACGGTCTCGAGCGCCGCCACCCCAACCGCCGCGGCAGCCACCGCAAGCACACCGAAGACACGATTGCGGCTCATGGCCTCAACCTCCACTCATGGTCATCGGAGACTTCCAGCTTGCAGCCGAGGTCACTTCGGAGCTAGGGCCGAAGGTCACTCGATGGCCGATCCAGATGCTAACAAGAGCAAGCAATGATCTACTCGTACAGGTTGTTGACCGCACCGAAAGTGCTTCGCTTGCGCGCGGGGTCGACGTAGGCTGTCCCGCGGCGGCAACCGCCCGGTATTCGCGAGCCCAAGGCCAGATCTATTTCGTAGGGACCCTGGACCATCGGAAACCGGGCGGACGTTGGCCCGTCGCGGCATTAGCTGGTCCGGAGTTGCTCGGCGATCGAGATGAGTTCGTCGCCATAGCTCTCCAGCTTCACCGGGCCGATTCCACTGATCGCTAGTAGCCCGGCCTCGGTGATCGGCAGGACGGCGGAGACGAGCCACAGGGTCTTGTCGTCGAACACGACGAACGCCGGCTTGCCCGCCGCTCTGGCCCGCTCGGCTCGCCATGCCCGCAGTCGTTCCCGGGCCTCGGCAAAGCGGGGATGGACGAGCACGGCCGGCTGGCCCCCGACCGTCACGGATGTACCGAACGCGATCAACGTGGTTGCCGGGCCCCCGCCAACGAGCGCCTGAACGCCATCGCTCGCGAGCTCGACGACCTCGTGATCGTGGCCGCGGTAGGTAAAGCGCGATCCCACCGACCCCAGGAGGACTTCGGCCCCAACTTCCGCCTGACGGCGTCGAGGTGCCGGCCGAGAGCCGGTCTCGCGGGCCCGGGGCGCCGGCACACCTGGCTCCTCGGCATGCGTAGTCGGTTCGCCGGGTGCGTCGAGTTCGAGAAGAAAGGGGGACGGCGGCGACCCGGGGATGATCGACGCGCTCAACCGGCAGCGAGTCAAGGCGACGTGGAACACCCGCCGCTCTTCCTCGATGTCCTCGGCTAGTCGGTGTGGCAACAGCCCGGCGGTGGCGTGATGCACCACGACATGTGGCCACTCCCGGCCCTTCACGGCATGGATCGATGCCAGCGTGACCCCACCAACGTCGACAGGGGCGCTCAACTGTTCCGAGAGCCATGCAGGAAACCGGCTCGGATCGCTCTCGAGGTCGGCCAGTTCCGCCAGAGCATCGAGATCGTCACCGTGGGCGGCGCTGGCACCATGGCTCCATTGGTCGAGCGCCGTGGCACTCGCGTCCAGTCCGCCGTCGCCGATGTGAGATCGCAGCACGGCCAGGACATCGGCGGTCGTGCCGCGCTCGGCTGCGTCGCGGACGCGCTTGATGTCGTCGGCCAGGTCTCGCACTTTGTCAGCCTCTCTGGCACTGCCCTTGCCTTCGAGCCAGCCGGCCAGGCTCGCCAGGTCGTCGACCGAGCCCTTCTTGCTTACGAGGTCGAGGAGCGACGCGCTCATGCCTCGCTTGGGGCGCCGTGCCACCTCCCGCAGCACAGGACCCGGAAGTGCCCCATCGGGGGCGGTCGCCACCGTCAGCCACGCCAGCGCGGCCCGAACGCCACCCCGCTGGA
>JARLGQ010000003.1 GCA_031292675.1 Acidimicrobiales bacterium
ACGACGTTCCTCTTCGGAACGCCGGAGCTCTATTCGTGGGTCGACAGGAACCCGAGGGTGCGGGTGCTTCGGACAGAAACCGTCAACGATCCCAGCAACATTGCCGCGCATCCCATGATGTGCTCGCTCAACACGGCGTTGCAGGTCGATCTCTGCGCCCAGGCCAATGCCAGCTTCGTCCATGGCCGCATCTATTCGGGATTCGGAGGCCAGCCTGATTTCGTGGTGGGAGCCCTGCACTCCGAGGGCGGACACGCCGTTGTGGCCCTGCCCTCGTGGCACGCCAAGAGCGACACGTCGACCATCGTCTCGCGGCTCGTCGAGCCGACGACCTCGTTCCAGCACTCGGCGGTGGTCACCGAACAGGGACGGGCCCTTCTCTTCGGCCGGAGTCAGCGGGCCCAGGCGCGCCTGTTGATCAGTGAGGTTGCCCACCCGGACGCGCGCGCAGGCTTGTGGGAGTCGCTCGGCTGAGTCACCACTCGTTCGCCGACCCGAGAGAAGCGCGCCATCCCCGGAAGGAGGCGAACGATTATGCCGTGTCGACCCAACTGCGCAAGGGTCGAAGGAGGGGCGTCTTCTTGCGCTGATGTCCCGACATGCGCCGCAGGATGTCATCGAGAACGACGATGGCGGTGTCGACGTGAGCCCCTTTGTTCAACATGACGCATTCTGCTCTCTGGGACATGGCCGCATCGGTGACTTCGGCACGAGAGGGCTGTCCCGTGCGCGCCAGCTGGTCGAGCACCTCGGTGGCCCAGATCACCGGCAGGTGAGCCGCCTCGCACAGCCACAGGATCTCCTCTTGAACCTCGGCGAGGCGTTCGTAGCCGGCTTCGACGGCCAGATCCCCCCGGGCGATCATGACGCCCACGAGGGGAGACCGCATGGCATGCAGGAGGATCTCGGGAAGGCGGGCGAACGCCGCGGTGGTTTCGATCTTCAGGATGAGGCCGAGATGTTCACCCCCGACGCGTCGGAGGTACTCGTGGACCTGGTCGACGTCGTGCTCGTTACGCAGGAACGACACTGCCACCATGTCGGCGTGGGCGGCGGCCACCTCGAGCAGCGGAAGGTCGGCGTCGGTCACGGTGGCCAAGGGGAGAGCGGTGTCGGGCAGGTTGATCCCCTTCTCGGCGCGAAGACGCGAGCCCTTCGGTGAGGCGGTGAGGATCCGGACCCTGAGCCCGTCTGCCGCCACGCCGTCGATCGTGCCGGTCATCTTCCCGTCGTCCAGGATCACCCGCTGGCCGACGTCGGCCGCCTCCAGGGCGGAAGGGAGCGTACAGCCGATGCGGGCGTATCCGGGCTGGCCGTGCCGCCACGGCGCGGCCGGCTCTAAATCGCTCGTGAGCACGAGGAGGTCCCCGACGCCCAGCACGTGGCATTGAGGGATTCGCGCCAGCATGCCCACCCGGGTCGCGTCGCCCGCGCACGTCAACGTGGTCCCGGTCTCCACGAAGGCCGTGTCCCAGGCCTCGACAACGAGCCGCTTGGGGGTGGCCTCCACCACCCGGATCTCCCGCGGCGAGCCGCGGGTATCGACGACATCGAGAACGTCTCCCGGGTGACGGCGCCCGATCCACGACGGGTCCACGGGCAGCGCTCGAGAGGGGTGGTCTGAATCGGACTCGGGCACCAAGGTGACGAACGCCGGTGCGATCGGCACGCCCCGCAGGTCTCGCTGAGGTCGAAGCTTCACGACCCGTGGCCCGTCGAGCAGGGGGCCCGTCCGCATCTTGGGCCCGGGAAGGTCCATCGACACTCGGCAGTGACGATGGGTCTCGTCGGACGCCTTGCGCACGCTGCGAGCCATGCGTTCCCATCGGTCTGGGTCGTCATGGGCACCGTTGATACGGGCGACGTCCATACCTCGAGCGACGAGGTGTCGCACCAGCATGTAGTCGTCAGCGGCCGCGGTGGGCAGCGTGACCATGACGCGTGGCACCCGGCCTGGGGGTCGTGGGCCGAAGAGGGCGTCCGTGTTGCGGTCCAGGGCGTGACGTCCTTCCTCGAAGCTCAGTGTGGCCGGCCCGAGGTGGGGTTCCCGCCCCTCGAGCGCGGCGTGAACGCTCTCGACGGTGGCGAGCACGTGAGGCTCGCAGCGCCCCAACGACGACAGACCCCGCTCTCCCAGTTTGCGCTGGAGCTGGCGGACGTCTTCGTGTCGCAGGGCCAGGTAGTGGACGAGGTTGACCGCGTCCTGCACGTGGTCGGCGTGAACAGTGGCGATCTCCGGCCCATGGACATGCTCAAGGTGGTGCATGAGGGTTTCGAGCGCGGCCAACTCGGCACTGATGGCGGGCCGTTCGGGATCGCTCGTTGAGCGGCGGTGCAGGGAGCCAAGTCGTGGGCGAACCGTATCGAGCAGCGTCCGCCAAGACTCTCCGACAAGTCGAACAGCTCGGATGGCTTCCGAAGTGCCGTGATCGAGGTTGGTGGACTGGCCACTTGGGGTGGACACGTAGCTCCTCCTGACTGCGCCGAGCATGCACCCAATGTCGGACCGCTCAGATGTGTCCGGCGTTCATGTCCGGGTGACAGGCACCTTGGTGGAGGTCGCTTCGGTCTTTGCTGGGCAAGGGATCCGAACTTCGAGGACCCCGTCGGAGTAGGTGGCCTTCACGTCCTCTGCGACTGCACCGCCCGGCAGGGCGATCTCACGCTCGAACTCGCCGTACCGGAACTCAGAGCGGTATCCCCGCCTCTCCTTGTGCTCGGCCTTCTGCTCCCGGCGGGCGTGGATGCGTACCACCCCGTTCTCGGTAGTGATTTCCACGTCCTTGTCCGGGTCGACGTCCGGCAATTCCGCCCGAACGACGAGGGTGTCTCCTTCATGGAATTCCTCCACCCGGAGCCACTCCTGATCGCTGTCCAACTCGAACAATCGCCTCCACCGCTGCCAGGAGACAGGGGGCCAGTCGATCACATGATTCTCACGATGCACGAGCGCCATTTTGTCTCCGTTCGCTGCGGCACGTCTCGGGTGCCCTGTCTCTATCCTCCGTCGTTCAGCACGGCCAGAGCTAGAGCCGAACGTCCCATCCCGACTCGCGATGTGTCTCCGTACGTAGAGCCTTCGCCCGTTGCCTTGCACCGAGTCGACTACGCGCCGCGCCGGCGCCAGGGCGGGCTGTGCAGGGGTTCGGGCTGTGCCTGATGTGGTTTCTCGGCGTGTTCAGGCGCCAGAACCTTCCCCTCGCCGCGCAAGATCTCCCGGCACCGATGGCACAGCCCCTTCCGTACGCTGTCGTTGGACCCGCAGCGCTCACACACATCCGCGTGAGGATGGGGGTGAATGTGCGGGTGCGCAGACGGCCACTGGACTTCGTCGGCCTGCTCACTGCTGTCGTCGTCTTCGTGCGTACTCACGCTCCCAGCGTCACTCGTTCGCCCGGTGTCCACCAGGGCCGAAGGTCCACAACAGCAAGACGAGAAGGAATCGCTTCCCGGGGAAGAGGCGAGTTGCCGACGCTGTTGTACCAATTGAGTCCAGTGTGGATCCGGAGAGGAGGTGGTTAGGGGTGTGATGAGGGTGAATATCGAGCCCGAGGCGAGCGGCGAAGGGGTGGCCAATTTGGCTGGGCAGGCCTCAGACAGTTCGGCAAGCGGCTTGTTGATCAAGGCGTTGCAGTGGTAGGGCCCACAAGCCCATGAGTAGTGCCTGTTCCCTGGTGTCGTCAGGCCCGGGATCCGGAAGTCAGGAGAGGCGCCCGGTTCCCCTCAATTGTGGGACGGGCGTTTTTCGCTTGTCTGCGATCACGCGACCGGGTAGTGCTCGACCACGGCATCTTCCCCAGGAAAGTACATGCCTTCGTGCCCGTCGTCGCTCCAACGCACCCGGTACGGCGGGGCTCCTTCTGGGCCCTGGACGGCCAGAATGACCGCGTCGCGATCGGACTCTCCGACACGGTGGCCACGTACTACGATTTTGTCTCCGATGGCTGCTCGCATGGTTCGCGCCTCCTCATGAGGTCGGCATTGCCGGCATCTGGCCAAAACGGTACGCCCCTCCCTGGTGAACGCAAAGGGTCCTTTGCCACTATTGAAGCCTCGTTCTCATCATGCGTCCGGAGGTCCCGGGCGGGGGGACCTTCGGCTCTATCGGTGCCCCCCTTTCGAGAGCATGGTGGCGGGAGACCTACCGGACCGCCGGTTCTGGGCGCTCGGTGCCACCGGGTCATCTGGACAGGTTCACGATGGTCGCGCACTCGGAGTGGTCAAAGGAGGGACGCACAATGACCAAGACTGCACAGCAAGGAAAGGCCGGAGGGCCTCGAGACCTACCGGACCGGCGGATCGTCGTCGGCGTGGACGCGTCGGAGCAATCGAAAGAGGCATTGCGATGGGCGGCGCGTTACGCCGAAACTAGCGGTGCGAGCCTCGATGTCGTGCACGCCTGGCATGTCTCGGACGAACATGCGTGGCTGCAGAGCCTGCCTCCCCCCGCCAACCCGACGGACGTGGCTCGGAAAGCACTCGCGAACGTGGTCGATGAGGTGGTGGTCCCCGGAACGGTCCAGGTGCGCAGCTCTGTTCTCGAAGGACACGCCGCACACGTTCTGGTGAAGGCCTCTCAGGGTGCCGACATGCTGGTGGTGGGGAGCAGGGGGTTCGGCGGATTCGACGGGCTGTTGCTCGGGTCGGTGAGCGGGCACTGTGCGATACACGCGCCGTGCTCGGTCGTGATCGTCCGACCCGCCGCTGCGGTGGGGTAGCAACACGAGCGCCACGTCGCCGCCGGGTCCCGCTGGGCCCAGCCGCTGGGAAGCGATGCCCGGACCTCCCGATGATCCGGTCGCCGCCGTCGGCCCGCCAACATCGGCGCCGTACCGTGGCGGTATGATGGCGATGGCGCAACCACGAGGAGGCGCCCATGTGGGTCATCGCCGGAGTCCTGCTCGGACTGCTGGTTCTTGCTTCGCTGGTCGGCTTCCATACCGGGCCGCACGCGCACTTCGCGGCCGGAGTGATCGGTGTCTGCGCCGCCGCCTGGCTCGTGTTCATGGCCGTCGACGGTCGGTCCGCCCCGGTCCTGTGGGCCCTGTTGAGCGCAGATGTCGTGGTCTCGGCCGGGATGGGGATCATGGCGTGGAACGGGTTGTCGGGGCGGGCCACTGCCGTGCACCACGTCCACTCCCTCGAGGGCTCGGAGGGCGTCGCCGTCGGCGATCTGACACCCGTGGGCATCGTGCGGGTCGGCGGAGAGGACTGGTCGGCGGTGTCGGTCAACGGGAACGTGCGATCGGGCGGCCGGGTCCAGGTCCTCCGCGCCGCGGGTTTGCGCCTGGACGTCTGGGGCGAGGACATCGAGGCACTTCCCGAAGACGGGACCTTCAGCCTCGACAAGCACAAGGAGCGGAACACGTGATCGTCGGCATCGTCATCGGGGTGGTGGTCCTCTTCCTGCTCGTCATGTTGGCGTTCTCGGTGAAGATCATCCGTGAGTACCAGAGGATCGTGTTGTTCCGGCTCGGTCGGGCCGTGGGGGTCAGGGGGCCGGGGCTCGTCCTCATCAACCCCGTGACCGACCGGACCTCGTGGGTGGATCTTCGGGAGCGGTTTCTCGAGATCCCGCACCAGACGGCCATCACCAAGGACAACGCGTCCATTTCGATCGACTTCATTATCTTCTACAAGGTCGTCGACCCCTCGATGACCGTTCTGCAGGTGCAGAACTTCGCGGCCGCCGCCCAGAACGTCGCAGCCACCACGCTTCGGAGCGTGGTGGGGGACATGCCCCTCGACGACGTGTTGTCCAAACGTGAGGATATGAACGCGTCGCTGCGAGTCCGCCTCGACGAGGTCACCGAACGCTGGGGCGTCAAGGTGACCACCGTGGAAGTGCGCGAGGTCAACCCTCCTGCCGGTGTCCTGGACGCCATGACACGCCAGATGTCGGCCGAGCGCACCCGCCGGGCCGCCATCACCGAAGCCCAGGGCCAGAAGCAGGCCGCCATCACCTTGGCCGAGGGCACCAAGCAGGCCGCCATCCTGGGCGCCGAAGGGGAGCGGCAGTCCGCCATTCTCCGGGCCGAAGGGCTGGCGGCAGGACTCCAGACCATCCTCGTGGTCGGGCGAGGCCTCGATACCAACACGATGCAGCTCCAGTACCTCGAGACGTTGAAGCAAGTGGGCACCGCTCCTTCGACGAAGATCGTCGTCCCCATGGAGTTGTTGGGCGGGATCATGAACGGGCTACGGGGAGTGTTGCCCGGAGAGTCGGCCAACGGCACCGGGGCATCCGGCGACGACGGAGCGTCGGGCGGGACCGTGTGGGTCGCCGACTCGACCAATCGGGGCGAGATCGGGGAAACTGGAGGCTCCTGATCCCGACCCGGGCAGGCAGGCCGACGGCCGCCCAACACCCCACCGAGACAAGACGGCCCGGACGGGACCACCTGCACACGCCCCTGGGCGAAGCGAGGGAGACGAATTGACCCGGCGCGATGTCACGCGGCTGCCACGCCTGGCCGACGAGCACTCACGGGCCGGGCCCGTGCGGAGTCGGCGTCCGGTCTACGTGGACCTCCTGCCTCCGTGCAATGCCGGGTGTCCGGCCGGTGAGAACATCCAGGCCTGGTTGGCACACGTCGAAGCCGGCCGTCACGAGGAGGCATGGCGCGCCCTCGTGGTCGACAACCCGTTGCCGGCGATCCACGGGCGGGTCTGCTACCACCCGTGCGAAGGGGCCTGCAACCGCGCCGAGCTCGACAGCGCGGTGTCGATCCACTCCGTCGAGCGCTTCCTCGGCGACCTGGCGATGGAGCGGGGGTGGGCGTTGCCGTCGCCCCCGGTCCGCACCGGCAAGCGGGTGCTGGTCGTCGGCGCCGGGCCCAGCGGGCTGTCCGCCGCCTATCACCTGGTCCGCTTGGGCCACGAGGTCGAGATCCGCGACGCCGGGAGCGAGCCCGGGGGGATGATGCGTTACGGCATCCCCGCCTACCGGTTGCCCCGCGACGTCCTGGGCGCCGAGTTGGAGCGGATCGCGGCCCTCGGTGTGCAGATCACCAGCGGGCACCGGGTCGAAGATCTTGCCGACGAGCGGCGACAGGGAAGCTTCGACGCCGTCTTCGTCGCCGTGGGCGCCCATCTGTCCAAACGCGTGGACATCCCGGCCCGAGACGCGGGGCGGATCGTCGACGCCGTGTCGTTCCTGCGCAGCGTGGCCTCGGGCGAGCGGCCGTCGATCGGCCGCCGAGTCGCTGTCTACGGCGGAGGCAACACGGCGATGGACGCGGCCCGCACCGCCCGGCGCCTCGGCGCGGACGAGGCGCTCGTCGTCTACCGGCGCACCCGCGCCCAGATGCCTGCGCACGAGGAGGAGGCCGAGGACGCCGAGCGCGAGGGGGTTCGCATCAACTGGCTCCGGACCATCACCGCCTTCGACGGCCCGACGCTGACCGTCGAGACGATGGAGCTGGACGAGGAGGGGTTTCCCCGACCCACCGGGCGCTTCGAGGAGCTCGCCGCCGACACGGTGATCCTCGCCCTGGGCCAGGAGACCGACAGCACCTTCTTGCGGTCCGTCCCGGGTGTGGAGTTCACCCCGGACGGCACCGTCGTGGTGTCGCAGTCCATGATGACGGGATGTCCCGGGGTGTTCGCCGGCGGGGACATGGTGCCGGCCGAGCGCACGGTGACCGTGGGCGTGGGGCACGGGAAGAAGGCCGCCCGCCACAGCGACGCCTGGCTGCGCGGAGCCGAGGTGCCCGGTGTGCCCAAGCACGAGGTGGCCGTCTTCGACCTGTTGAACCTGTGGTACTTCGGCGACGCGCCCCGCCGCCTCCAGCCCGAGGTCGCGCCCGAGGAGCGGGTCGCCGGGTTCGGCGAAGTGCTCGGAGGTCTGTCGGTCGAGGAGGCGGGATACGAGGCGGCGCGGTGCCTGTCGTGCGGCAACTGCTTCGAATGCGACGGCTGTTTGGGCGCGTGCCCCGAGGACGCCGTCATCAAGCTCGGCGTCGGCCATCGCTATCGGTTCGACTACCAGCGCTGTACCGGCTGCGGCGCGTGCTTCGAGCAGTGTCCCGTGCACGCCATCGAGATGGTCTCGGAGCGCGGGTGATGCGGGTCACGCTCGACGGGAACGAGGCGGCGGCGTCGGTGGCCTACCGGCTCAACGAGGTCTGCTGCATCTACCCCATCACGCCGGCCTCGCCCATGGCCGAGCTCGCCGACGAGTGGGCGAGCAAGGGGCGGCCCAACATCTGGGGCGGCGTGCCTGCCGTGGTGGAGCTGCAGAGCGAGGGCGGAGCCGCCGGGGCCCTGCACGGCGCGCTCCAGGGAGGGGCGCTCTCGACGACGTTCACCGCCTCCCAGGGGCTCCTGCTCATGACCCCGAACATGTACAAGATCGCCGGGGAGCTGACGCCGACCGTGTTCCACGTCGCAGCCCGCGCCCTGGCTGCCCAGGCGCTGTCGATCTTCGGCGACCACTCCGACGTGATGGCGGTCCGTCAGACCGGTTTTGCCATGCTGGCGTCGTCCTCGGTCCAAGAGGCGCACGACCTGGCCGTGGTGAGCCAGTCCGCCACGCTCTCCACCAGGGTGCCCTTCCTGCACTTCTTCGACGGCTTCCGGACCTCGCACGAGCTCAACACCATCGAGATGCTCTCCGACGACGATCTGCGGGCGCTCGTGCCCGAGGCGCTGGTGCGCGCTCATCGCCGGCGCGCCCTGTCGCCCGAGCACCCCTTCATCCGGGGCACCTCGCAGAACCCCGATGTGTACTTCCAGGCACGTGAGACCGCCAACCCCTTCTACGCCCGCACGCCCGGGCTCGTCCAAGACGCCATGGACCGTTTCGCGGACCGAACCGGGCGTCGCTACCACCTCGTCGACTACTCGGGGCACCCCCAAGCGGACCGTGCCGTGGTCGTGATGGGCTCGGGGGCCGAGACGGCCCGGGAGACCGTCGCCCACCTCGGCGCGCTCGGCGAGCGGGTGGGGGTGGTGACGGTACGCCTCTTCCGGCCCTTCCCGGCCGAGGAGCTCCTGGCCGCGCTGCCGCCGACGGTGACACGCCTCGCTGTCCTCGACCGGACCAAGGAGCCCGGCTCGCTCGGGGAGCCGCTCCTGCTCGACGTGGTCTGCGCCGTGGCCGAGGCACACGGCAACGGCGAACGCGACGTCATGCCACTGATCACCGGCGGCCGCTTCGGACTGGCCTCCAAGGAGCTCACGCCGGCCATGGTGTCGGGGGTGTTCGAAGAGCTCGCTCGGGAGCGACCCCGACGGAGATTCACCGTCGGCATCACCGACGACGTCTCGGGGTTGAGCCTCTCCCACCAGGCGTCGCTCGACATCGAGCCGGCCGAGACGTTGCGGGCGGTCTTCTACGGCCTCGGGTCCGACGGGACGGTCGGGGCCAACAAGAACACGGTGAAGATCCTCGGCTCCGAAGCGGGGCTGTACTGCCAGGGCTACTTCGTCTACGACTCCAAGAAGTCCGGGGCGCGGACCGCGTCGCACCTGCGCTTCGGGCCCAAGCCGATCCGGGCGCCGTATCTCGTCGAGCAGGCGGGCTTCATCGGCTGTCACCACTTCGGCCTGCTGTCGCAGGCCGAGGTCCTCGGTCGCGCTGCCCAAGGTGCCACGCTGCTGCTGAACTTCGGGCATCCCGCCCGCGACCTCTGGGACGCGCTGGCGCGCCCGGTCCAGGAGCAGATCCTGGCCAAGGAGATCGAGCTGTACGTCATCGACGCCGGCCGGATCGCACGCGAGGCGGGATTGGGGGGGCGGATCAACACCGTCCTCCAGACCTGCTTCTTCGCCATCTCCGGGGTGCTCGAGCGCGCCGAGGCGATCGCCCGGGTCAAGGCGGCCATCGCCAAGAGCTACGACCGGCGTGGCGCCAGCGTGATCGAGGCGAACCTCCGGGCCGTCGACCGCGCCGTCGAGGGCCTCGAGCGGGTCGAGGTGCCCGGTGCCGCCACCTCGAGGCGAGAGCCGGATCCGCTCGTCCCGGCGGGCGCACCGGAGTTCGTCCAGAGGGTCACCGCCACGTTGATGGCCGGCCGCGGCGACGAGCTGCCGGTCAGCGCCCTGCCGGTGGACGGGACCTGGCCGAGTGGGACTGCGGCCTACGAGAAGCGCAAGATCTCCGAGCTCGTCGCCCGGTGGGATCCCGATCTCTGCATCCAGTGCGGCAACTGCGGATTCGTCTGCCCCCACAGCGTGATCCGCGCCAAGTACTACGGCCGGTCGCAGTTGGAGTCTGCACCGCCCGCCTTCCGATCGGCGCCGCTCCGGGCCCGGGGGCTCCCCGACACCGGCTACACGCTGCAGGTGTACGTGGACGACTGCACGGGGTGCGGGCTCTGTGTCGAGGTGTGTCCCGCCCTGGCGCCCGACGACCCGTCCCGGAAGGCGATCAACCTCGCGCCCCTGGAGCCGCTCGCCCCGGCTGAGCGGGACAACGTCGCGTTCTTCGAGACCCTGCCCGTCGCCGAGCGCGCCCGGGTGGACTTCGGCACGGTGCGCGGCACCCAGTTCCTCCAGCCGCTGTTCGAATTCTCCGGAGCGTGCGCCGGTTGTGGTGAGACGCCGTACCTGAAGCTCCTGTCCCAGCTCTTCGGAGACCGGGCGGTGATCGCCAACGCAACCGGCTGCTCGTCGATCTACGGCGGCAACCTGCCCACCACGCCATGGACCACCGACGCCGAGGGGCGGGGACCGGCGTGGTCGAATTCGCTCTTCGAGGACAACGCAGAGTTCGGCCTGGGCCTGCGCCTGGCCGCCGACCGTCACCTCGCGCTGGCCCGGGCACGGCTCGAGGAGCTACGGGGGGAGCTCGGCGGAGAGCTCGTCGACGCCATCCTCGACGCACCGCAGCTCTCGGAATCCGACTTCCACTCCCAGCGGCTCCGGGTGACCGAGCTCGAGCGCCGGCTCGCCCCGTTGGAAGGGCCTTCGGCTGTCGATCTGGCCAGCGTCGTCGACCATCTCGTCCGCCGCAGCGTGTGGATCGTGGGCGGCGACGGCTGGGCCTATGACATCGGTTTCGGTGGCCTCGACCACGTCCTCGCCAGTGGGCACAACGTCAACGTGCTCGTGCTCGACACGGAGGTGTATTCGAACACCGGCGGGCAGATGTCCAAGGCGACGCCGCTCGGTGCCGTCGCCAAGTTCGCGGCCGGTGGCAAGACCGTCGAGAAGAAGGATCTCGCCCTGCAGGCGATCGCCTACGGCAGCGTCTACGTGGCTCGGGTGGCGATGGGCGCCGACCCCGAACAGACGCTGCGGGCGTTTCGCGAGGCGGAAGCCTACGACGGCCCGTCCCTGGTGATCGCCTACAGTCACTGCATCGCGCATGGCATCGAGATGCAGACCGGGCTCGACCAGCAGTACCGAGCCGTGGCCAGCGGGTACTGGCCCCTCATCCGCTACGACCCGATGGTGCGTGCTGCGGGAGGCAACCCGTTCCTGCTCGACTCGCCCAGACCACGCATCACGCTCGACCAGTACCGGCGTCGGGAGCTGCGCTTTTCGACGCTCGCCAACTCGGATCCTCCCGAGGCCGACCGCCTGGGTGCCCTGGCCCAGGCCGCGGTCAGGCAACGCTGGGAGACCTACGAAGAGATGGCGACGCGGCCCGCGCATCGCTTCCCTGCCGACGCCCGCAGGGAGCGTTGATGGACCTGTCCACCCGCTACATGGGCCTGACTCTGCGCAACCCGCTCGTGGCATCGCCGTCCCCCCTGTCCCATACCCTCGACGGAGTGTGCCGGCTTGCCGACGCCGGGGTCGGCGCCCTCGTCCTCTACTCGCTCTTCGAGGAGGAGCTGACCGAGGAGGCGGCGCGCAACGCGCGTCTGGCCGAGGCCGGCACCGAGAGCTTCGCCGAGTCGCTCTCCTACTTCCCCCCGGCCGCCGGCGACGAGTCCGGTCCCCGCCGGTACCTGAGCCTGGTCGAGCGGGCCGCGGCCGCGGTCGAGATCCCCGTGATCGGGAGCCTGAACGGGGTGACGCCCGGCGGGTGGACCACCTTCGCCCAGGCGATCCAGGACGCCGGAGCGGCCGCCATCGAGCTCAACGTCTATTACCTCCCGGGTGATGCCAGTGTCTCGGGGCGCGAGGTCGAGATGCGGCATGTCGAGATCCTCCAGCGCGTAAAGGACGCCGTGCGCGTGCCGGTGGCGGTCAAGTTGAGTCCACACTTCAGCTCGACCGGGGACATGGCACGGCAGCTCGACTCGGCCGGCGCGGACGCGCTCGTCCTGTTCAACCGCATCCTGCAGCCCGACATCGACGCCGAATCCCTGGCGATCGTGCCCGGCGCCGGGCTCTCCGGCCCGGCCGATGCGCGGGTCCCTCGCACCTGGATCGCGCTGCTCCACGGTCGGGTGCGCGCCTCGCTGGCAGCCTCTACGGGAGTGGAGGATCCCGAGGACGTCGTCAAGTACCTGCTCGCCGGGGCGGACGTCGTCATGACCACATCGTCGCTGCTGCGCCACGGCCCCGCCCATGCCGCCACCCTGTTGGACGGGCTCTCCGGCTGGATGGAGCGCAAGGGCTTCTCCACCGTCGGCGAGCTGCGCGGAAGGCTCGCCGTGCCGCCCGGGGCGGACCCCACGGCCTACGAGCGCACGGGCTACGTGAGCGCCCTTCGTGCGGCCAACGCCGCAACGTACGGTCCGTGGTGAGCGCGTCTCACGACGGACCACCCTGGGCGGCCCGATGGTGGGCCGGTCGGGGCGGCGAGCCACGGCCGCCGGCCGAGGACCGGGGTGGCTGAGCCGCCCATCGAGGCGTCGGCTCCGGTCCGGATCTGTGACATCGGCGGGTGGACCGACACGTGGTTCGGCGGCCCGGGTCGGGTCCTGAACATCGCCGTGGCCCCCGGGGTGGCGGTCTCGATCCGCACCACGGAGGGCCCGGACCCCGTGGTGCTCGACGTGGAGAGCTTCGCCGATCGGTACCCCGTCGTTCCCGGCCGGTCCCGGACAGCCCGGCACCCGTTGTTGGAGGCGGCCATCGACGCCTTCCCGCCTCCCGGGAACCGCATGGTGGAGGTGCGCGTCCGTTCTTCGGTGCCGGCGGGCTGTGGCACCGGGACGTCCGCGGCGGTGGCGGTCGCCCTGGTGGGCGGGTTGGCGGCGATGCGCGCCGACGACATGTCGCCACGCGACGTCGCCTATGCGGCCCATCGCCTCGAGGTCGAGGTCCTGGGTGCCGAGAGCGGGATCCAGGACCAGTTGAGCGCCGCCTTGGGCGGGATCAACTACCTCGAGGTCGATCCGTATCCTGAGGCCACGGTGTACGCCATGGGGGTGTGGGAAGAGCTGAGCTCCCGGTTGACCCTGGTCTATCTGGGTCGGGCCCATGACTCTTCGGGAGTGCACCGCAGGGTCATCGAGGTCGTGGGTTCTCGGGAGCCGACCTCGTTCTCGCCGTTGAGAGAGGCGGCGGTCGCGGCGCGCCTCGCGGTGGCGTCCCGGGATCTCCTCGCCTTCGGCCGGGCCATGGTCGCCAACACCGAGGCCCAGAAGTCCCTTCACCCCGAGCTGGTGGGCGTCGACGCCGCAACGGTGATCGAAGCGGCGGCGGCGCTTGGTGCGCTGGGTTGGAAGGTCAACGGGGCCGGGGGAGACGGAGGATCGGTCACGATCCTGAGCCCCACCGTCCCGGCCAAGGAGGCGCTCGAGCAAGGCGTGGCCACGGCGGACGCCTGCTACCGGGTGCTCCCCGTCCGGATCAGCCCGGTCGGGCTCGAGGTCCGGGGGCCCCGGTGCTAGAGGTCGGGCCTGGTACCGGCGGAGGCCGAGGAGGCTCCCGTCGCAGTGGTGGTCATCCTCCGGGGTCGCCGCTCGTGCCGCTGTGGCTGTTCCAGTTGCGCCACACGAGCCGGTGGACGGGGACGAGGCGGGGGATGTCACGGAGTCCCGGTATGAAGGGCACGGCCAGGAGGAGGATCGTGGCCACGCCGGTGAGGTAGATGGCGATCAGGTCCACGTTGGCGGAAGTGTCGAAGGGATGCACCTGGTACCACAGGGTGTAGAGCCAGAGCCAGGGCTGGCCGGGGTAGCTGCCGGTCTCGTTCATCACGCCCCACTGCGTGCCCGAGAGGTGTTGGGCGGTCCCGGCGTCGGAGAAGTACTCGCCGTCTTCGAGGAACAGCAGCGGTTTGGTGAAGTCCGTGCCGTAGAAGGCGTGGTTGGCGAGGAGGTCGGCGTCGATGGCGCCGCTGCGGGCCAGGACCGTCTCGGTGCCCAGCATGGTCGGCAAGGGCCCGTCGGCTGCCGCGGGCACGACGGGATTGCCGTTTCGGAACGTGACGTGGGTGACGGCTTTCGAGTACGCCGTGTTCCACGCAGTCTGGGTCGACGCGGAGGCGCGCTGGTAGCGGTCTAGGGCAGCGGCGAGGGTCGGATCGGTGGGGGCGACCCTCGAGAGTGGCCCCAGCACGAAGGTCTGGGCAGCGTCCAACGGCTGGCGCACCCCGACGATGGTCTGCGGAGAGAACAGGATGCGCTGGATGCTGCCGGTGCCGTTGTTGTACGGCGGTCCATAGGTGGCCGTCTCGCTGGTGCCGGCCAATTCGCTGGCCGCGGTGGCGATGAAGTCGGCCGGCGCCACATTGGCCCACGACGAGACGGTGACGGGGGGGACGTCGGGGGAGGAGAGCAGGCCGGCCAGGGCGACCACCAGGATCAGGGCGACGAGAGTGGCGACGGTGGCTTCCTTGACGATGTCGTAGCGCCTCGTCGGGCCTCGCCAAGCGGCGGCGTCCGCCGCCGCCGCGGCCCGCCGGGCGGCGCGTCCGCGAACCGGGTGGACGGGGAGGGGGTGGACGACCCCTCGCACGCGCACCGCCAGGACGTGCGCGCCGACGAGGGCCACGAGCACCACCGGGATCAGCACCACGTGCCACAGCAACATCTGGCCGAAGTTCATCAGGTTGAAGAAGGCGCCCACGCCGACGGCGTTGAACGCGTCCTTCCCGCTGGCGGAGATCCACTGGGAGTCGAAGTTCTGTTGGGACAGGTAGCCGGTGAAGCACTCGACCACCGAGGCTACGAAGGCGACGACACCGGTGACCCAGGTGAGCGCCCTCCGGCCGCGCCAGGCGGCCATCCAGAATTTGCCCCACAGGTGGATGACCAGGAAAGCCATGAACGCTTCGACGCTCCACATGTGGAGGCTGTTGAAGAAGTGTCCGACCGGGTTGGTGTGCCACCAGTCGGTGCCGCCGAGGGCGATGGCGAAGCCCGAGACGATGGCCAGGCCCAGGGCGGCCAGGGAGGCGACGCCGAAGACGTAGATCCAGGAGGCGACGTAGGCGGGTTGGCGGTCGGGGAGGAGCTTGCCCGGTGGCAGGGCTCCCAGGGCGCGGCGCCGGAGCTTCGAAGTCCACATGTCGGCGTCTTCGTCGTCCCCGAGATCGTCGGCCGAGGTCCCCGCATGGCGCGGGGCCGAGGTCGGGGCATCGGCGTCGGGAGATGCCCCGGGCGGTGTCGACCGGGACCTTCGACCATGGGGGAACGGGATCGTCAGCGCGGCGCCGAAGATCACGACCATCACGGCGATGAGGACCAGGTTGGCCTCGGAGATCGTGAAGATCGACCAGTGGAGGTAGCGACCGGGGCTGTCGAGATTGACGACCGCAGCCAGCAGGGAATGGGTAACCATGAGGCCGACCCTCCTTGGATCGGGGCGAGCCTAACCCAGCGGCCTGAGGCGACCCCGGATCCTGTCCGTCATCGCCTGCGTACGCACAGGACCAACCCCGAGGCCCAGTCCGTCTCACAGGTCACGAGGGCGGAATGTCGGTGGAGGGCAGCTCGGACCTCGGACTGCTTCGTGGCCTGCTCTTCGTCCCACTCTGCGGTGGGGGTCATGTCGTCGACGAGAAGGAACCCGCCTCCGCCGAGCGCGTCGACGGTCAGATCGAGCCTCTCCCATTTCCCGCCCTGTGCGTCGGCGAAGATGAGCGCGAACCGCCCCAGCGAGGGCAGCAACTCGACGGCGTCACCGACGAGGAACCGCACCCCTGCCGGCCAAGGCTGGCGCCCGGCGGCGGCGGACAACTGGGGGTCGACTTCGACCGTGACCACTTCGACGTCGGGGCGGCCGGCCAGTCCGTGCACGATCCAGGCGGTGCCGACCCCCACCCCGGTCCCCAGTTCCAACACGCGTCCGTCGGTCGGCACCGAGGCCGCCAGAACGGCGAGTAGCTCTCCCACCCTGTCGTCGCACGAGTGCCTGAATCCGGACCTCGACGCGGCGCGACGCGCCTCTCGGACCAAGGCCGGCAGGTCGCCCATGGCACGTGTTCTAGCGCGGCACCGGTGTCACCATGGTGGACATGGAGCGTGGCGTCGGATGGGGGGTGCCCGCGTCGGTCATCGACGCCTTCTGTTTCGAAGGGGCGCCCATCGGGGCAGAGCCGTTGGCGGGAGGCCATATTCACGAGAATGTCCTGGTGAGGTGCACGGGCGGGCGCTACGTCCTGCAACGTCTCAACGACCGGGTGTTTCCCGACGTGGACGCCGTCTTGTCGAACGGGGAACGGCTGGTGGCGTACCTGCGGGCGAAGGGCCGGCGCGGTCCGGAGCTGGTCGAGACCGGCGACGGCGCGCTGTCGCTCCGGGCGCCCGACGGGTCGAGATGGCGCGCCTTTCGCTTCCTCGAGGGGACGGTGGGACGCAGCATCCTCATGGGTCCCGACGACGCATTCGAGTCGGCACGCGCCTTCGCCGACTACCTGGTGGCGCTGGCAGACTTCCCGGCACCGCCCCTGGCCGTCACCATCGAGCACTTCCACGACCTTCCCCACCGGCTCGACGCGCTCGAAGCCGTCTCCGCTGCCGATCCCGTCGGGCGCCGGTCCGGGGTCTCCGAAGAGGTCGACCGCGCCCGGCGCCTCGCCGGAGATGTCGCAGAGCAGCTCCGGGCCGGGGCGGGGCGCCCATGTGTGCGGATCGTCCACAACGACGCCAAGCTGTCCAATGTGCGATTCGACGCCCGAACCGGTCGAGCGGCCTGCGTGATCGATCTGGACACCACCATGCCGGGACACGTCGCGTACGACGTGGGCGAGCTCGTGCGCACGGCCGCCACCCACTCGCCCGAAGACGCCCGGGACGAAGCCACCGTCGACTTCGACCGGGATCTGCTCGACGCGTTGGCGTCGGGTTACTTCGCCGCCCGCCCGCCGGTGGACGCGTCGGAGATCGAGGCCATGTCGTTGGCAGGCCCGCACATGGCCGTCGAGAACGCGCTGCGTTTCCTGGTCGACCACCTGGCCGGGGACCGGTACTTCACCGTCACTCGGTCCGGCCAGAACCTGGACCGGTGCCGGACCCAACTCCGGCTGACCGAGCTCATGCTCGAGTCCGAGGTCGACTCTCGGGCGTGCTTCGTGCGCGCCGCTCGGTCTGTCCGAGCCGATCCGGCCACCGCGGAAGACCGACGTCGCGGACTTCACGGACGAGGGTCGGTGGGGGGCGCATCGTGAGCATCGATCTCCCCGTGGTCGGTGCCGAGAGCCTGGACGAGATCGCTCGGCTCTGTGCCCGCTCCATGGCGCACGCGCCGTCGGCCGACGAGCTGGGCCGTGCCCTGTTCGCCCCGGATCAGCCCGCGCTGGTGCGGTGCGCGCCCGGGATCGGTGTCGTGGCCGTCGTACGGGCCCGAGACGACGGCTACGTCCGGCTCTTGCTGCTCGACCCGTCCCACCGGGGCCAGGGTCTCGGTCACGTGCTGCTCCGGGCGGCCGAAGACGACTTGGAGGGCGCATCGGCGATCACGGTGGGAGCCGATCCACCGTACTTCTTGTTTCCCGGGGTCCCCGTGGTGGAGACGGCTCTGTGCTGCCTGCTCGAGCGCCACCACTACACGCGGGAAGAGACCAACTACAACATCGACATCGAGCTCGACCACCTGCCGCCCGATCCCGGGCTGGCCGTGGTGCCCGGGGCCGGGGATCGCGCCGAGATCGCGCAGTGGATGACCCGGCACTGGCCCAACTGGCGGGGCGAGGTGCTGCGTGCCTTCGACCAGGGGTCGTTGTTGCTCCGACGCGACGACAACGACATCACCGGGTTCTGCGCCTACGACGTCAACAGGGCCGGAACCCTGGGGCCGATCGCATCACGTCCCGACCTGATCGGAAAGGGCGTCAGCGCACCGCTGCTCGTGGGCACCCTGCATCGCATCCGGGCCATGGGTCGCGATCGTGTCGAGGTGCTCTGGGTGGGCCCGATGGTGCCCTACGCCCGGCTCGGCGGTCGCGTGGGCCGGCTCTTCTTCGTGTACCGCGCACGCCGGAGCTCGACACCTGGTGGAGAGGACTAGCCTCGGGATCGGGACGAGACCTCTGGCGCCGCGACCGGCAACGTTGGCCCGGTTTCGGCGGCGTGATACCGGGCAGTCTGCCTCCAGTTGCCAGCCGTTCGGGAACGGCTGCACATCCCGGACGGCAGACAGCGGGCTGCCTTCCCCGGCAATGGGGGCTCGGCGCGCTCAGCGATCGGGTATTGCCTAGGAGGTGGCCGGGATGCGCCACAAGTCGATGCCGCCGTCGACGGCGTGGCGATCGATGGCGCTGAGCTGATCGGCGGTGAACTCCAGGTGGTCGAGGGCGGTGACGTTTTGCTCGAGCTGGGCCACACTGCTGGCACCGATCAGCACGGAGGTGACTCGGGGGTCACGCAAGGCCCACGCGATGGCCATCTGCGCGAGGGACTGGTCTCGATCCAGGGCGATGTCGTTGAGGGCCCGGATACGGGCGAGGTTGTCGTCGTTGAGCATGTCGCGAGTGAGTGAGCCGTCCTGAGACGCTCTCGAACCCGGGGGGATGCCGTTGAGGTATCGGTCGGTGAGCAGGCCCTGGGCCAAGACAGAGAAGGCGATGCAACCGACACCTTCCCTATCGAGAACATCGAGGAGGCGGTCTTCGATCCAGCGGTTGAGCATCGAGTACGACGGTTGGTGGATAAGGAGTGGCGAGCCGAGCCCGCGCAGAAGGGTGACGGCCTCGGCCGTGCGCTGGTCGGAGTAGGACGAGATCCCGACATAGAGAGCTTTACCTGAGGTGACAGCGGAGTGGAGGGCACCGAGGGTCTCGTCGAGGGGGGTCTCTGGGTCGTAGTGATGGTGGTAGAAGATGTCGACGTAGTCGAGGCCAAGGCGGCGCAGGCTCTGGTCGAGGCTGGCGAGGAGGTATTTGCGGGAGCCAAGGTCGCCGTAGGGGCCCGGCCACATGTCCCAGCCGGCCTTGGTGGAGATGACCAGTTCGTCGCGGTGGTGGTGGAAGTCGTCGTGGAGGATCCGGGCGAAGTTGGTCTCGGCGCTGCCGTAAGGGGGCCCGTAGTTGTTGGCCAGGTCGAAATGGGTGATGCCCAAGTCGAAGGCTCGGCGCAAGATTGCGCGTTGCGTGTCGATGGGCCGATCGTCGCCGAAGTTCTGCCACAGTCCGAGCGACAGTGCAGGTAGGAGAAGGCCGCTACGCCCACAACGGCGATAGGTCATGGACCGGTAGCGGTCCTCGGCGGGGCGGTAACTGGTCATGTCGGTGGCTGCTCCATCTCGATGCCGGAGACGAATCTATTCGCAGGAGGCCACGATCAGCCCACCGGACCAAGCCGGAGCTGGCCTATGACCGTGAGTCGAAGCAGGCGTTGTCGGTGAGGGTGACCCGTTTGCCCCCAACGTTTCAGACCCGCCTGCTCGGGCATCATCGTATGTCCAATCCGTGTCATCGCCCTCCCCATTCCTGTTCGAGTGTGCGCGTTACCACGGTCACGTCTTGGTGGCCAAAGCCGAGATCGACTGCCTGCTGCCACTCGTCAGCCAAACGCTCGAGGGTCCCGAGCCGGTCGTGAGCAGCCTGCTGGGCGAGGCGGACATCCTTCAGGGCGAGTGAGAGTGCGAATTGAGCCGAGAAATCACCCATGGCGATCCGATGCAGCTTGGCTTCCTGCCAAGGAGACACAAGTGGGTTGCCTTCGAGCGCGTTTACGACCGTGTCGGTCTCGAGCCCTAGGCCGTGCGCCAGTGCCACGGAGGCGGCCACCGCTTCGGCCGCAAAGGCGAGCCACGTGTTGGCTACAAGCTTGAGTCGAGTGCCAGTCCCGGCGTTGCCGGCCCAGATCGTGCGCTGGCCCAGGGCGTCGAACAGAGGGGCAACTCGCGGCCTGGCCTCGTCGGGCCCTGACGCGAAGATGGTCAGTTGGCCGCGCTCGGCCGGGTCCTTACTCCCCGACACCGGCGCGTCGAGCAAGATCACGTCGGGACGCTCCGCGGCTACGGTCGCTGCCACGCGCTCGATCCCTGCCACGCCGATGGTACTCATCTGCACCAGAATCGCACCGGGAGCGAGCGCAGCGAGGACACCCTCGTCGCGTGCGATGGAGATGACGGCGTCGGCATCGGTCACCATCGTGATGACGATCGCCGCCGACCTCGCGGCGTCCGCGGCGGTTTGGGCTACTTCCGCGCCTAGCTTGGCGAGGTCTCGGGTGGCCTCTTGATTGCGGTTCCAAACTGTCGTAGGGATCCGGGCGCGCAGAGCAGACGCTGCCATCCCATGGCCCATGGTGCCGATTCCGAGAACCGCAACGGGCTCGTGCTTCTCGTGTGTCATTGGTCTCCCTTAGCCGATGTGAGCCAGTGGATTCCCTCAGCATCGCGCCGCTTGGCCTCTGGCGCCCCAGTTCCATCGGCCGGGCGGCGATCGGGCGGCGATCCTGAGCCGATCCTGACGACCACCCCCGGTCTGATAAGAGCAAGCGATCAGGATCATCCGGGGTCGTCATTTGCATGCGCGTTGCTGGCCAGGTCGCGCATCACGGTGCGTTGCACCGGGTCACATGCCGAAGCTTCCTGCGATTCAGGGATCATCCAGCGACGGCACCCGACGGTGAAGTCACGCGGGCGTTCATGCTCAGGCACCTGGGGAGACCCCGAGTTGATCGGAGTCGTGCACGGGACCGACCGCCATGGTTCAATCAATCCTGCAACTACTTGCGATCGGGGGTCCCATGGGGAAGAGCCCTGCCGTTGTCTTTGATCCATTCGATGCCCAGCAGCTTATCGATCCCTATCCCGGCTACCGATGGCTTCGAGACAATGCGCCGATGCACTACCTCGAGGAGGACGATCTGTGGGTCGTAAGCCGTTATGACCACTGCCTAGAGCTACTCCGGGACCCAACAACGTTTTCGTCGAAGCGTGGCGTCGGCAGACTCATGAGCGGCGCCCTTGGACGGCGTCACAGCAACACCATCGAGCCACTCCAGTTCCTGTCCGAGCTTCGGGTGTTGATCGCCATCGATCCGCCTGATCACGTTCGGCTGCGACGCTTGGTCAACCGCCCGTTCACCCCTCGGGAAGTCGGAGCGCACGAGAGTTGGATACGGCCCACATGCGAAGGAAGTTTCCGGGGTCTGCTCGACGCCGGTGCCGAGGGTGGGGCGGACTGGGTGAAGGACTTTACCTGGCCCTTCCCGGTGACGGTGATCGGGAGGCTGCTCGGCATCCCTGCCTCGCTGAGTGCCGACTTCAAGCGATGGTCCGATGACTTGGTGGGCATGGTTGGGGGTTTCAACACCGACATCGAACCCAAGATGGCAAGCTTCATGGAGATGTTCACGTTCTTTGATGAGGCGATCGCTCGTCGTCGCTCCGAACCCACTGATGACCTGATCGGAATGTTGATTCACAACGCCGAGGCCGACGACGAACCACTTGCCGCCGACGAGCTGGTTCTGTTTTGTGTCCTTCTGCTCGCCGCAGGGAACGAGACCACGACCAACCTCCTGTCGAACGCCATGAGAATCCTCACTTCGATGCCGGATCTGCTCGCCGAGCTGCAGAGCGATCCTGGGTTGATTCCGGCATTCGTGGAAGAAGTCCTCCGTTACGACGGACCCGTGCAGGCACTCCCAAGGGGAACCACCAAGCCCACCACGATCGCCGGGGTGACGATCCCCGCTGACTCATCGGTGCTCGTCTACTTCGGGTCGGCCAATCGTGACGAACGCCGCTTCCCAGACCCCGACCGTTTCGAGGTGGAACGGAATCCAGCAGATCACATCGGCTTCGGGAGCGGCATCCATCTCTGCCTCGGAGCTCCCTTGGCTCGATTAGAAGCTCGAATCGCCTTGGAGACTCTGTGCCACCAGGTGACCCAAATCGAGCTCGCCGACGCGCCGGTTCCAACGGAGGGTCCGCTTCTGCGTGGGGCGATTTCGATGCCGGTCCGCATTCGAGCGGCCTGAAGGCCAGCTGTCGCGGAGCGAGCCCTACTTCGGGAAGCCACGCCGATAGAGGTGCCGGAGGTTCCGGCTGGAGCCCGATCGCACCCACTCGGGAACACGGCCGGAAAGGGCACGGCGCAGCCCGGCTGGATCGCTCGAAGATGCCGGCACGCCACGGGACCAATACGCCATCTGGCGAGACGAGATGCGCCGCCGAGCCGTGTGCGGCTGGGCCGTTGCTCAATGGACGACCGCCGTCTTGGCGGTGGTCTCGGGGGCTGTCCGACGTCGTGCCCAGAAAGGGGCGTCGAGCAGCGTGAGGAGCACCAGGGCCACGCCCGCCGCGCTGAGGACGTACCAGGGCCACGGCCCCAGCACGCGCAGCAAGGTCCATTCCCCGGGGGGTGAGCGCAGGAACATGTAGTTGGCTCCCGTCACGGCGTCGACGATCCCGACCAACGCCGTGTACCCGAGGGTGATGGTGAACACCCGGAGCACCGACCACCTCCGGGGCACGATCCCCATGCCCGCCACGAGGAACAGGGCGGCGACCACGATCCCGATGTGTCCGACCAGGTACTGGAAGAACACGAGATGGGGGAACCCGACGTTGAGGTCGGGAGTGGCGACGGCCTGCAGGGTGCCGGCCAGGCCCCAGAAGTAGGTCAGCTCGACGAGCAGGGGGACGCGCCACCAGCACGCCGCCGCCGCCACCAGCACGCCGACGTCGCACAGCGCCAGGGGCAGTGACGTCTTGGGTGACCACGTCCCGTGCACCGCCAGCCCCACGCTGTAGCTCACGGCGTCGGCCACGAGCGCGATGGCGAGGACCCGGGCCGTCACGATTCTCCATGGGCCCGGCGCTCGCCTCGCCGCCCTGCACAGGGCCACGCATCCGGCCGCGGCCAGAGCCACCGTCGACCAGTAGGCCAGGGGCGAGACCGTCGCCAGCTGCACCACTCCATCGAAGCAGGAGGGCGGTCCTCGTGTCTCGACGCGCCACACATGGCAGAGTCTTCGAGGCCCGCCGACGAGAAGGGAGACCGGTGCAACCTGTCGACGAACAGTGGCAACGGGCGGTGGCCATCGTGGCCCATCCCGACGACCTGGAGTACGGCGCCGCCAGTGCCGTGGCGCGCTGGACGGCGCAGGGCAAAGAGGTGTCCTACGTCCTGGCCACGATGGGGGAGGCCGGGATCGACGCCATGCCCCCCGAGCGAGCCGGACCGGTGCGTGAGGAGGAGCAGCGGCGCAGCGCGGCTCGGGTCGGGGTGGGGCACGTCGAGTTCCTGGGCCACCGCGACGGAAGCGTCGAAGCCGGTCTGCCCCTTCGCCGTGACCTGGCCGGGGCCCTGCGGAGGCTCCGCCCCGAGGTCGTCCTCACCATGAACTTCGAACTGACCTGGGGCGAGGGCGGGGGCGTCAACCACGCCGATCACCGGGCCGTCGGGCTGACCACGCTCGACGCCTGCCGCGACGCCGCCAACCGCTGGATGTTCACGGATCTGGGTGAGCCCTGGCAGGGGGTCACGGACCTCTACGTGGCAGGGACCTCGGCACCCACCCATTTCGTCGACGTGACGGCGACCATCGATGCGGGTGTGGCGTCGCTGCGCGAGCACCAGGCCTACATCGACGGCTTGGGCACCGACTTCGATCCCGACGAGTTCCTGCGCAACATCGCCGGCTACGGGGGGATGGCCGCCGGCTGCGAGTACGCCGTGCTCATGCAGCGGTTCCAGGTCTGACGCCGGTCCCGGCGCCGACGGTCAGGGTTGGCGGACCCGACCCCGCAGGGCCAACAGCGCCAGCGACAGCGAGATCGCCCCGAATGCCGCGATGGCGAGGACGGCCTGGCCGAGGAAGGCCGCGTTCCAGGCCGGCTCGGGCCCCGGCACACCTCCGCCCCCGACGATGAGTGACCGGAGCCCCTGGAGGATGTAGGTCATGGGGTTGTAGTTGGCGACGGTTCCCAGCCACCCCTGGAGGTAGGGCTTGGCCACGAAGGTCGTGCTCAGGAAGGTGATGGGGAAGAACAGGATGAAGCTGGCGTTGACCGCGCCCGGATTGCCGGTCTTGAGCGCGATGGCGTAGGGCAGGCCCGTGAACACCAGACCCCAGATTCCCGACAGCACCACGAACACGACGATGCCGAGCACTCCGCCGTGGAAGCGCACCCCGAGGGCGAGGCCGACGATGACGACCGGCACGGCCAGGGCCATCACGAGGGTGAGGTCGGCGGTCATGAGGCCGAGCAGGAGAGGGAGGCGGCGCACCGGGGTGATCATGAGCCGGTCGAAGTAGCCGTTCTGGATGTCGGTGACCAGAGCCGAGGCCCGTGACACGCCGGTCACGGCGAAGACCACGGCCACGGGGAGCTCGAAGGACTTGAAGCTGAAGTGGGCGGCGTCGTGCGTGATCTTGGACAGGGCGCCGATGTTGAGGACGTAGAAGAAGATCGGCACGATCAAGGCGGGGACCACCGCCTCGGGCTCGCGTGGGATCTGCCGGATGGCGCGGCGGGCCACCGAGGCGACATCGACGAAGAAGCCCGCCGGGCGGGCCTGGACCCGCAGCGCCGTGGTGGGCGCGCTCGCCGGGGCGACCATCAGGCCCGCGCCCCTTCGGCGGCGGTCTGCGCGGACCGGCTCGTGTCGGTCCCCGCTTCGGCATCTTCGCCCTGAGTACCGTGGTCGGCCCGGTCCGACCCGTCGGCGGACGCGTCACCTTGCAGATGCGACCCGGTGAGCTGGAGGAAGACGTCGTCGAGGGTGGGCGTGCGCAGCGTCAGGCTGACCACGGTCGTGCCCGCGGAGTGCAGGGCGATGGCGACCGGGCTCATGACCGTCGCCCCGTTGTCGGCATGCACGGTGACCTCGTCGTGTGACGCCACCACCTGCTCCACGCCGGGTACGGCCCGCAGCGCCCGGAGCGTTTCGTCGGTCAGGCTCTCCACCCGGGCCACGATGACGTCGGTTCCCACGGTCCGCTTGAGCTCCTCGGGCGTGCCCTCGGCCACGAGCCGACCGCGGGAGATGATGCCGACGCGGTCGGCCAGCTCGTCGGCCTCCTCGAGGTACTGGGTGGTGAGGAAGATGGTCGTGCCGTGCTGCTCGTTGAGGCTGCGCACCTCCTCCCACACCGCGGCGCGGCTCTCGGGGTCGAGGCCCGTGGTGGGCTCGTCGAGGAAGAGGATGTCGGGGTCGTGGATCAGCGCCGCGGCCAGGTCCAGGCGCCGCTTCATCCCACCCGAGTACGTCTTGATCTGACGGTCGATGGCGGTACCGATGTCGACGAGGCGGAGCACCTGCGCCACCCGCACCGACCGCTCGTCGCGTCGCAGCCCGTAGAGCCTGCCCTGGAGGTCCAGCAGCTCTCGTCCGGTCTGGCGGTCGTCGAGGGCGGCGTCTTGGAGGGCGACGCCGATCTGGAGTCGGACGCGCTCAGGCTCCAGGGCCACGTCGTGGCCGGCCACGAGCCCCCGTCCCCGAGAGGGGCGCAGCAGCGTGCACAGCATGCGGACCAGGGTCGACTTTCCCGCACCGTTGGGGCCCAGGAACCCGTAGATCTCGCCCGGGGCGATCTCCAGGTCCACACCCGCCACGGCCCAGAAGTCGCCGAACTGTCTCGCGATGTCCTCGGTGGCGATGGCCGGCTCGGTCACGAGCGCTCACGCTACCGGTCACCAGGGGACCGTCGGGCCAACCGGCGAGGGGCCCCGGATGGGGTGCCCGGTCCTATGGTGGGCAAATGCCATTGGCCGACTATGCAGACTTCGAGCACCTGACCTTCGACCGTCGTCCGGACGGGGTCGTCCTCGTGACCTTGGACCGCCCCGAGGTCCTGAACGCCGCCAACGTCCGCATGCATCGCGAGATGGCGGAGGTGTGGGCCGTCATCGACGCCGACCCCGACGCGCGGGTGTCCGTCGTCACCGGGGCCGGCCGCGCCTTCAGCGCCGGCGGTGATCTCGACATGATCGCCGAGATCACCGAGGACTACGCCGCCCTGCTCGAGCAGTGGCGCGACGCGCGCGGGATCGTGGAGCGGATGCTCAGTGCCGACAAGCCTGTGGTGTCGGCCATCAACGGGGTGGCCGTCGGCGCCGGCTTGGCCGTGGCGCTCATGGCCGACATCAGCATCATGGGGGAGTCGGCGCGTGTGTCGGACGGCCACGTGCGGCTCGGGGTGGCCGCCGGGGACCACGCCGCCTTGCTGTGGCCGATCCTGTGCGGCATGGCCAAGGCGAAGTACTACTTGCTCACGGCGGACTTCGTGTACGGGCCCGAAGCCGAGCGCATCGGGCTGGTGACCAAGTGCGTCCCCGACGACGACGTGCTCCCCGAGGCCCTGGCGGTGGCACAACGGCTGGCGGCGGGAAGCGCCACGGCGGTGCAGTGGACCAGGAGGGTCATGAACCACTGGCTGTCTCAGGCCTTGCCCACCTTCGGCGAGTCGGTTGCGCTCGAGATGCTCGGCTTCCTGGGGCCCGACGCCCGGGAGGGCCTGGCCGCGGTGCGCGAACGTCGGGATCCGAAGTTTCCTTCCGCACCCGCCCCGTAGTGGTCGTGGCCGCGTGCGGCCCGGAGCCCGCCCGGGGCGATGCCCGCCGATGGGTTACTCGACGGTGACGAGGGTGCCGAGCGGCGTGTAGGGGTACACGACCTCGGCGTTGGCGGGGGGCATCTCGACGCACCCGAGGCTCTGGGGATAGCCGTAGCCCGGCCGGATGAAGCCGTGCAGGGCGTCTCCGCCGTGAAAGTAGCTGACCCAGGGCACTCCGGGGTCCGCGTAATGGCTACCGTCGGGGTTCGTCCCCTTCATCGTGGTGGACACGTAGCGGGCGTAGACGGGGTACGTGCCCAACTCGGTCGGTGCCGCCCGGATGCCGGTGTTGGCGCGGGTGGCGTACACCATCTGGCCGTCGCGCCACACGCTGACGTGCTCGGGAAGCGACGTGCTCACGTCGACCCAGTCGTAGTGCCCGTAGGCGTCCACCTGGTCGGCGGCGAACGCTTGGAGAAGGGCCTGCCACACCTTGGGGCCCGCGATGCCGTCGGTGGTCATGTGCTCCTGGCTCTCGAATGCCATGACCGCACCTTGGGTGATCGTGTTGGGCTCACCGGGCGACCACAGCGCGGTGAAGTAGCTCGGCATGGCCCACCGCCACGCGAACGAGCCCACCTGGGGCGTGGCCGCTTCGTCGGGACCTCCGCTGGCCGGGGCCGCGGGGGTGAACGACAGCGGCAGGTAGCCGAGGGTGGCGAGCACTTGTTGGACCCGCAGCATGGAAAGGGGTGTCACCGTGAATTTCGTGGTCAACGGGTCGGCGAGGCGCTGCCCCTGGCTTCCCTCGACGCCGTCGGGCCCGGCGGGGACGGACACCGAGATCGTGGCGCCGGGCGGCAGCGGCCCAGAGGCGTCGAAGGCGAGTGTGTCCGCCGAGGTCTGCACCCACGTGCCGGGGAGAGCGGGATCGAGGGTGGGCATGGGGGTGTCGGGTGACAATGCCACGGTGAAGGTGACGCCCACGCTGGCGTCCGACGGGACGTCGGTGGCGTCGGGAGCGGGCATGCTGGTGACCACGGAGAGGCGGCCTGGCGACGCAGTCGGTGTCGCTGCTGCCGAGGGAGGACCTACCCGTGTCGCCATCAAGGCCGTCGTGCCGGCTGCGAGCGCGCACAGCGCGACGACGACCGCGGCGATCATCCAATGATGCCGGGCGTCGCTCCTCCGGCGTCGATGTGCGGCTTCCGGCATGGCATGCGCTCCAATGCAATTGTACCCGTAGCCAAGGGATGGCAACGATCGACCCGGGAGATTTCTTCCCTATTTGGCATTTCCCTCACGTCGGCCGCGCCGGTCGCGTTGTCGATGCGTTGATCGCACGCACCACACCATCTCTGACCTTGTCGATCTGTGACGGGTCCGTCACCTTCCCGCCCGTGGTGGTGTCACGGACATAGAAGGCGTCCACCACCTCGTGGCCGGTGGTCGACACCCGCGCCGCCACGACGTCGAGGTCGAGGGCGAAGAGGGCGGCGGTGATCCGGTGCAGCAGCCCCACGTCGTCCTCGGCTCTGATCTCCACCACGGACGAGCCGGCCGAGGCGGCGTTGTCGATGGTCACGCGGATCTCCACAGGGCGGGACGACACCGATCGTCGGCCGTCTGCATAGGCGCGCACCTGTTCGGCCAGACGTTCCTCGAGGGGGAAGCTGCCGCGCAGGACCGCCTCGAGCTCGTCGGCCACGCGCTCGAAATCCGGCCACCGGCCCCGCGACGGCTCCACCACGAAGGTCTCCACCGCGAAGCCTCCTTCCCCGGCGACATCGGCCGAGCGGACGTCGAGACCCCGCAGGGCGAACACACCTGCCACCGACGACAGCAGTCCGGGCCGGTCGCGTGCCACCACCGTGACGTTGGGTACGTCGGCGGCGACGACCGAGCGACCCAGGAGCTCGACCTGGCGCATGAAACCGCGGTGGCGTTCCGACAGCGGGGGTGGTGTCCGGCGCAGCTCCCCACCCGCTAGGTATGTCTCCACCCGGTGCACGAGGTCGGCGACGAGCCCCGCCTTCCACTGGCCCCATGCGGCGGGGCCGGTAGCCAGGCTGTCGGCCTCGGTGAGCGCGGCCAGGAGGAGCAGCTGGGGACGGTCCTTCACGGCCGCGGCCACCGTCTCGACGGTGGCGGGGTCGTCGAGGTCGCGGCGGGTGGCGACTTCGGACAGGAGCAGGTGGTTGCGGACGAGCCCGGTCAGGACGGCCACGTCTTGCGGTGAGAAGCCCATCCGGTGTCCCATCTCGCCGACGACTCGCACTCCCGCCTCGGTGTGGTCTCCGGGGAAGCCCTTCCCGATGTCGTGCAGCAGCGCTCCCACCAGCACCAGGTCGGGGCGATCCACTCTGGCGGTCAGAGCCGCCGCCTGGGCGGCGGCTTCGAGGAGGTGCCGGTCGACGGTGAAACGGTGATAGGCGTTGCGCTGTGGCCGGTTGCGCACCGCGGCCCATTCCGGGATCAGCCGGACCAGCAACCCGCGCTGGTCGAGGGCCTCGAGCGCCGGAATGGCGCCGTGACCGGTGGCGAGCACCCTGACGAGCGCGCTCCGCATGTCACCGGTCCACGGTTCTGGGGGAGGGGGTGCCGCCGCCGCCATGGCGTCGAGCGAGCCCCGCCCGATGGGAAGCCCCCGTTCGGCGGCGACGGCGGCCACGCGCAGGGCGAGTGTCGGGTCGTCGCCGGGATCGGTCCCCGGCTCGAGGACGACTTCTTTCGGGCCACCGCCACCGAACTGCTCCAGAGCGACGCCCCTCTCGACGGGGGCGACCGCGGGTGCGGCCTCCCCGCTCGGCGACGAGGCGCCACCAAGGGGCCACCGCCGCCTTCGGGGAGCTCCGGTGGGCCATGTCGGTCTGCGTCGCCAGACGTCGTCGGTCACCCAGGCGATGGTTCGGCCCGCCTCCGCGATCGATGCCATGAGCGCGTCCGCGTCCTGGTACCGGAGTGCTGCGGCTACCTGGTCCTGTTCCTGGAGGAGGAGGCGGTCCGTGGCGCGGCCGGTGAAGCGGTGCAGCTCGACGCGCGCCGCGGTCAACGTGCTGCGTGGCCCGGACAACGAGGCCAGGTCCACCTGCGCCGCCACGCTGTTCACGGCCAGGGCCGCGGCCCGCACTGCAGCCACGTCGCGCAGGCCGCCGTGTGCCTCTTTCAGGTCCGGCTCGAGCAAGAAGGCGACGTCACCGTGGGCGCGGTGGCGTTCGTCGACCTGGGCTGCGAGCACGGGGAGCCATCGGGCGGCTCGAGCCCGCCACTGCTCGAGCGCCGTCGCCAGCATGGGCTCGGCCACTGACGGGTCACCGGCCACGACCCGCCCGTCGAGCAGTCCGAGTTGGGCCCGCAGGTCCTCTTTCGCCACCGCCAGGACCTCGGCGGGGCGGCGCACGGAGTGGTCGAGGCGGATCCCCTCGTCCCAGACGGGGTACCAGACGGCGTCGGCGACCCGTCGGATGTCGCGGCGCCCGTTGTGGACGAGCACGACGTCGAGGTCGCTGTAGGGGCACAGCTCGCCTCGTCCGTATCCACCCACGGCGACGAGCGCGACGCCCCGTGGTTTCCCGTCGGTGGCCTGCTCGAGCAGGCCCGCCAGCCACTGGTCGGCGGCTGCCGAGAAGGAACGGCAGAAGTCGTCGCCTTGGAGGTCCGATTGCGCCAGCAGCTCCTGGCGCAACGAGCGGAGAGACACGGGCGACGGTAGCACCGGGATACCCCGGTCCTGTCGGAGGGGTCCCACCCGGCCCGACCGGGTGCGCCGAGCAGGACCGCGCAGGGGGAGACGGCTCGGGCCCTGTCGAGGAGCCGCAGGGGCTGCATCCGCTCACGGCAGGCTTGGGCGTAGCGTGGCGGTTGGCGCGCCGGGCAGCCGGAGCCGATGGAGGGTCAGATGAGCGACAACGAGACAAAGGGTTCCGGGCTGAGCGTGCTTGACACCGCGCTCGTGGTGGCGGCGGTGATCGGAGGAATCTTCGTCGTCCTCTGGCTCGCTCACGCCGTGCTGGGCCTGGTGCTCTTCGCCTTCAAGGTCGTCATCCTGGTAGTGGTGGTGGCGGTGATCGTGCGGATCGTCCACGCCTTTTCGCGTCACTAGGACTGAGGAACCCCTCCACCGAGCTCGACCCTGCCGATCCCGTTCAGCGCTGGGTGAGTTCCCGGTACAGCTCGATATGGTCTGCCACCATCCGCTGGGTGGAGAAGTACCCTTCCACCGCGGCCCGGCAGTCGGCGCGCGAAAGCTGGCCGATTCTCCCCAAGGCCTCGGCCATGGCAGTCTCGTCCTCGCACAGGAAGCCCGTCTTGCCGTCCTCGACGACCTCTGGCACCGCACCTTCGGGAAACGCCAGCACGGGCGTGCCGCATGCCATGGACTCGAGCATCACCATCCCGAAGGGTTCGTTCCATCGAATCGGGAAGAGCAGGGCGCGAGCCTGGGACAACAATCGCAGCTTGTGCTCGTGGGGGACTTCGCCCAGATAGACGGCGTCGGGCCCCAGCAGGGGGGCGACCTGTTCGTCGAAGTACGAGCGTTCCCATTGCTCTCGCATCTTCGCCGCCAGCAGCACCCTCATCCCCGCCTTGCGGGCCACCTCGATGGCGCGGTGGGCGCCCTTGTCCGGCGCCATCCGTCCCAGGAACAAACAGAACTCTCCGTCCGCGTCGCCGGAGCCGTCGCCGAAGGGGAAGGCCGATGCGTCCAACCCGTGATGGATCACCCGTGCGATCGGTACGTCGGGTGCCGCCCGATGCTGGGCGTGAGAGATGGCGACGATGGGCACACGCGGCGCCAGCACCCGGTAGAGGTCGGTGAGCTCGTCGTTGAAGGGCCCGTGGATGGTGGTGACGACCGGGAGGTCGGGATAGCGCTCGGCGTAGAAGGGCCCCATCACCGTGTGGTCGTGCACGACGTCGCTCTCGGAGACGGCTTCGTAGGCGTGGACCACGTGGCGGAGCTCGGGTACGGCCATGCCGATCCGCATACCCTCCGCGTGCTCCAGCACCCAGCGTTTGGGCACCGGGCACGTCGAGTCTCCTGTGGTGAAGAGGGTGATGTCCTGGCCCGCCGCAGCCAGGCCACGGGCCATCTGGTCGACCACGAGCTCGATCCCGCCGTACAAAGGGGGTGGGATCGGCGTCCACGGGGGGGCGATGAGCGCGATCCGCATGGACCGATTCAACCACTTCGGCGCTCCGGTCCCATGCATCTGCCCCGTCTCCGGGGGGACTCGGGCGGGGAACGGGTGCGTCCGCAGTCGGCGAGCTGCGTCTGGCGGGACGGCCGGTGCCAGCAGATAGGCTCGCTGGGCGGCGCGGCGGCGTGGCCGAGTGGTTTAGGCAGGGGCCTGCAAAGCCCCGTACGGCGGTTCGATTCCGCCCGCCGCCTCTGGTGACCGGGTCTTTTCGATCGGTGCCCGACAAGACAAGGAGACGCAATGGCCGTAGTGGGTGACAGGGTTCAAGTTCCTTCGAAGCGGGTGGGTCAGCTGCCCCGAGAAGGGGTCGTCATCGGCGTGACCGGCGGCATGTTGCGGGTGAAGTGGTCCGGGGGGGAGGAGTCCTCGATGACTCCCTCGATGGGATCCCTGATCGTGGTGGGAAAGGTCAAGGTCGGCGTCGAGAAAGGCGTCCCGGCGGCAAAGGCGCCTTCGAAGAAGGCCGCCAAGACGTCGGCGAAGAAGCTCGCCAAGACGTCGGGCAAGGCCGGATCCGCAAAATCACCGGCCAAGCGGTCAGGGGCGCACAAGCGAGGCCGGTGACCTGGTCTTTGTCAGGTCGCGGTGGCGGTGCGGTCGTTCAGGTCCCGGGCGCTTTGGCGTAGTCCCACACGAGTGAGGAGTCGTCCTCGGTGCCGAGGAGCAGCTTCCCGGGATGCTGCTTGTCGATGTGGCCGATGAGCCCGTTGTAGATGGAGAAGCCGCACAGCTCTTGCAGCCGTCGTGGGAACCGGCGCACGGTTTCGAGCGGGATGCCGAGCTGTTGGTTCTCCTGCTGGCGGACGTAGCCGGCGCAGTAGTTCATGGCGATCCCCACACGGCGTGCACCGGTGGTGTTGGCTCCCCCTCCGTGCCACAGGCTCCCGACCCAGACCAGGACGCCGCCCTTGGGCATCACGGCCGGGATGGAGTCGTAGTGCTCCAGGAGGTTGGGGGAGTGGTCGGCGAGATGGGTTCCGGGACACAGACGGGTGGCGCCGTTTTCCTCGGTGAAGTCGGTGATGGCCCACATCGTGTTGCAGATGAGCGGAGGATGAGGCTTGGGCAGCGGGATGAGTTGGTCATCGGAATGGATGGGCTGGGCCAGCTCGTCTGCGCCGATGGCGATCGAGGACAGGGACGAGATGAGCAGGCCGGGGTCGAGTACCTGCTCGACGACAGGGAGGACGTTCGGGTGGACGGGGATCCTCTGGTAGAGAGGCCCGTGCGTCAGCAGGTTGTAGATGCGGGTGGTCCGGAGCCCTTCGAAGAGGTTCTCGGCCGGCATGATGCCGAGATCCCGTTCGAGGCGGAGGAGGTCCTCGGAGATGGCGTCGGCAAGATCGGGCTCGATGGCATTCTCGATGACCGACCAGCCTTCGGTGCGAACCCGTTGGGCGTGTGCCGCGATGGTGGCGTCGTCGAGGGTCCGTTTGTCCGGCGGGACTCCGTCGGCGGCCGCTGTGTCCATGATCACCTCCTGCAGGTCGGTTGAACGGGCAGGATCAATGGTGCCAGGGTACCGTCAGTGCCGCTCGCTCCGGAGATGCGGGCGAGGCAGGCGGTGGTAGGGTCGGGGACACGGGCCGTTGGCGCAGTTGGTAGCGCACTTGCATGACGCGCAAGGGGTCAGAGGTTCGAGTCCTCTACGGCCCACCCCTGATGACCTGGTCTGATAGCTCGTTTCGACATGTGCCAGACAGGCTGTCTACAGGCGAAGGGAGCCGTTCCGACACGCGGCGCACCGGCGTCTCGATCGCTCAGCGGCTGATAATGGCACTTATGCCGGTAATCGCGTCAAGTCGTTGCGGGATATGCCGGTAATCGGCGGGCCCCACCACCTTCGTCGGAGGCAGGACCCGCCGCGGCCGGCGTGA
>JARLGQ010000157.1 GCA_031292675.1 Acidimicrobiales bacterium
CCCCCTGAGTCGAGCCTGACACGATATCGAGGTAGTTGGGCAGCGACGGGTGCGCGATTGCATACGACTCGGTTGCTGAGCCGTACGTCGAGGCAAGGCTGTTGATGAACGGCACGGCGGGATTCCCGATGATTTGGCCGGACCCCTCGTTCTCCATCATGACCACCATCACATGCGGTGCGGACGATGGCGAAACCGGCGTGGTGGCGCCCAGCGGCGATGTGAGTGTTGTCGATGACTCTGGTTCGGTGGTGGTCGTGGCGGAAGGCAGGCTAGTGGTCGAGCCGCCAAAGTCAACTATGTATGCCGTCTCGGACTGAGGGAACTGGGTGATGTCGGAATTGATCCCGCCGGATCCACCGTCGTAGCTGAAATAGGCTTGCAGTGCGATGTTGTTGGCGGTGTTATTGGCTAGGCTGGCTACACCATTGATGTACGACGGGTCATCGGACCCGTTCAATCCCCACTCGGGGATCGCCGCTGGCAGTCCTTGCGACTGGGCAAAGGCGATCACCGTCTCGATGTTTGCCGCGTACCCCGTGTAGTCGTATTGGTCGACGCCGACATAGTTGACGTAGGCCGAACCCGGCCATGTGTCGTCCCACGTCCGTCCCGGTGCCTCGTTGCCTGTTCCGCCATTGGGGTTCCACATGAAGCGGAAAGCCTGACCGGGAACCGCACGCATAGTCGTGACGATGTTCTGGAAGGTTGAGATGTACTGGACTGCAGAGAAACTGAGCTGGTTCCAGTCTTGGAACCATCCGTTGATGTCCTGGTTCTGCTCCCACATGATGCGAATGATGGCGTCGCTCTGCCCGGCGGACACAAGAGACTGACCGATGGCGGTGGCCTCGGACGACGTCAGAGCGCCAACGCCCAGCATGAGGGTCATCGATGTCGACGGCGGCATATAGGTGCAGTAGCACGAGCCATCGGCGTAGACAGTGTCGATCGTGGGGGTCACACCGAGTTGCTCACCCAGAGAGAGAACATCGGCGGGAGCCTGCGATCCCACGAAGAATCCATCTGGGACCGACGACGCTCCATCGCTTCCCGAGAAGTTCGGCACTTTGGTGTCGACGATCGTGGCGAGGCCTGCCATGCCGAGGAGAAGAAGCGCCACGAACCTCCGGGCCCGGCGCCGCCATAACGTCGCCGGAGCAATGGGCCTGCCCCAACGATCGATCATCGCGGACCTGCTCGGCCGATCGCGTTGAGGTCGTGGACTGGTCCCGTGCGGACCGCGGCATCGTGGTGCGAACGATGCACGGACACCGACGGGCCGCAGAAGACTAAAATTAGACCCGTCATTGGATCAGACGATCTGGCGAGGAGACAGACGTCGCAAAAATACCTCTCCGCTCTCTTACAATATCCGTTCGGTCATGTGGGCCACCGAAAGTCCGGCCGAGAGACTCTGCTCTCGCGTCAACTTGGGTCAGGGCGCGCCGATAGGGGGATCGAGCCCTCGCCGGAATGTGCACCTCAGCTCGCTCGCCTTCCTCCTCGGGCGCGTCCTGACCTACTAACCCGGTCGGCAGAGCTTTCGTGTGGCCAGGCTGGTTGAATCCACGGTATGACCAGACAGTGAATTCTTGGTGACGAAGAGGCGAACACAAGGGCAAATTCGGATGAACCATTCGCGACCGGAGTATTCATGCGCTCGCATGGGTAGTCGGTCGCGAGTGCGGTACCAACCCCTGGACAGTGGCGGGATCCATTGTGGTAAATTTCAACGCGCACAACTCCTTCAACGTACGATTCGTTACCCACTTCCCTGGGAGGCCGCGATGCCCACCCCTCCGTTTGAAACCAGCCAGAAGAGCGGGTTCGCTCTTGCCGGTTGGAGTGCCCCGCGGAGCCTCGACGACGAAGCGTTCGAAACAATCGGTCAGACCGTGCGGCACGCAGCAGGGGCGATCGACGGCTTGAAGGACATCCTTGAACGACTTCAGAACTCCGTTGCACAAGCGACAGAACAGCGACGTAACGATATTGAGATCGGCCAATTATTTACAAGGGCTCAGGAGTTCGTCGAGGGAGCTGTGACCGAGGGTCACGAGCTTGCGCAGCGGATCATTGCTGATGCAGAGTTCGAAGCAGCGCGGATTATCGCGGCGGCAAAGCAAGAAGCGCATGGCTTGATCGAAGAGGGACGGTATTCGGCGTCCCTACCTTCGGACGCTGTCAGAGCTCTGCAAGCGACCATCGTGAAGTTTGCTCGCATGAACAGCATGCTCGTTGAAGAGCTATCAAATCTTAACGGAGCATTGGTGACCCGCGAGTCACAACAGACGGCATCCACACGAATGGCTGCCGAGGGGTTGTCCCAATTGGAATTCGAACGCCCCCCCCGTGCGGCAGAGACCCAGCAATCGCGACTGATAGGGGATCGGGCAGACGGAAATGTGATCGAGGGGCCGCAACCCGAGCAACAAGGTTATTGGAGCACTGTGAGGGAAAGAGGTAGGCAAGCACCGAGTGCTCGCCTCGGCCGACACAGCGCACCAGATGCCCAGGGGCGGACGCATTGAGGTCATCTCATTGGCATTTGACGCCCGCGCCGCTGCAGGCGACCTCTGGGAGTCCTCCGCAGTGAGGACCCAGCGTTCTTTCGTTTGAGTCAGCGTCCGTCAATCCGGTGAATTGCGCCATTAGTACTAGTCCGGTGTCTATTCGCGGCAGCAATAGTGATCGTCGGGGACGCCGCTAGCGGCGCCGTCGGACCTCGTGTCAGTCGCGTGACGAGCTTTGTTCGCTACCGAATCGACAGCGGAATCGAATGTGCGACGCGGTTTTGAAATTGGAGTCGTGCATGCGGCATTCTGGATATTGCTTTGGATCGGCGCATCAAGCCTAGGTCCGACCACCGTGAGTTCGGTGACAGGTCTACGGTGGTTCGAGGATCATCCTGAGGAAGGACCTTCGGGAAACCCGCCTTCTTTCGCGTTCCGGTCTACGTGACCGCTGAAGGGCTTTGATCGTAAGGTTTCTCAAGCCGTCACGTGTCATTCGCGCGACGTTCACCTTAGACCGGTACCGTCGGTGGTGGCATGAACGCGGAGACAGGAGATCTCACGAGTGATTGGCCCCGTCGGACAAGAGTCGGGCGCATTGTCTCATTCTGGCTAACGAAGAAGGTCTGGCCAACGTGACGCGGGGACAACCAAGCAATCGACCCCCCGGGAATCCCGGTCATCGTGATGCGCGCGAGGGCAAGACAGTGATCCTCGTCGTCGAGGACGAGGAGTCCTACCAGGAAGCACTGTTTGCAGGCCTGTCGCGGGAGGGATATGACGTCGAGCTTGCTTCGGACGGAGCCGACGCTCTGCGGCGGTTTGTCGAGCATCGGCCCGACCTCGTCGTTCTGGATTTGTTGTTGCCGAAAATGTCGGGGATCGAGGCCATTCGAAGGATGCGCGCGATCGCGTCCGTCCCGATCATCATCGTGTCGGCTCTTGACACGGAGACGGACATCGTCCGTGGCCTGGAACTGGGAGCCGAGGACTACATCTCCAAGCCTTATCGCTTGAATGAACTGGTGGCACGTATCCGCTCGGTCCTCCGTCGCGTGGCGCCACCTCCGCACGTCGAGCCGGCGGTTCTCCAAAGGGACCCGTTGCGCGTCAATGCCGTTGTTGTCGGCCCATTCCACATTAACTTTGCTCGGCGCGTTGTGACAAGAGAGGGCGAGCCTATTCACCTGAGTCGTCGCGAGTTCGATCTTCTTGCCGTATTGCTCTCGCCGCCCGGACAGGTCCGCACCCGCGAGGAATTGATCGACGGACTTTGGTCCGGTCGAGACCTTTCCGATACACGGACTCTCGACACACACGTCAGGAGGCTTCGCGTGAAGCTGGAGCCCGATCCTCGAACGCCCCGGTATCTGGTGACCGTACGCGGGGTGGGATTCCGTTTCGAACCCTAAGCAGTCCCATCGACAATCTGGAAATGTACGACGCGCCTCTACGACGTGCGGTTTGTCTTTCGGAGCCGGTGCCAAAGCATTGAGGCAACTCCGACAACTCCACCGAACACGGCGATGGACTTGGCGTTGTCATGCTGGCGGTCGGGGTGCACACTGCGACCGGTTCCTCTTGGCGTTGTGATAATCGTTGGCTTCGTCGGAGGAGATGTCGGCGTTGTCATCTGCGATCGAGGAGATGGTGCCGATGGGGGGGGAGGTGGAGGCTCTAGCGGTGTCGGCAGCGGGGGCTGTCGTGGCGGCGGAGGCGGTGGCGGTGGCGGCGCGAGTGGAGGCGGCGCGAGTGGAGGCAGTTCCAGAGACGGAGATGCGTCGCTCTCATTCGACTCTGGCAAGTATTCATTGAGCGCGGACGCGACAGCTCGCAGTCCGTCGAGCTCACTGGCGATCGTCTCGGCCACTCGAGCTGCGACGATCTCCAAGGCCTGCTGCTCCTCGGATGCTTGCAGGGTGCCAAGAGCCTCTCTGCCATTCAAAGGAGCGAGCGAGGAATCAACCTGCTCGGCAACCTCTTGGACCTCCGCCTCCGCGAGGGCCTGAGGCGGGGGAGGCTCCTCGTTGCCCACTTCGGACGGGGCGGGGCGGGAAGCCTCTTGGTCCTGGCCATTCAAAGGAGCGAGCGAGGAATCAACCTGCTCGGCAACCTCTTGGACCTCCACCTCCGCGAGGGCCTGAGGCGGGGGAGGCTCCTCGTTGCCCACTTCGGACGGGCTGGGTGTGGGCAGGTCCTGAGTTGGCGCAACGGCCGGGACCGGGTCGTAACGCTCGGTGACGCCATCTCGAACTAGCGATGTTGGATTTCCGAGGAAGAAGCGCCGGAGCTCGAAGTGTCCGAAGGGATCCGGTCGCCAGTCCGCGTAAAAAGCGGGTTTGGGTAGCGCAACGTCTTCGGCGGGTTCCTCCTCTGTCGCGGCAAGCGGGGGCGATGCCGGAGCTTCTTCCGTGCCCGTCGGCGTTGACACCTCCGTACTCGTCAACGGGACGATTGACTCCTTGGGTACCGGAGGCATCGGCGGGACAAACTCGGCTTCGCGTTTTGCGCTCTGAGGTACAGCGGTAGCCTCCTGTGCCATGTTCTCCCGGAGGCGCGACATCTTGGCCCGCAGACGAGTCAATTTGACAGGCACCCGCGGCGCCTCGGCAGCTTCCTTCACCTCGCGGGATGGCAACGAGGCTTCTGAGCTTGCGAGGAGGGTCCTGTGGCGGCGCAGGAAGACCTCCAATGCGCCGCCCGCGAAGAGGGCGAGGAGCAGTCCGAGAATCAGGATCAGGACCGGAGCAGAGGAGGCGAAGGACCCGATAAGTGGGTTTCGAGCGCTGGCTGCGAGCGTCCAGTTGGTGTTGCCTACTCGGACCGGCGCGCTCGCCAAAGGCCCGGGCCAACCAAGCTCGGTGCTCGTGGCGGCGACGAGGTTGGAACGGGCCGGGTGATCGGACCCATACAGGGCGACCTGCAGGTCGGAGAAGGCGCGGCTGGCTTCCACGGGAGTCGCCGTGAACGGATTGACACTCAACTGGAGGAAGATGGCGTTCCCACTCGGGACGAGTGGTGGACCCACCGCAAAGGTGGCAGTGCTCTGATCGCCCAGGCTCACCACCGGTCCGGTGTCGATCGCCGCGCCACCGGGGTGGGTCGCAGTAGCCGTTGTGGTGCCGATGGCTTGGTCGAGCTGAAAGGCCGTTCCGACGGCGGCAAAGACCACGTAACGGCCCAGGAACACCTTGGTCAGCGCTACCGACGAGGGGCTGTGGACGAGCGCCTGGGCTTGGACCATGAAGGCCTGAGGCGAAGCGTCGGAGATCTTCGTTGTCGTGGCGAGCGTGTCGAGTACGGACGTGACGTTAGAAAACGACGCCGCCGCGACGGCAGCCGCTTGCGTGGTCTCGTTCTGCAGGAGGGCGCTCTCGCGCTGATTGTTGGCGTGGACCGCAAGGAAGAACACGACGAGAAACACCACCGCGAAGACGATGGTGGTTCTGTACGCCACAGGCGAAATACGTTGACCGCGCGCCGTCATTGACTTCTACAGGTCTCGATGACCCCTACCGGCTTCGATGCCACATATGGGCATCGGCGTTTGCTTCCACAGGCTTGATTGGCCACCACTGAGGGTGATCTGGACCTACCGTGCGGACGGTGGCCATCACGCTCGGCGATCTGGTGGCGCCCACGGTGGGTGTGAAAGAGGTCTGCGGACCGAGGAGCTTCGTCCACAAGGTCTCACCGACGCCGGGGCTGGCTACCGCAGTCGTGTCGCCCAGGGCCGCACGAGGAGGGTGATGCCCAGCGAGCCCAGGAGCACCAAGGACACATATCTGGGGTAGTGCTTGTCCCCGGCGAGAAGGACGCAGGAACGAGAAGACCGGGATGATGAGACGCTCGACCCAGTTCTCGCCCGTGCTGGGATCGCGGCCCTGGTCGTAGCCTTGTGACCCACCCCACGTCCTCTCGAAGTCCACGCCCTCGAAGACGTGCTGTGGCACCTCGTCCTCATGAGTCAGCGTGGCCGGCGGCGGGTCGGCCACGAGGGCGGGGACAGGAGGCGGAGGATCCGTGCTCTCCTGGGCGCCGTCTCGGACCAGGTCAGTCGGTTGACCATCGGAGAAGTATCTTGGTTGGTGCCTTAACCAAGGATCGACGTGCCAGCCCTGAAGCTGCGCCATGTGTCCCTCCAGGTGCCTACCCGGATCAATATTGTGGCACTTTCGGCTTCAACGGTGAAGAGCGGGGTCCCCAGTGCCGATCGTCAAAGGGTGCCCATCTTCCCCGAAGTGAGCGGCCGCCAAAGACGATGACCGACTATCTGATCACCTGTGTCAACCGGTCGGGCACCGATCCCGAGCACCGCCATATCACCGAGGTGGGGATCCGACCCCGCACCGGAGGTTCGGGCAGGGTGGTCCCGGTCAAACTGGTCCGTCAACAGATCAAACTCGGCGTCCATCATTACTTCTCAGTTGACGCCTCCGGACACCGCGTGCCGGTGAGACGGTACAAGTGCGTGTGTGGGCGCAAGACCATTCGGACGTTTCCCGACGACCTCGCTGACAACACCCTCTCGGTGAAAAAACCCTGCGCCTCCCCTTGATTCTGGGGCTGCAGGGATTCGTTCACAATTCTGTCACCCTCATCGGTCCCTCACTGCCGAGTGGCGGACACCGCGGGGCTCTAGTGAAATAGCTTTCGTGGCCAAGACCGATGCCCGCCCACGGAGGCTCCATCGGTCGATCAGCCCTCAGATCGTTGCCGCCATCGCCCTTGTGGCCTTCTCCTTGCCCGTTTTCGCTACGAATACCGCCGATGCCGCGCCCTCGATGGTCCGGCTCGGTCGCCTCGCCCCGCCCGCGCTACCTCGGGACGCCACCCGGATCGGGCCTGTCCCCCAATCGCAGGCGATCGGTCTCGAGCTCGTACTGGCTCCCTCCCACCAGGCAGAGCTCACCTCGCTCCTGCACTCGCTCTACGACATCGATTCCTCCCAATACCACCATTGGCTGAAGCCCGGTCAATTCGCGCAGCGGTTCGATCCTGCGTCCGGCGCCATTACCAAGGTCAAGGCGTGGCTTGCCAGTGTCGGGCTCCATTCCGCCTACCGATCAGGATTCACAATGCGAGTCACGGATCGTGCCAGAGCCGTCGAAAAGGGACTGGGAGTGATCTTCGACGACTACCGGTTGGCGCATGGACAGGAGGTCCCGGTGGCTGGCGCCGCCCCTCTTCTCCCCGCGGCCCTGTCGGCCAGTGTCGTCTCGGTCATGGGGCTGGACGGCGCGCCGCAACTGACTTCGCAACTCGCCCCACGCCACTCGACACAAGGAACCCGCCTTCTTCCACACGACGAGGGTCTGTCGCCGTGTCCCGCCGCCACCTCGGCCGCGGGAGCAGGCACCTTCACCGCGGACCAGGTGGGTGCCGCCTATGGCATCGCCAGCCTCACTGGTAGCGGCCAGACCGGGGCGGGCCAGGAGGTCGCCGTCTACGAGTTGGGCCAGCACATCGGATCAGATATCAGTGCCTACGAGACGTGCTTTGGCTTGCACAACTCGGTGACCACCGTCGCTGTGGACGGCGGAGGATCGACCGGGGCCGGGGGGACCGCAGAAGCGGACGCCGACATCGAGCAAGTGGCCACCCAGGCTCCCGGTGCCTCGATCGTGTCGTATGAGGGCCCCAATACCTCTATGGGCAACTACGACACCTGGCAGCGCATCGTGTCGCAGGATGCGGCCGGCGTCGTCTCGACCAGCTACGGGCTCTGCGAGCCCGACAGTGTCAACGATGGATTCGTGAGCGCCGAAGACACGTTGTTCGTGCAAGCAGCGATGCAGGGACAGACGATCTTGTCGGCGTCAGGAGACTCGGGATCTGAGGACTGCTATTCCCCGTCGGGTGGCATGGACTCCTCCCTCCAAGTCGACTTCCCCGCGTCGGACCCCAACGTGACGGCAGTCGGTGGGACCACTCTTCAGCTCCCCGACACGGAGAGCGCATGGAACGATTGCGAGGGAGACACCGGGACTATCTGTGCGAACGCTCCAGGTGCGGGTGCCGGCGGGGGAGGGGTCTCTCGGATATCGGTTCGACCCAGCTGGCAGCCGGCCGAACCCCAGTGGAGCATCGCGGGAAGTTCCTGCGGAACGAATTGTCGGGACGTGCCCGACGTCTCGGCCAATTCCGGGACTCCCGAAGTCTTCTACGTCGAAGGAGGGTGGGGCGCGTTCGCGGGAACGAGCATCTCGGCACCCCTCGTGGCCGGCATCGTCGCCGACACCTCCGATGGGTGTTCAGGCCGGGAGGGGATGGTCGCTCAGGCGCTGTACGGGCTGGCGGGAGAGGGTCTCTACGGCACGGCGCTCACCGACGTGGTGGGCGGCGACAACGACCTCACCCGCACCAACTCCGGTCAATATCCTTCGGTGCCGGGGTATGACCCGGCCACCGGGTTGGGGACACCGATCGCAGGAGGTTGGTCCTGTCCCGAGGTGACGTCGGTGTCTCCCGCCCTGGCGCAGCCGGGCGCGGAAGTCACCATCGGCGGATTCGCTCTGGACAAAGCCACCGTCACGTTCGGGACGGCCCCCGCCCATGTGGTCAGTAGTACGGCCACGTCCGCGACGGTCATCGTTCCCGTCGGTAGCGGTACGGTCGCAGTCGGTGCCTCGAGCCCCGTCGGGGCCGGGACGTATACGGGTACGTTCACCTTCACGCCCTCGGCGGCTCCATCGCCCGCCTCCATGTCGGGCTATGACCTCGTGAGCCAGGATGGCGGGGTCTTCGTGTTCCCGACAAATCAGCCCGGGGGATTCTTCGGGTCACTTCCGGGACTCGGCATCCACGTCAATGACATCGTCGGTATGGTGCCCTCATCCGACGACCGTGGCTATTTCCTCGTGGGCCAGGACGGAGGTGTGTTCTCATTCGGCGATGCACCCTTCCTCGGATCGCTGCCCGGCCTCCATGTCGCGGTCAATGACATCAGGGGCATCGTCCCGACACGCGACAACCGCGGGTACTTCCTCGTAGGCCGCGACGGCGGAGTGTTCGCGTTCGGAGACGCGCCATTCCTCGGATCGCTGCCGGGAGAAGGGATCCACATCACTGATGTGATCGGGATCGCGGCCACGCCATCCGACCAGGGATACTGGGTGGTGGCCGGCAACGGAACGGTCTACGCCTTCGGGAACGCGCCTGGCTTGGGCTCGGCCACCGGCACCCCTTCGCCGTTGTCAGGAATTGCGGCGACCCCCGACGGTCGCGGTTACTGGATCGTGACTCAAAACGGGTCCGTCTACGGGTTCGGTGACGCCGGTTACTTCCTGTCCTTGCCCGCCATCGGCGTGAGGCCCGCCAGTCCCGTCGTCGCGCTCGTGCCCACGGCCGACGACGAGGGTTACTGGCTGATCGGGTCGGACGGAGGGATCTTCGCCTTCGGCGACGCCCCCTTCGTCGGTTCCCTTCCGGGCCTGGGAATCCACATCAAGGACATCGTCGGAGCCGTGCCGACAAACCTTTGACGGGGTGCCGAAACGAAAGCGGGCGGCGGGCGCCCCGTTTCCGCCCGGCGTCGTCGGGAAGGCGCGCGAACAGGAGATATGCCCCACGGGTGTAGGGGTGGGCCTCCCCAAACGCGGCGTTACTGGTTCTTTCCGCAGTACAGCTGAACAGCGATGCTGGCGTTGGAGACGGTCTGGGTCCCGAGCTGGTTGGCGTTGTTGGCTGCAGTGGCAGCGCGAGCCGTCGTCACAAGGGTCTGAGCGTCACTCCGAATGGAGGTGGGCAGATTCGGGACGTAGGTGGCGTATTGGTTGATCAGGGCCTGATGGCCCGCCAGGAAAGCCAGCACCGCCGACGCGGAGTCTGCGTTCTGAGTTCCTGCATCGATGGAGTTGGATACCGAACAGAAGGGGCTCCCTTTGCCCGCTGCGAAGTAGGAGGGAAGGGGGTCGCCGTTTCCGTCCACGCCGCAATAGGTGTCCACGTCCCCACCGTTAGGGGAGGAGATCAGGATGTTGGCGTTGTTGGCCTTGACAGCGGAGCGGGCCAGAGACACCAGCGCCCGAGCATCTTTGCCCACCTTGCCGGCGGGGGCGTTATTGTCCATGGCGTCGAGAGCAGTGGTGTTTGCCTTGAGGACGGCGAGAAAGCCTGCGGCGGAGGTCACGTTGGCACCGGCCTTGTCGATCTTGTCATTAGCGCCACAGAAGGCCTTCTTACGTGCGGCGGCGTTGGCAGCCGTGTTGTTGCTGCTTCCACAAGCAGCCACCCCGAGCGCCAACAACGTCAGCACCACCATCGGAATGACATACGGCTTGCGCATATCGCTGCCTCCAGATCGGGTGATGGCACACTAATCGTGCCTGGCCCACCAGCGTTGAATCGATCCAGTTTTGTCATGGAACTGAGTCTTCTCATACTCACTTCGAGGTCGTGTACTGGCTTCTCGAGGCCCTGTTGCACATCACCTCGATCGCGGCCCGGACGTCGGTATCGAACGTCTCCATAGGTCGGTTCGGTAGAGGCGAGTCGCCAATTCATCTCACACGGCGTCACAACCGGCGAGCAACTCCGAGGCGGGATCACTCCACAAAGTGGTCCGGTCGGAAGCTGTGTCGAGCACACACGCAGCTTTGCTGCTGCTTCCCTTACCGGCCGGAAGTGTCGCGCCGCTTCGTCCACTTCCGCCGAGGCGGTTCAGCGGTATCGTCGATATGCCGCATCCTGATGGATCCAGGCAGTCCAGCAGCGAGAAGCGCTGCGACCAGAGCGACGACAGCCAAGAACAACGCCGCCGCGGTGAATCCTTTCGACGTTGCTGAGACCGAGGTCCGATCGGCGACGACCGCCCCGAAGACGAGGCTGGTGAGTGCGAGTCCCAGGGCCGTGCCCAACCCTCGGGTCATGTTCAGCACTCCGCCAGCCATGCCGGCCTGTGTTCGCGGCGCGCTGGCCATGATGGCTGCATTGTTCGGTGGGATGAACAGACCGAGGCCGATGCCGATGAGCCCGAGCTCGGCGATCAGAAGCCACCCCGAGGGTTGGCTGAGCCCCACAAACGCCAGCATCCCCGACGCGAGCGCCATGCCCGCCACCGTCAGCGGTCGGCTGCCGACGTGCTCGGCCAACCGTCCGGCGACGGGTGCAACGCACCCGAGCGCCAGGGGCAGCGCGGTGAGGACGAGACCGACTTGGTCGGGGCTTGCCCCCCGGGCGCGTTCCAAGAAGAAGGGCAAGGCGAACATCGCCCCGAACAACATGCCATAGGCCAACAGTCCACTGATCACACCGGTGGCGAAAGGAACCCGTCGGAACAGTGAGAGGTCGAGCATCGGCTCTCGACAACGGCGCTCGTAACCGACGAATCCGACCCCGGTCGCTACGGCCGCGAGGAAGAGGGCGATCGACGGTGCCGATGTCCACCCCCAGTGGTGGCCGAACGAGATGGCGACGAGGAGGGTCACGATCGTCGGCACGAAAAGCCCCAGCCCGATCCAATCGAAGGGCGTCAGCGCGTGGAGGTCTCGACTTCGGGGCAGGAAGATCCAGGCGGCCGCGGTGCCGACGATGCCGGCGGGGACGTTGACGATAAAGATCAGTCGCCAGCCTCCGGCGGCCAGCAGCAGTCCACCCACGACCGGCCCGAGCGCGAGTCCGAGGGCCTGGGCAGCGCCCTGAATGCCAATTCCCCGTC
>JARLGQ010000158.1 GCA_031292675.1 Acidimicrobiales bacterium
TCCGGCGACGTCCACTGCAGTGGACCGTTCGACGCCCAGTGTGCGGGACCGCGACCGCCTTGACAATGACCTGGGAGGCAAATGAGTCGCAGGTCCTACCCCTCGGGGCGCATCTTGTCCGCCCTGGTCGTTCCCGGTCCGCTGCTGCCCTCCTCGCGCCCGGCTCTGCCCTCCTCGCGCCCCGGCTGTGGCTCGGCTCGCGCCCCGGCTGTGGCTCGGCTCGCGCCCCGGCTGTGGCTCGGCGCTGTGGCTCCGGCTGTTCACCGGCGGGGGTTCTCGCCAACCGGAACCCCACGGGACGCCCGGCGGGCTGACCCTCGGCGCGGGCGGCTCGGTAACGTGAGCCGGTCAGACCTCCCCCCCCCGCCGCAGAAAGGACGTCATGGGAACTGCTCTGGAAGCCGAGGCCAAGGCCGAACGGGTCGTGCGCGACCTGTGCGACGCATTCGCGAAGCACGACGCCGAGGCCCTGCGCCCTTTCTTCACCGACGACGTCGTCTACCACAACATCCCCATGGAGCCCGCCGTCGGCATCGACGCCGCCATCGCCTTCGTCGACGGCTTCTTCGCCATGTGCGACAGCATGGTGATCGAAACCCTGCACCTGGCGGTGCGCGACAACGTGGTGCTGACCGAGCGGATCGACACCTTCAGGGTCGGGGACATCGTGGCACCACTGCACCTCATGGGCGCCTTCGAGGTGCGCGACGGCAAGATCTGCGCCTGGCGCGACTACTTCGACATGGCCCAGATCACGAAGATGCTGTCCGGTGAGGGATAGCAGCTAGCGCCGACCGACCGCCGTCACCGTCAAGGGCCTCGCGGTCCGGGCCCAACGTCGGGTTCTGCGGCCGCGGAGACCCCCGGCGCACAGCGGTGCCGGGGACCTGGCGCCATTCGCCGTGAACGGGATAACCACCCCCGCCACGGTCGGCTCGGGCCGGACGCGACAAGATGCGCCCCGAGGGGTAGGACCTGCGACTCATTTGCCTCCCAGGTCATTGTCAAGGCGGTCGCGGTCCCGCACACTGGGCGTCGAACGGTCCACTGCAGTGGACGTCGCCGGACGCCGAGACACAGCTCCGGGTTCGTAGTTCGAGCACGGAATCGGCTCCGGCTCGCCTAGAGGGGGGCTCGGATGACTTCCAAGCGGACGGTCGTGGTCGCCGTCGCTGTCGCGGTCGGGGTGCTGGCCTCGGTGTTGAGCTACGTCTTTCTCAACAACGCCCAGCAGAACGCCTACCACAACGCCAAGCTCGTGCCCGCGTACGTGATCACCAAGACGATCCCACGGACGCTCACCGGTTCTGAAGTCGCCAACGGCGGGTACGTCGCGCAGAAGAAGATCCCGGCCGAGTTCCGGCCGACCTCTGCGGTCACCAACCTCTCTGCCATTCGCAACCAGGAGGCGGGAGCCAACCTGCCCGTGGGCGAGGTCGTCGTGTCGGGGATGTTCCAGTCTCCTGACACCATCGCCAGCGTGGCGGCCGAGACCGTGCCCCAAGGCGACGTCGCCATCTCGGTGTCGGTCGACCAGGTGCACGGCGTGGCCGGCCTCATCCAGCCCGGTGACAAGGTCGACATCCTGATCGACCTCGACGGCAACCAGGAGACCTACCTGTACCAGGCCGTGCCGGTCCTGGCCGTGGGCACCACCCTCGTCCCCGCCCCGGGCACGACCGGAAGCGCCCAGTCCAGTGGCACTCCCCAGGCTTCCAACGTCATCACCTTCGCCGTCCCGCCCGCCGCCGCGGCCCGCATCGCCCTGGCCAACAGCGACGGTGGCGGGGTGACCGGGGGCATCTACCTCGCCCTCGAGGCCAGCGGCAACCAGCCCACCGCGGCCACCACCATCACCGGCTCGAACCTCATCCCCGCCACGCCCACCGCCGCGGGTTGAGAGATGACTGACGCCCTCGGGTCCAAGACCCAGAGCAACCCGGAGCTGGCCATCGGTGTGGTGGACCCGGACGAGGTCGTCCGGGGAGTCCTCACCGACCACATCCACGAGCTCGACGACGGGGTCGAGGGGTACGCGGATCTCGCCGCCTTCACCGGGTCCATCGACGCGGCCGGTCCCGGCGTCGTGGTCTTCGGCCCGAGCGTCGCCCCCGCCGACGTCGTCACCCAGGTGGCCGGTCTCGTGGCCTTCCGCCCCGGGTGCAGCGCCATCATGGTCGTCTACGAGTTGACCGCGGACGTGCTCCAGCAGGCCATCCGGGCCGGGGTCGACGACGTCGTGGCGGTCTCCGCCGAGGACGCCGAGCTGCTCGACGCCATCGCGCGCGCCTCGGCTCGCGTGCTGGCCCGGGGTCCGGCCTCGAGCTCTGCCTCGCCCGCCGCCGGCGCCTCCACTCCGGGGCGCGTGGTGTCGGTCTTCTGCACCAAGGGGGGGACGGGGAAGTCCGTCGTCGCCATCAACCTGGCCGTGGCCCTGGCCAAGCGGACGATCCAGCCCGTCGTGCTGGTCGACGCCGACCTGCAATTCGGCGACGTGGCGCTCATGCTCCAGCTCCAGCCCACCCACACCATCGCCGAGGCCGTCCAGGCCGGTGACCGGCTCGACGGCACCATGCTCGAGAACCTGCTCCTGCGGCACCCGCCGAGCGGCCTGCTCGTGCTGGCGGCACCGACCGAGCCGAGCTCGGCCGACCAGATCGGGCGGGCCGACCTGGCCCGGATCCTCGACATCCTGCGCGAGCGGTGCGCGTACGTCGTGGTCGACACCTCGGCCAACTTCGCCGAGGTCACGCTGGCCGCCATCGAGTCGTCCGACGACATCCTCGTCATGGCCGGGCTCGACGTCATGAGCCTCAAGAGCGCCCGCATCGGGCTCCAGACCATGCGCGTGCTCGGGATCCCCTTCTCGCGCGTCAAGTTCGTGCTCAACCGGGCCAACACCCGCGTGGGGCTCACCGAGGCGGACGCGGAGCGGGCGCTGCAGCTCAAGGTGGACGCCGCGTTGCCCAGCGACATCCTGGTGGCGGAGTCGGTGAACCGCGGTGTCCCCGTGGTGACCAGCGCCCCGCGCTCGAAGTTCGCCAAGAGCATCGACAACCTGGCGGATGTCCTCATGACCTCTGCGTCGGACCCGGCGCAGTCCCGACAAAGCGTGTAAGGGGAGTCCCATGACCCTTTCCGACCACCTGCGCAGTGCCGGCAGCTTCCTCACCTCCGACGAGGCGCGGGCCCGGCTTCTCGAAGAGGTCCACACCCGGGTGCACCAACGCCTGATCGAGGAGCTCGGCCCCGAGCTGTCCCAGGGCCGGCTCACGGCCAAGGACCTGCGGCCGCGCGTCAACGCGCACCTCCAGGCCGCCCTGGCCGACGAGACCACGCCGCTGTCGCTGGCCGACAAGGCCCGGCTGGGCGAGGACATCGCCAA
>JARLGQ010000159.1 GCA_031292675.1 Acidimicrobiales bacterium
CACCTGTCCCGGATCGGGCCCGAGAAGACATCCGGGGGGGACCACCGCCCCGGGGCCTGTCAAGATGGAAAGGCGATGGTGGACGGCGTCTCCCAGGCCACCCGCGTGCCCACCACCCAGGCCGGCACCGGGCCCGATGTCCTGACCGTCCCAGTCGAAGTGGGCCGGCGAGCCCTCGTCGTAGCCAATCTCGGGCTCAGACCTGAGGCCACGCCCGCCACGACGTGGGCGTCGTCGGGCTTGGCCCGAGCCCTCGACACGTGGGAAGGCCCGGGGCTCGTGGTGATCGCCGGGAACCTCCTCGACCTCACCGGGGAGCCGGACGCGGCCGCGGCGGGCTCGGCGGCATTGGCCGCCCATCCCCGTCTGGAAAAGGCCCTCGAGGCGTTCACGGCCGGCGAGGACCGTCGCGTCGTCTCCATCCCCGGCGAGACGGACTCCGCCCTCGGGAACGACGCGGCGGGGGTGGTGGTGGCTCTCGGGGTCGAGGTGGCCCCCGCCGTGGGGCTGCACATGGCAACCGCGGCGGGGACCCGGATCGTGCGTGTCGAAGCCGGTGTGCCCTCCGCCGGGCTCGTCGCGGCGACGACCGGCGACAGCCCCGCCCCCAACGGCGCGACGCCGCGCAGCCCGAGAACCGACACCCCGTCGGGTTCAGACCATGCGCCCGGTGACGACCCCGTCCCCGGCACAGACCCCGTCCCCCCGGCCCGGTCCGGGTCACGGCCCGGCGCACCGGGCGCCAGAGATTCGGGGCGCGGCACCTTCACGCTTTCTCCCGACCCTGCCGCGGAGTGGCAGGACGGCCTGGGGCGACTGGCCGACCCAGCCAACACCCCGCGCTTTTTGACGTCGCGGCTTCTCTACCGTCGCTTTGCTCGCTTCGCGTGGTGGTTGCTCGTGCCCTTCGCCATCGCCATCGCCGTGCGCATCCCCTTCGTCTCCTCGGCGCTGGACCATCTCGTCTTCGGACAACCTGCTCCCTCCCGGGCCATCCAGCGTGCCCACGACGCAGCGTGGGGCGCCCGCTTGTTCTTCGCGGGGGTGGTGTGCGTTGCGGAGATCGTCATCCTGGCGGTGGTGCTGGGGTTCGTGGCCCGCAAGGCGTGGCGGACCCTGGGCGGAGGAGAGCTCGACGGGTTGTTCGACCAAGCGCTCGCAGCCGGGGGCTCCACCACCAACGACGATGCCCGTGACTCGGCCCGAGCCCTGTGCGCAGGCGGGTTCGCCGGGCTCGTCAGCGGAGCGACACTGCAGGCGGAGCTGACCCACCTCGGCCCCGGGTTCTTCGCGTGCCCGGGCGCGGCCGGCGAGATCGTCGAGGAACACCGTGGCCGCGTGGGCCTGCTCCCGGTGTTCCTGGCCTGCCAGCAGCTCGCCTGGGTGGAGCTCGAGACCGGCGCCGAGCTGCACGCCCGCCTGCTGCTCACCCGGTCGGAGCTTCCCGGAGCGACGCTCCTCGAGCGCATGGCGGCGCGTGACCGCAAGGTGCACGACACCCATCCGATGGTGGTGGCCGCGTACCCGCACGGAGCCTCGTGGCCGCCCGCCCCCGACCTCGGCGCGGTCCGCAGCCGCTCCCGCCGGGTCCGGAGATGGGCGGCGGGAGCCATCGCCGTGGCCGGGATCGTCGACGTCCTCACCGCCGTGACCCCGCCACTGCGGGGCCGTCTCCACCTCGTGCTGGAGCTCCTCCCCTACGTCGCCAGCCAGACCGCCGGTGCCCTGGTGGCCCTGGTCGGGATCGGGTTGCTGGCACTGGCCCGTGGCGTCCGGCGCGGCCAGCGGCGGGCGTTCGTCATCGTCGTGTGGGCGCTGGCCATCAGCGTGGTTCTGCACCTCGCACGAGGCGGGGACGTGGGCGAGTCGCTGTTCTCCCTGGCCGTCCTGGGCTTCCTGGTCATGAACCGGCAGGAATTCCCCGCCGCCTCGGACCGGCCCTCGTTGCGCTCGGCGGTCATCGCCCTGGTGGGCGGAGTCGTCGGCATCACCGTGATCGTGAGCGCCCTCGTGGAGCTGACGCTTCGCTTCGACCACGACCGGCACCGCCTTCCCCTGTGGCGCGCCGGGCAGGCGGTGCTCGAACGTCTCGTCGGGATGAGGGGCGTGGCGCTCCCCGACCGCCTCGACGACTTCCTCGCCCCCAGCCTCCTCGCCATGGGGGTGACCCTGGCCGTGGTGGCGGTGGTGCTGGCGACGCGCCCGCTCGTGGACCGTCGCCGATCGGCGGGCCGGGCGGCGGAGACGAGGGCCCGGGACATCGTCCGGCGTCACGGCGAGGGCACGCTGGACTACTTCGCCCTGCGCAGCGACAAGCAGTGGTTCTTCCACCGTGACTCCATGGTGGCCTACGCCATCTACAGCGGCATCTGCCTGGTGTCGCCCGATCCCATCGGGCCCCTGGCCGAGCAGGAGCAGGTGTGGGCGGCCTTCCGTCGCTTCGCCGACAACCGGGGGTGGGTCGTCACCGTGATGGGCGCCAGCGAGCACTGGCTGCCCATCTACCGGGCCACCGGGATGCACGACATCTACATCGGCGACGAAGCGGTGGTCGACGTGCAGGAATTCTCGTTGGCGGGCGGGCACATG
>JARLGQ010000160.1 GCA_031292675.1 Acidimicrobiales bacterium
CGCCGGGTGCGCCGGGTGCGCCGGGTGCGACGGGCGCGCCGGGTGCGTCGAGCGCGCCGGGTGCGTCGTGAGCGCGGCCGTGGCCTTCACGCGCTCTGCGGTCCTCGGGGTGGCGTGGGCCGACGCCGGCGATCCCGGTGCGGTGGCGGACGCGGCCGGTGTCGCGGTCACGGTGGTGGGCGTTCCCGTGCTCGAGGGGGCACAGGGCCCGTCGGTGGCGCCCGGTGTCCCCGACACCGTGGTCGTCGGGGTCGGCGCTCCGGCGGTGCTCACCGCTCTGGACGGCCCCCGCGCCCTGCAACGGGGTTTCACGGGCAAGGCCGGTCAGTCCATGACGGTGGTCGACGCGCCGAGCGCGCAGGGGTCGTTGGGAGCAGAGGCGCCCGCGGTGGTGTTCGTGGGGTGCGGCAAGGTCGAAGCCGGTGCCGCCGCCGACGACGGCGCCGCCGTGCTCCGGAGGGCGGCCGCGACCCTGGTACGCGCGGGGGGAAAGAGCGGCGCCGCGGTCCTGGTGGTCCCGGCACCGCTCGCCGACGCGGCGGGCGATCCCCGACGCGCCGCCCAGGCCGTCACCGAGGGGGCGGTCCTGGCGGCGTACCGATTCGTCTCGCACAAGAGCGAGAGCGAGGGGGGCGGGGTCGAGCGCTTCGTCGTGGCCGGAGTCGGGCTCGATGCCGAGCAGCTCGCCGAGGGGACGCGACGCGGCCTGGCCGTTGCCGACGCCGTGTGCCTGGCCCGGGACCTCGTCAACGAGCCTCCCAGCGCGTTGACTCCCACGCGCTTCGCCGAGGTGGCCACCGCCCACGCCGAGGGCCGTCCCGGTGTGACGGTCGAGGTGTGGGACGAGCATCGCATCGCCGACGAGCGCCTCGGTGGCGTGTTGGGTGTGGCCCGGGGCTCGGCCGAGCCTCCCCGGTTGCTCAAATTCAGCTACGAGCCCGCCGAGCCGGCGAGCGTGGACGGCCGCGTCCCGCACATCGTGCTCGTGGGCAAGGGCATCACCTTCGACTCGGGTGGGCTGTCGCTCAAGACGGCCGATGGCATGGTCACCATGAAGACCGACATGAGCGGGGCGGCAGCCGTGCTGGCGGCGATCGGTGCGTGCAGTGAGCTCGGCGTGCCCGTGCGGGTCACGGCCATCGCGCCGACGACCGAGAACATGCCCGGGGGTCGGGCCATCAAGCCCGGCGACGTCCTCACCATCCGGGACGGGCACACCATCGAGGTGCTCAACACCGACGCCGAAGGGCGTCTCGTGCTCGCCGATGGGCTCACGCTGGCACGGGAGTTGCAACCTGATGCCATCATCGACCTTGCGACACTCACCGGCGCATGCGTCGTGGCGCTCGGCTCCCACATCGCCGGGGTGTTCGGCTCCGACGAAGGGCTCATCGGTCGCGTGCGCGCCGCGTCCGGTCGGGCCGGTGAGGGGACCTGGCCGCTTCCGCTCCCCGACGAGTACCGGTCGCACATCGAATCGGAGATCGCCGACATGAAGAACGTCGGCAAGGCCGGTCAGGCGGGTGCGATCGCGGCCGCCCTGCTGCTGGCCCGGTTCGTGGACGGGGTCCCCTGGGTGCACCTCGACATCGCCGGCCCGGCGCGCTCGGACGAGGACAACGGGATCCTCGCCAAGGGCGGCACCGGCTTCGGGGTCCGGACCCTGCTGGAGCTGCTCGAGGGCTACCGCCCCGAGGGCTGAGCCACCTGGGCCCGCCCGGGGCCGGGCTAGCTGGCCGGAGCCGGGCGCGGGCCTGACGGGGGAGCGCTCAGCCGGCGCGGCTCGGGTGCGAGATCCGGCCGTCGCCTTCGTGCATGTCCGCCCAGCGTGCGTCGGCGAGCTGCCCCAACGCGGCCAGATGGACGCGCTCGCGGGTGCCGAAGCTCCATCCGGGGCGTCCGGCGGCGAGCACCAGATCCCAGGCCCCGAGGTCGACGAAGCCCACCTCGCCGCTGCCGTAACACGCCGTGTCGGGTTCGGGGCCCGCGGCACGTGCTTCGGCCATCGCCGACGCCAGCCATGGTGTGGCGGGTGGGCGCCCTTGGGAGGCGATGACGGAGAGCGCTTCGACGTCGAGGACGGCACTCCACGTCGCGTCGACCTCGGCGCACACCCGTGACGCCAACGCGGTGAGGACGCCGTGCGGCGTGCGTTCCTTCAGGATGATGATCGCGGTGGTGTACGCCTCGAGACGGCGGTCGTGGCGTCGACCCGACACGGGCCGGACGTCCTGCAGCGACACGCCGTCCACCTCGCGCACCTCGCTGAGGAGGAGCGACAGGTGTTCCTCGTCGGCGAGCTCCACGACGAACTCGTCGACGGCCTTGCCGTCCCGGTGCCCCACGACCTCCACCGCGATGAGATCGCCCCGCACCGCCCCGATCCGGCTGGCGACGGCCCCGAGCGCTCCCGGCCTGTCGGGCAGCTCCACCCGGAGCAGAAAGGTTGCCATGCTCACAGGGTAGGTCCGTCTCGTGAACGCATGGTTTCGGACGTGCGTCGCCGACGTGAACCGAGAGGTCGGAGGGTCACATCGGGTGGCCCGACCACCCTCCTGCGCTGCGAGGTAATGGTGGCCGACCCGGTCAGCCCGGTCAGCCCGGTCAGCCCGGTCAGCCCGGTCAGCCCGGTCGTCCCGGCCGGCCCGGACCGGGCCTCACGGGGCGTCCACCCGGCGCGCCGTCGGCTCCGACAGCCCCGTTGGCTCCCTCGGTTTCGTGGGCCCGGAACGCCCATGCCCACCGGGTGGCCTCGTGGGCGATGGCGGGGTGGACCTGCCACCGGACGAGCTGGAGCTCGACCGCGGGCCGTTCGTTCCCCGACGCCAGCAGGCCGAGGGCCAGGCGCCGGGCGTTGCGGCGGGCCTCCTCGAGGACCGGTGACGACCGCACCGGCACCATCCACGTGGCGTGGCTCTCCTGCAGGGAGGTCGGGAGGCGGAGCAGGTGCCGGCGCGGCAGCGGCGGGAGTCGTCGCCGCACCCCGAGGGTCATCGGCCCCTGTCGCCTCGCCACCTGGAAGGTGACACAGCGGGCGAGTGCCCGGCGGAAGGGGGACTGGCGTCCCGACCGGGTCCCGAGCCCGAGGGCGCGGGCGGTGTCCTCGAGGTCGAGGTCGAACCCCCCGGGCTGGTCGTCGAGCCCGGCGGCGAGCCGGCGTATCAACCACGTGCAGGTGGGGCCGAGGATGCCCAACCAGAACGTCTCGACGTAGAGCGAGCGCGGGTCGTACCCGAGCCGGTCGATGACGGGGTCGGTCCACGCCTCGATGCGGATGGCCTCGGCCTGTGCCGCAGATGCCCGCGCCGACGGCGCCGACGGCTCCGACGGCTCCGACGAGGCCGACGGCCCCGACGACTTCGACGTTGAAGGCGTGGGACCGCCAAGGGGGTGCATCGCGACGGAGCGCACGGACGGGACGGGGACGGGAACGACGGTCATCTCTACTCCAGCTCACGTTGGCGGGAGTCGACGGGCGCCGGGGAGGCGATCGGCGACGGGGACGGCCGCAGCGTCGCGTCCCGACTTCGCCGGTGACCTCACCGTGAACCGCCCGTCGTCCTCGCCGACCGCCGGCACCGACCCGCAGCCCGGCTCCGGGCAAGGTCAGCGGGCCCCTGCCGCCTGGGCCTGCGCCCACGTGTAGGTGTACGCCGGGCTCCCGGTGGCGAGGGCGAGCAGCACGGCGTCACTGGTCCAAGGGCTGTCGGAGGCCACGGTGACCTGGGCGGCTCCCATGACCAGTGCGCCGTGGGACGACGCCACTTGCGCCGCGTTGAACCCGAGCTCGTTGTCCCGATGTCCCCAGCACGAAGAGGGAGTGCCCGCGTTGCACGCGATGTCGCCGGACCCGGGCCCGTCGTCGTACATCCAGTTGAAGTCGGAGCCCAGCGGCCCCGCCGCCTCGGCCCAATTGGATGCCCAGTCCATCACGGCCACACCGGGGGGCACCGACGCCGGTGTCGGATCCGCGTTCGACCCGGCCGCGCTCTGCGCGTCCTGGTCGAGCTCCTGGACCATGCCGACCACGGGCGGAAGGCCCCGGTCGACGCGCTCGATGTCGATGAGGACGAAGAGCTGCTCGGCCGGTGCGAGCGAGCCGAAGTCCGAGGGGAGGGCCATGGCACCGAGGCCCTCGAGGGAGCGGGCCCCGTCGATCGCCTGGGTGGCGGCCGAGATGCACGGCCCCGACCCGGTGCCGTCCTGCCTGCAGATGGCGGCGAAGTTCGGGGACTCGGCGATGTTCGCCGACGGGTTGGCGGGAGGCAGGACCGGGTGTGCCCCCGACGCCGGTGCCGGCGACGGCGTCGGCTTGGGCGCCGGGCGCGGTGCAGGGCGAGCGGTCGACGGGGCTGCCGGGGGTGCGACGGTGGTGGGCGCGGCCTGGGGGGTCGTCGTCACCGGTACGGGTGCCGTGGTCGTGGGCTCCACCGCCTGGGGGTGGAGGAAGGCGATGGGGGGGCCCGATTGCCCCGGACCGGGAGCGGAAAGGGTGGTGGCGTGCGCCGGCGGGGGCTCGATGGCGGTCAGGACCACGAGGGTGACGGCTACCAGGGTGAGGGTCCCCACCAGGGCAGACGTGCCCCCGATGGGCAGACGGCGGAGCAGGACGCGCCGGCGCGTCTCGGAGCTCGACACAACTTGGTTCTCGGCATCGCCGACGACCCGCTGAAGGCGTCACCGACGGTGGTCTTGCCCGCGGAGCGTGATTGTGCTCAATCCCTCCACGCGTCGTGCCGAACCACAAGACAGAACCCACGAGAAGAACAACACGGTGCGGCAGGGCGACAGGACACCGGAGGACGACCAGAGGACAAGGGAGAGGAACACAAGACAGGGGAGAGGCGACAGGACACAGCGGAGAGGCGAAAGGACACAGGGGAGAGGAGTCGTTCCGACATGAGGCCGGTGAGTGGATGGACGCGCCGTGCGCGGCGATCGGGCTCTTCGTGCACATCGAGCGACGACCGTGCAAGTCCACAGCGCCCGTGCACCGCGTCTGACTAGGCGCGCCGGCACGCCTAGGATCGGCACTGGTGCGCCTGCGAACTCGACGAGTCGGGCACCGCGCGTTGTGACCTGCAGGTCGGCCTGCGGGTGAGCCTGTATGTCGGGACGTGCCCGCCACACCCGGGTGGGTGCGGCGCCGGCCCCCTGTGCTGAGCCAGGTTCGACGTGATCTCGCAGGGATCGGAGCATTGAGTTGATCGACGACGCCACGGGGGGGCAGGACGAGCCGAAGCGGGCCGTCGCGTCTCGCCGGCGGGGGCTCGGCAAGGGGCTCGGTGCCATCCTCCCTTCCGTGGCGCGCGCCGAGGAGCGGCCGTCCCGGAGCGACGAGCTCACCGATCTGCCCAACCGCGCCGTGCTCGACGAGAGGTTCGAGCAGGCCATGGCCAGGTGCGTCGAGGACGGTGCCCCGCTGGCGGTGCTCGTCGTGGCGCTCGACGACTTCGGCGCGGTCAACGTGTCGTTCGGGCATCACGTCGGTGACGAGCTGCTCCAGGACGCGGCGGCGCGGCTGTCGGCTGCCCGCCGCAAGTCCGACACCGTGGCGCGCTTCGCCGGCGACGAGTTCGTGGTGGTGTGCCCGTACATCGCGACCGCCGAGCTCGCCTGTGAGATGGCGGCGCGCATCCTCGAGGACCTGGCCCGCCCCTCGTCGGTGGAGGGAGTCGAGCACGAGCTGTCGGCCAGCATCGGCGTGGTCTTCACCTCGCCCCGGGACGCTCCCGACGGTGCGCAGTCGTTCGAGACCCTTCTCGGTGACGCTTCTCTCGCCATGCGGCGCGCCAAGGAGGCCGGAGGGGCGTCGTGGAGGCTGTTCGACCCTTCGATGCGCCGGCACGTCGCCGTCCGTTCCCAGAACCGCCAGGACCTGCGCGCCGCCATGGAGGAAGGCCGCCTCGTCCTCGAGTACGAGCCCATCGTCCATCTCGAGACGGGCGTGGCGGTCGGCGACTCCGCGCTGCTCGGTTGGCGACAACCGGCGCCCGAGGTCGACGACTCGAGGACGCTCCTGGACCTGGTCGAAGAGGCGGGGCTCGCCGTGCCCATCGGGACGTGGATGCTGGACCAGGCGCTCATGGACCTGAGCACGCGCAACGACCGTGCCAAGCTCCCGGCGAACTTCCGGGTCTGGGTGAAGTTGGCGCCCTCGCTCCTGGCCGACCCGGCTCTCGTCGTCGTCGTCGACGAGCTGACCGCCAAGCACCGCGTCTCCCCGTCGGTGCTGGGGCTCGACATACGCGAGCCGACTCCGGCGACTCTCGGCTCGACCGAGGCCACCTTGCGCGAGCTCGACGATCGTGACGTGGCCGTCGCCCTCGACGACTTCGGCGCGGGACCGTCGAACCTGGCCTTGCTCCAGCGTCTTCCCATCGCCGGCCTCAAGCTCGCCCCCGCGCTCGTCTCGGCGCTCGGCGCTACCGCTGTCGCTCCCGTTCCGGCTCCCGACGCCGCTGCTGTCGCTCCCGGTCCAGCTGCCGACGCCGCTCGCGACGCCGACGCCGCTCCAGCTACCGATCGCGACTCCGATGTGCTCGCTCCCGACTCCGACCGGGACGCCGATGTGCTCGCTCCCGACTCCGACCGGGACGCCGGTCGTGACGACGACCTCGGCACGGGGGCGGCTGCGCTGGTGCACGGGCTCATCGAGCTCGGACGAGCGCTCGAGCTCACCGTCGTCGCCCAGGGAGTCGAGTCCGAAGCCCAAGTGGCGACGCTGCGCGACCTGGGCTGCGGGTATGCCCAAGGGCCGATCCTCGGGCACGACGCCGTCCCTGTTCCCCGAGGCACGACTCACCCGGAGGAGTCTGCCGAGCCGGAGTCGTTGTGGGCGACGGGGACCATGTCCACAGAGCCGTAGGCGGCTCCACCCCTCCCTGCCGGCGCACCTCACCACGCCGGGCCCTGCTGGGGCAGAGTGAGGGCCCGTGCTGAACGTCCACTTCGTATACCTCGGCGCAGCCATCGGTATCGTGGGGCAGGCGCTGTACGTGGTGGACACGATCCGGGGGAGGACGCAGCCCAACCGCGTCACATGGCTGTTGTGGGCGGTCAACCCTCTGCTGGCGTTCGCCGTCGAGATCGACGACGGGGTGGGTCTCCGGTCGCTGATGACGTTCATCGTGGGGTTCGGTCCCCTCGCCGTGTTCGTGGCGTCCTTCGTGAACCGCAGATCGGTGTGGAAGCTGGGTCCCCTCGACTACACCTGCGGCGCCATGTCGGTCGTCGGGACCATCGGCTGGCTCGTCACCGGCCAGGGCCTCGTCGCCCTGGGCGCCGCTCTGGCCGCCGACTTCCTGGCGGGCGTGCCCACGCTCGTCAAGTCCTGGCAGCAACCCGGTTCCGAGCACGCCAGCATCTACATCGGCGCGTTCCTCAACGCCGTGATCACGCTGCTGACCGTGAATCAGGTCTCGGCGCCGGTGGTCGCCTTCCCCCTGTACATCGCCGTCATGGCCTTCGTGGAGACGATGATCGTGGCCGGACGGCTCGGCCCCCGCTGGCGCCGGGTCCCGGCGAGCCTCGGGACACCGGTCGAGACAGCACCGGAGACTCCGGGTGTGACACCGGCGGCGACCCCGGTCGAGTCGTCGTCCGAACGGCGTGGAGGATCAGACGTCGAGAAGTGACGTCTCGTCGATCCCGAGCGAGCGCAGCATCCGGCCGAGCCCGAGAAAGGCGGCCAGGCAGATCGTCAGGTCCAGGATCTCGGCGTCGGTGAAGCTCTGCGCCAGTCGGGCGAAGAAGACGTCGTCGATGTTCAGGTGATCGGCGGCGAAGCGCTCGGCGTACTCGATGGCGAGCTGTTCCTGGCGGCTGTAGCCCCCGACGGTCTCGTGGTCCGCGACGTGGCGGTAGAAGTCCTCGGTGACGCCCTGCTCCTTCACCGACGCGGCGCGGAAGGCGAGGCACACAGGGCAGTCGTTGAGCTGCGCGATGCGCATGCGGGCGGCTTCGCGCACGCGCACGGGCAGGATGCTCTTGTTGTAGGCGGCGTCGACGAGGCGGTTCACGGCCCGGCCCATCTCGGGCCGGAGGCTCCACACCTGGACGGCGTCGCCCCCTTCGCCGGCAGGGACGGCTATGCGGGCCACGGACGAAGCCTATGAGCTCACCACCGCCCGCGGTGGACGACTTCGGACCGCCGCCGTCGCCCCCGGGCCAGTGAAGGGGAGGGTGGGTCGGCCCCTCCGGGCTCGCCCATGAGCACGGCGCCGACGTACCGGCGGTCGCCGGGCACGCCCAGGGCGCGGCGCAACGCGGTCTCGCCCCGGAAGTTCCCGAGGAAGCAGGCGCCGAGCCCGGCGTCAGCTGCGGCCAGGAGCACGATCATGACCGCGAAGCCACCGTCGACGAACCAGTAGGGCACCGGCCACGGGTCGGCCCCGCCGGCCCCCGGCTCCCCGGCCCCCGGCTCGTCAGCCCGCGTCCCGAGCTCGCCCCCGAGACCGCTCGCGACCTTGTCGGGCTGACGGTACCGGGCCCGGTACGCACCGGGGTCCACGAAGAGGGCCACCACCACCGGGGCTCGTCCGAGGCCCGGCCACCGCCGCGACCGGGCGCGCCAGTCGGCGGTCGTCGTGGCCTCCCAGAACGGGGCGGTCTCCCCGGGGCCGCAGAGCACGACGGCGTCCCAACCACCGGTGTTGCCGGCCGAGGGGGCCGAGCACGCCATCTCGAGGACGCGGTCGAGCACGGCGACGGGCACGGGGGCGCCCGAGAAGCTGCGCACCATCCTCCGCCCGCGCACGGCGTCGGACAGCTCCATGGTCGAGAAAGCTACCGATGCATCCACTCACCGACACGACCCGGTGGCGCCGCGTCCCCAAAGGCTGCTCACCGGGGCCCGGCCGTCATGTGCGGCAACGTCCCCAGAAGGCCTGCTCACCACGGGAATGTTGACCCAGCTGGTAGGGTTTAACCAAGGGCCCGAAACACCGAACCACGAAGTCCACGTGGGCGGGAACCGGAAGGTCGTGATGTCGTGGCTACTGCGAGAGAGTTGTTGACCCAGGCCAAGTCGGCCATCCGCGAGGTCGGGGCCGACGACGTCGAGTCGCGCCTGGGCGACGTGGTGCTGCTCGATGTCCGGGAGCCCGACGAGTACGAGCAGGGCGCCATCCCCGGGGCGGTCCACCTGCCGCGTGGACAGCTCGAGTTCCAGGTCGAGGGCAGGATCCCCGACAAGTCGGCTCCGGTCGTCGTGTACTGCGCGGCCGGGGTGCGGTCCGCCTTCGCGGCCAAGACCCTGAACGACCTCGGCTACACCGACGTGGTGTCGCTCGTCGGCGGGTTCAACCGCTGGAAGGACGAGGGCCGTCCCTGGAAGACGCCGCGCACCCTCACTTCCGAGCAGCGCAACCGTTACCAGCGCCACCTGCTCGTCTCCGAGGTGGGGGAGGAGGGCCAGCTCAAGCTGCTCGACTCCCGGGTGCTGCTCCTGGGGGCCGGTGGGCTCGGCTCGCCCGCCGCGCTCTACCTGGCGGCGGCCGGGGTGGGCACCATCGGCATCATCGACATGGACGTGGTCGACGCCTCGAACCTCCAGCGCCAGATCCTGCATTCGATGGACCGGATCGGCGAGCGCAAGGTCGACTCGGCCAAGAAGACCCTCACCGCCCTCAACCCCGACGTCGACGTCGTCACCTACGACGTGCGGCTGGGCGCCGACAACATCCTCGACATCATCGACGGCTACGACCTCATCGTCGACGGCACCGACAACTTCCCCACGCGGTACCTGGTGAACGACGCGTCGCTGCTCAAGCGCATTCCCGTGGTGCACGGGTCGATCTTCCGCTTCGAAGGCCAGGCCTCGGTGTTCGACCCCTACAACGGGCCGTGCTACCGGTGCATGATCCCCGAGCCGCCGCCGGCCGAGCTGGCGCCGTCGTGCGCCGAGGCGGGCGTGCTCGGCGTGCTGCCCGGCATCATCGGGTCGATCCAGGCCGTCGAGGCCATCAAGATGTTGCTCGGGATCGGCGACCCGCTGGTGGGGCGCCTCCTGGCCTACGACGCCCTGGAGGAGTCCTTCCGGACGTTCAAGGTGCGGCGCGACCCACAGTGCCCCGCGTGCGGAGACAACGCCGCACCCATCGTGATCGCCGAGTACGACGACCTGTGCATGCCGCACACGGTGCAGGCCTCGGCCCACTGATCACCGCCGGCCCCGGCGTCGGCCAGGCCGCGGCGCCCGCGGCCGCACCAGCACCAGCACCCGCACCCGCACCCGCACCCGCACCCGGACTGGGCGTAGCACGGTGCCGTTCCCCTA
>JARLGQ010000161.1 GCA_031292675.1 Acidimicrobiales bacterium
AGGTGCCGGTCGCGCTCGTCCTGGCCGACCGCACGTGTCGGGCCCTCGACATCGCCACCGACGCCGGTGTCGCCACCGAGCTCGTGGACCGACAGGACTTCGGCGGGTTCGGGGCCGGCTTCGACCGGTGGGGGTTCACCCGCCGGGTGACCGAGGTGCTCGGCAGCCATGACATCGACCTCGTGGCCATGGCAGGCTTCGGCACCGTGTTCGCCCGGCCATTGTTCGATGCCTTTCCCGGTCGGGTCCTCAACACCCATCCGGCCATCCTCCCGGCATTCCCCGGATGGCACGCCGTCGAAAAGGCCCTGGCGGCCGGGGTGGCGGTCACCGGTTGCACCGTCCATCTCGCCACCGTCGAGACCGATGCGGGGCCGATCCTCGCCCAACAGGAGGTCCCCGTGCACCCCGGCGACACCGTCGAGAGCCTCCACGAGAGGATCAAGGAAGTCGAGCGCCGCCTCTACCCGGCGACCGTGAACAAGATGATCGACGACCTCGACGGGGTGGCGGTGGGCCGGGCGGACCGGGAGGCAAACCGATGAGGGCTCTGGTGTCGGTCTACGACAAGACGGGTCTCACCGACCTGGCCCGAGGCCTCGTCGACCTCGGATGGGAGCTCATCGCCAGTGGCAAGACCGCCGCCGCGCTGGCCGAGGCCGGCATCGCGGTCACCGAGGTGGCCGAGATCACCGGTGCCCCGGAGATGCTCGGGGGCAGGGTGAAGACGCTCCATCCCAAGGTCCACGGCGGCATCCTGGCCGACCGCTCCAACCCGTCGCATGTGGCCGACCTCGCCGCCCAACAGGTCGAGCCCATCGACCTCGTGGTGTGCAACCTCTATCCCTTCTCCTCGGACCCGTCCATCGAGCTGATCGACGTGGGCGGGCCCACCATGGTCCGGGCCGCGGCCAAGAACCATGCCCATGTCGGCGTGGTCGTTGACCCGGCCGACTACGAGCGCGTGCTCGACGAGTTGCGCACGGCGGGGTCGTTGTCGAGCGACACGCGCCGGGAACTGGCCCGTGCCGCCTTCGCGCACAGCGCCGCCTACGACGCCGCCATCGTGGAGTGGTTCGACGCCGGCGGGGCGGGCGGAGAGCCCGACCTCCTGCCGCCCACCTTGCACCTGGCCCTCGAGCGCGCCCAGGAGCTTCGCTACGGGGAGAACCCCCACCAGCGTGGCGCCCGGTACCGCGACCGGGGCCACCCGACGTGGTGGGACGGCGTGGTCCAGCACGGCGGGAGCGCGCTGTCGTACCTGAACCTCTTCGACGCCGACGCGGCGTGGCGCCTCGTGGCCGAGATCGGCACCGGCACCGAACGCGCCGTCGCCATCATCAAGCACGCCAACCCCTGCGGCGCCGCGCTCGCCCCCACACTGGCCGAGGCGTACCGCCGCGCCCTGGAGTGTGACCCGCTGTCGGCCTTCGGCGGCGTGGTCGCCCTGGGCGGCCCCTGCACCCTCGAGGTGGCGCAGGCCGTGGCCGAGGGGCCCCAGGCCGACGTGGTGGTGGCGCCCTCGTTCGGCGCCGGCGCCCGGGAGGCACTCACCGCCCGGCGCAAGGCCACGCGGCTCCTCGAAGCGCCTCCGCATACCGCCGCCACCCTCGAGCTGCGCAGTCTGGGGGCGGGCTTCCTCGTCCAGGACGCCGACCAACTCGCCACGGCGCGCTCGGACTGGCAGGTGCCCACCAAGGCGGCTCCCACCGACGACCAGTGGCGCGACATCGAGCTGGCCTGGCGGGTGTGCGCCCGGACGTCGTCCAATTCCATCGTGGTGGCGTCCCGGGGGCAGGCACTGGGGGTCGGCGCCGGGCAGCAGAGCAGGGTCGAGGCCGCCCAGATCGCCGTGGGGAAGGCAGGGGACCGCTCCCGGGGTGCCGCCGCGGCCAGCGATGCCTTCTTCCCCTTCCGCGACGGGCTCGACGTGCTCGCCGCCGCCGGCGTGGTGGCCGTCGTGCAGCCCGGGGGATCGGTGAAGGACGGCGAGATCGTGGCGGCCGCCGACGAGCACGGGATGGCCATGGTGCTCACCGGCGAGCGCCACTTCCGCCACTGAGGACGACCCGGTGACGGCGCGCATCCTCGACGGCGAGGCCCTGGCCGCCCGCTTCCGGGCCGAGATCACCGACCGGGTGGCGAGGCTCGTCTCCGAAGGCATCCGCCCCGGGCTGGGCACCATCCTGGTGGGCGACGACCCGGCCAGCGAGCGATACGTGGCGCTCAAGCATGCCGACTGCAAAGAGGTCGGCATCGCCTCGGTGCACGCCCACCTGCCCGCCGAGACGAGCCAGGGCGAGCTCGAGGAGGTGATCCGGCGCTTCAACGCCGATCCCGCCGTCCACGCCTATCTGGTGCAGCTCCCCATGCCCAAGGGCCTCGACGAGGAGGCCGCCCTCTTGGCCGTCGACGACGCCAAGGACGTGGACGGCCTGCACCCGGTGAACCTCGGTCGCTTGGTGATGGGCGCCCCCGGACCGCTGCCGTGCACACCGGCGGGGATCGTCGAGCTCCTCCACGCCTACGACGTCCCGGTCGAGGGGCGTCATGTGGTCGTGATCGGTCGGGGCATCACGATCGGCCGGCCCCTGGCGCTGCTGCTGGCGCTCAAGCGCCCGGGCTGCAACGCCGCGGTCACCGTGGTCCACACGGGCGTCCCCGACCTCGCCGACTACGTGCGGCGCGCCGACATCGTGGTGGCGGCGGCCGGCTCGCCCGGGCTCGTCACGCCCGACATGGTGAGACCGGGGGCAGCCGTGGTGGGGGCGGGCACGAGCTGGGAGGGCCGCAAGGTCCTCTCCGACGTCGAGGAGTCCGTGGCCGAGGTGGCGGGATGGATCACCCCCCGGATCGGCGGCGTGGGCCCCATGACCCGCGCCATGCTCCTCCGCAACGCGGTGCGGGCCGCCGAGCGCAGTAGCTGAGCTGGGCGCGCCCCGCCGAGCAGGGCGCGCCACGCCGAGCAGGGCGCTCGCCCGCGGCCGGAACCGGCGCCTCGGCCGGGAACCGGCCGGAAGTGGGCCCGGCCAGGGACTTCCCGCCGGCCCGACGGTAGGATGGCTGGTCATGGCGCTCATCTCGGACATGCTCGATCGGGGCGCCACCTACTCCTTCGAGTTCTTCCCGCCCAAGAACGACGCCGAGCAGGCCACGCTGGTCCGGACCCTGCGCGAGCTCGAGCCGTTGGCGCCGTCGTTCGTGTCGGTCACCTACCGGGGCGGCCGGGAGTCCCGCCAGCGGACCCACGACCTCGTGGCCGCCATGCTGCGCACCACGACGCTGACGCCCATGGCGCACCTCATCTGTGTCGCCCACACCCGGTTGGAGCTGGCCGAGATCCTGGTGTCGTTCCGGAAAGCGGGCGTGGAGAACCTCATGGCCCTGGGTGGCGACCCCCCGACCGACCCCTCGGCGGGGCCCGGCGAGCTCCTCCACGCCGTGGAGCTCGTCGAGCTGGCCCGGGCCATCGGGGGGTTCTCGATCGGCGTCGCCGCCCATCCCGCCGGCCACCCCTCGTCCCCCGACATGCGTTCGGACCGGGATCAGCTGGCGGCCAAGCTCCGCCTCGCCGACTTCGGCGTCACGCAATTCTTCTTCGAGGTCGAGCAGTACGTCGGCCTGCTCGAGGACCTGGCGGCACGGGGGGTCCACACGCCGGTGCTCCCCGGGATCATGCCGGTGACCGCCCTCCGGTCGGTGCCCCGCATGGCGCAGATGGGAGCCGCCCTCCCGCCCTGGGCCGTGACTCGGCTCGAGGAGGCGTCGGTGCGGGGCGGAGACGAAGCGGTGCGCCAGGCCGGTGTCGGCATGGCGACGGAGCTGTGCGAGAAACTGCTCGAAGCGGGCGCCCCCGGCCTGCACTTCTACACGCTCAACCGGTCCAGCGCGACCCGCGAGATCTACGCCGCCCTGGGGTTGTCCGCGAACGCTTAGGCTCGCTGGACATGGCAGAGCGCATCACCATGACCCCCGAGGGGGTCCTGCAGGTCCCCGACGAGCCCATCATCCCCTTCATCGAGGGTGACGGGACCGGCGTCGACATCTGGCCCGCGTCGCGACTGGTCTTCGACGCCGCGGCCGCCAAGCACGGGAGGAAGATCGCCTGGAAGGAGGTCCTGGCGGGTGAGAAGGCCTTCAAGGAGACCGGCGACTGGCTCCCCGACAAGACCGTCGAGGCCTTCCGGGAGCACCGCATCGGCATCAAGGGGCCTCTGACCACGCCGGTGGGGGGCGGGATCCGCTCCCTCAACGTGGCGCTGCGCCAGATCCTCGACCTCTACGTGTGCCTGCGTCCCGTGCGCTGGTTCACCGGCGTCCCCTCGCCGGTGCTCCACCCCGAGAAGGTGGACATGGTGATCTTCCGGGAGAACACCGAGGACGTCTACGCCGGGCTCGAGGTCCAGGCGGGCACCCCCGAGGCGGACCGGCTCTCGGCGTTCCTGCGCGACGAGCTGGGGTGGGAGATCCGCCCCAACTCGGGCATCGGGATCAAGCCCATCTCCGAGCTCGGATCCAAACGCCTGGTGCGCGCCGCGCTCGAGTACGCGCTGGCGCGGGGGCGCAAGAGCGTCACGCTGGTGCACAAGGGCAACATCCAGAAGTTCACCGAGGGAGCGTTCCGCAACTGGGGCTACGAGCTCGTGCGGGAGGAGTACGCGGACGTCGCGGTGGGATGGGACGACTGCGGCGGGGACCCCGGCGGCAAGTTGCTCGTCAAGGACACCATCGCCGACATCACCCTGCAACAGGTGCTCACCCGGCCCGAGGACTTCGACGTCATCGCCACCACCAACCTCAACGGGGACTACCTGTCCGACGCCCTGGCCGCCCAGGTGGGCGGGATCGGCATCGCCCCCGGGGGGAACATCAACTACGTCACCGGCCACGGGGTCTTCGAGGCGACGCACGGCACGGCCCCCAAGTACGCCGGACAGGACAAGGTCAACCCGGGGTCCCTCATCCTGTCGGGCGTGCTCATGTTCGAGCACCTGGGATGGGCCGAGGCGGCCGCCGACATCGTGCGCGCCCTGGAGGCCACGATCGGCGACAAGGTCGTCACCTACGACTTCGCCCGACTGATGGACGGCGCCACCGAGGTGAAGTGCTCGGAGTTCGCCTCCGCCATCGTCGACCGCCTCTGACAGCCGGTAGCCTCGGGCCCCATGAGCCCGTCGAAGAACCCCGTCCACGTCACCGTCACCGGCGCCGCCGGGCAGATCGGCTACTCGTTGCTGTTCCGGATCGCATCGGGCCAGATGCTCGGCTCCGACCAACCCGTCGTGCTGCGCCTGCTCGAGATCGAGCCCGCCATGGGCGCGCTCCAGGGCGTGGTGATGGAGCTCGACGACTGCGCCTTTCCGCTTCTCGCCGGCATCGAGCCCACATCCGACGCCAAGACCGCCTTCGACGGGACGTCATGGGCGTTGCTGGTGGGATCGATCCCCCGCAAGGCGGGCATGGAGCGCAACGACCTGCTCACGATCAACGGCGGCATCTTCGGCCCTCAGGGCCAAGCCATCGCCGCGCATGGCGCGTCGGACGTGCGCGTGATGGTGGTGGGCAATCCGTGCAACACCAATTGCCTCATCGCCCGGGCCCATGCACCGGAGATCCCCGACGAGCGCTTCTTCGCCATGACGCGTCTCGATCAGAACAGGGCGCAGAGCCTCCTGGCGCGCAAGGCCGGCGTGCCCGTCACGTCGGTCACGAACATGGCCATCTGGGGGAACCACTCCTCGACGCAGTTCCCAGACTTCGAGAACACCCGCATCGGCTCCAAGGCTGCAACCGAGGCCATCGACGACGTCGAGTGGCTGCGCGGGGAGTTCATCGCCACCGTGCAGCAGCGCGGCGCGCGCATCATCGAGGCCCGCGGGGCGTCCTCGGCGGCCTCGGCCGCCAACGCCGTGGTCGACTCCGTGCGCAGCATCGTCACGCCGACGACCCCCGACGGCTGCGTGTCGCTGGCGGTCGTGTCACACGGCGAGTACGGCGCGCCCGAGGGGCTCGTCTTCGGGTTCCCGGTCCGCTCCGACGGCGCGGCGTGGCACGTGGTGGAAGGCCTCCCCCACAGTGACTTCGCGCTGGACCGCATCCGCGTGACGTCCGAGGAGCTCGAGTCCGAGCGCGCCGCGGTGCGCGACCTGCTGAGCTGAAGGCGCACGTCGAAGACGCACGGGTCGAAAACAGGGTGTGCATCCCTCCCCCGCCGGGGAGGGCACCGGTCAGATGCTCAGGGAGACCGCCGGTTGCGGGACCTCGATCCCCATGCGCTGCAGGAAGGCGCTCTTCCGGGCCAGGGACTGACGCCAGGCCGAGAGGTCGGCTTCGAAGTGGGCTCGGTCACCCTCTTCGTAGGCATGCTCCAACTCGTCGAATGCGGCATCCTCCGCGTCGAGCAATTCGCGGTAGCGACGGAGGGCCTGGTCGTCCAGCACGCCGGGCACGGTCATGGAACCTCCCCTCGTCGGCGTCCCTCTCGGGAGCCGTCATCTCCCCCGACTGTAGCCCGGTCAGGTCCCTAGTACCCGGTGCGATCGCGCAGCTCCTGGAGGTGCGGCGCCACCGCGCCCAGCACGGCCTGGGCCTCGGCCAGGACCGAGAGATCCCCGCGGACCCGCACCCTCCCGGCGGCGATGGCCTCACCCGGGGCCAGCTCCCCCGCCGCCATCGCCACGGCGTCGGCCCAGCTCAGGCGGACTGTCACCGCTGCGTCCCCGCACTCCCCGGCGGTCATCGTGACCCGCCCGTCCTGTACCCGCAGGGTGGTCTGCACGTCCCCGTCGGGGCCCCCGGTCACGACCTGGCACATGCTGAAACGCCCGTCGCGCACGGCCAGGCCGGCCCCGGGCCCGGCCGGGGCGAGGGCCACGTCCACCAGGACCAGGTTGAAGGCGTCGACCCACTCCGGGCCGAGGAACCGGATCACCGGTGCGGCGGCGACCGTCGACCGGGGCTCAGGAGGTGCCGGTGCCCGGCGTCGCCGGGACCGACCGTTCCTGGCGGGTGGGGGCGGCCTGGCCCGGTGCCTCGAGCGCGGCCTCGAGGGCGGAGCGTTTGGTGCGGCGCAGGATCTTTCGCCCCAACCAGGCCACGGGGTCGTAGGAGGCGTCGACCACCCTCTCTTTCAAGGGGATGATGGCGTTGTCGGTGATCTTGATGTGCTCGGGGCACACCTCGGTGCAGCACTTGGTGATGTTGCACATGCCCAGGCCCATGCGCTGGCGCAGAAGCTCCCGGCGGTCGTCGGTGTCGAGGGGATGGGACTCGAGCTCCATGGCGCGGATGAACATGCGAGGCCCGGCGTAGGAGGCCTTGTTGTCCTCGTGGTCCCGGATGACGTGGCACACGTCCTGGCACATGAAGCACTCGATGCACTTGCGGAATTCCTGGCCGCGCTCGATGTCGATCTGCATCATGCGGTAGGTGCCGTCGGGCTCCGGTTCCCGGGGCTTCAAGGGGGGCACCTGCCGCGCCATGGTGTAGTTGAACGACACGTCGGTGACGAGGTCGCGGACGATGGGGAACGTGCGCATGGGCGCCACCACGACGGGCTCGCCCTCGGGCAGCGCATCCATGCGGGTCATGCACATCAGCTTGGGCAGGCCGTTGATCTCCGCCGAGCACGATCCGCACTTCCCCGCCTTGCAGTTCCATCGGCAGGCGAGGTCGGGCGCGGGGCCGGCCTGGATGCGGTGGATCACGTCGAGGACGACCTCACCCTCCACCTGGGGCATGACGTACTCGGCGAATTGGCCCCCGTCCCCGTCGCCGCGCCACACCCGCATCGTCACGTCGGTCATCAGTGCGGCTTCTCCTCGAAGAGCTCCTTCAGCTCCGCCGGCATCTCGGGCAGCGGCTCGGGCGTCAGCGTGTACTGCCCGGAGTCGTCGACGCGCTGCACGAGGTTGACATTGCCCAGCTCGGGATCGGGGCCGGGGAAGTCCTCCCTGGTGTGGCCCCCCCGGCTCTCCCGCCGGTCGAGGGCACCCTTGGCCACCATGCGGGAGACCGTCAGCATGGCGGGGAGGTCCGTGGCGAGGTTCCACCCCGGGTTGTAGACACGCCCGCCCGACACCGACACCTTCTCCACCCGCTCGTTCAGCGTGTCGAGCTCGTCGAGGGCCCGGCGGAGCTCGGACTCGGTGCGGATGATGCCCACCAGCTCCTGCATCATCTGCTGGAGCGAATGATGCAGCTCGTAGGGGCTCTCGCCGCCGGTACGGCCCAAGGGGGCCTCCGCCTCGGCCACGACCGCGGCGACCTCGGTCTCGTCCGCGGTAGGCGTCCCGGTGCGACCCTGGGCGAACTCGGCGGCCGCCATTCCCGCCCGGCGCCCGAACACGAGGAGGTCGGAGAGCGAGTTGCCCCCGAGCCGGTTGGCGCCGTGCATGCCTCCGGCCACCTCGCCCGCGGCGAAGAGCCCGGGTACCGTCGAACGCTCGGTCTCGGCGTCGACGCGCACGCCCCCCATCATGTAGTGGCAGGTGGGCCCCACCTCCATGGGTTGGGCGGTGATGTCGACCCCGGCGAGCTCCATGAACTGGTGGTACATCGAGGGCAGCCGCCGCCGGATCTCGTCCGCGCTGCGCCGGGTGGCGATGTCGAGGAAGACCCCGCCGTGGGGCGTTCCCCGGCCCCCCTTCACCTCGGAGTTGATCGAGCGTGCCACCTCGTCGCGCGGCAGGAGCTCGGGCGGCCGGCGGTTGTTGATGTGGTCGTCGTACCAGCGGTCCGCCTCCTCCTCGGTGTCCGCCGTCTCGGCCGCGAACATCGGGGGGATGTAGTCGAACATGAAGCGCTTGCCCTCGGTGTTGCGCAGGACCCCGCCGTCGCCGCGCACGCCTTCGGTGACGAGGATGCCGCGCACCGACAGCGGCCACACCATGCCCGTGGGGTGGAATTGCACGAACTCCATGTCGATGAGGTCCGCTCCCGCCCACGCCGCCATGGCGTGCCCGTCACCGGTGGACTCCCAGGAGTTCGACGTGTAGAGCCACGACTTGCCGATGCTGCCGGTGGCGAGCACGAACGCCTTGGCCGTGAAGCTCACGATCTCGCCCGTGGGGCGCCAGTACCCGACCGCCGCGCTCACCGTGCCCTCGGAGTCCTTGAGCAGCCGGAGGATCTTGCACTCCATGAACACGTCGATGTCGAGCGTGACGGCACGCTGCTGCAGGGTCCGGATCAGCTCGAGCCCGGTGCGGTCGCCGACGTGCGCCAGCCGCGCGTAGCGGTGGCCGCCGAAGTCACGCTGCAGGATGCGACCGTCCTTGGTCCGGTCGAACAGGGCCCCCCACCGCTCGAGCTCGTAGATGCGGTCCGGCGCCTCCTGGGCGTGGAGCTGGGCCATGCGCCAGTTGTTGAGCATCTTGCCGCCGCGCATGGTGTCGCGGAAGTGGACCTTCCAGTTGTCCTCGGGCCACACGTTGCCCATCGCCGCCGCGGCGCCGCCCTCGGCCATGACGGTGTGGGCCTTCCCGAGGAGCGACTTGCACACCAAGGCGGTGCGCTGTCCGAGCTCGCGGGCCTCGATGGCGGCGCGGAGCCCGGCCCCACCGGCGCCGATGACGACCACGTCGTAGTCGTGGCGCTCGCGGTCAGGCATGTGGGTCGTCAGGCATGTCGTGGTCGGTCATCCGGGTCGCGCTCAGAAGATCTTGGGGTCGGTGAACACGCCGCTCGCCACCAGTCGCACGTACAGGTCCGCCAACGCCACCATGGCCAGGCTCGCCCACGCGATCTGCATGTGCTTGGCGTTGAGCGGGGTGACGAGCTTCCACAAGCGGTAGCGGACGGGGTGCCTGGAGAACTGGTTGACGTGCCCGCCGCACAGATGGCGACAGGCGTGGCACGACGCCGAATAGAGCCACAGCAGGGCGGCGTTGGCCACCAGGACGAGCGTGCCCACGCTCACGCCGATCCCCCCGTCACCGGGCAGGCGGAAGGCCATCACGGCGTCGACGGTGAGGATCACGTTCAAGATCAGGGCGAGGACGAAGAAGTACCGATGGAGGTTCTGCAGGATGAGCGGGAAGCGGGTCTCGCCCGTGTAGCGGGCGTGGCCGTCGGCCACCGCGCACCCGGGCGGGGACTGCCAGAAGCCCCGGTAATACGCCTTGCGGTAGTAGTAGCAGGTGGCCCGGAACCCGCCCGGGATGATGAGCGCCAGCAGGCCGGGGGAGATGTGCCACCAGTTCAGGGCGAAGCTCCCGCCCGCACCGGGCACGCAGCTGCCGGTGAGGCACGGTGAGTACAGGGGCGAGATGAGGTCGCGGTGCATCGCCGCCCCCACGTAGTAGTGGGAGTTCTGGAACACCGCCCACGTGGCGTAGACGACCACGACGGTCAAGAACGCCACCGTGGCAGCCGGGCTGTGCCACCAGCCGTCGCGGCGCAGGGTCCGCACGGCGGGCCCGCCCCGCACCCCGCCCAGCTCGACCGGTACGGGCTTGAGCTCCTGGAGTGTCGTGCTCACGCGCTCGTCGTCCTCCATCCCATCTGACGGCTTCCCAACTGCCGACTTCCCATGTGACGGCGCGCGCGGCCACCCCTGACACTTCGCACCGGCCCGATCGTCGACGCAGCCTCATGGGAAGGCGGCCCATGGGAGAAGCGGCGCGGCCGGGTCCTGACGGGTCATCATCTTTCCACTTCGGAGCGCCTCCGCACCAGAACCGGGGAGCGATCCTTCGCCACCCCCACCGACCCGACCACCCTCACCGACGAGAGCGCGGTGGCGCCGGGCCCCCGTGGCGGGCCGAAGCCGGGCGCGGGCAGAGGCCGCGGCGAGCGGGCCTAGGCTCGCCCCATGAGCGCGGCCATCCCTCCCGACCCCCCGTCCGACCTCCCCTCCACGCTCGGCGAGCTCCGGGCCTCGGGATGGGAGTCGACGCCTGTCCACGAAGAGCTCCGCCGCAACGCGGCGCACCGGATCGCCGGGGGCGCCCCGCTCATGGAGGGGGTGCTCGGGTTCGACGACACCGTGCTGCCCCAGCTCGAGAACGCCCTCCTGGCCGGCCACGACATCATCCTCCTGGGTGAGCGGGGCCAGGCCAAGACCCGGATCGTGCGGTCGCTCACGTCCCTCCTCGACGAATGGCTGCCGGTGGTGGCCGGGTCCGAGATCCGAGACGACCCGTACTTCCCCGTGTCGCGCCACGCCCGTGACCTCGTGGCCGACGAAGGCGACGGCACCCCCCTGGCC
>JARLGQ010000162.1 GCA_031292675.1 Acidimicrobiales bacterium
GTGGCCGCCCTCGTCGGCGGCGCCGCCGGCGCGGGGATCGCCGAAGCCGTCGGCACCGGGAACGGTGCCAGCTCGGCCCCGCCGGTCAAAGTGGGCCAGGAGACGCCCGGGCCGGCCCTCGCCGGAGGTGCCCAGATCCCCACCATCGTGAAGAGCGTCCTGCCCGAGGTGGTGTCGATCGACGCCAAGGGGCCCGGCACGGGGGCCAACGGTTTGTTCAGTGGGGCGGTCGAGGACCAGGGCACCGGGATGATCATCGACAACACCGGCGAGGTGATCACCAACAACCACGTCATCTCGGGCGCCACGGCCGTCACCGTGACCCTCTACGGCCAGACCGGGGCGTTGCCCGCCACGCTGGTGGGGGCGGACCCTTCGAGCGACACGGCGCTGCTCAAGATCAATTCCCCGCCCGCCGGTCTCCAGGCCGTGACGTTCGGGGACTCGACCAAGCTCCAGGTGGGTGATGCCGTCATCGCCATCGGCAACGCCCTGGGCCTGTCGGCGGGAACGCCCACTGTGACCTCGGGCATCATCTCGGCCACGGGGCGCACCGTCCAGGCCGGTGATTCCGGCGGCGGAGCGGGCGAGACGCTGCAGAACATGATCCAGACCGACGCGGCGATCAACTCGGGGAACTCGGGCGGGCCCCTGGTGGACTCGGCGGGGCAGGTCGTGGGGATGAACACCGCCGTGGCTTCGACGAGCACGGGCAACGCCCCGGCGCAGAACATCGGCTTCGCCATCCCGTCGTCGACCATCCAGGGACTGGTGTCCACCCTGCGCACCGGGGGCACGGCGGGCAAGGCCAAGTCCTACCTCGGCGTCGAGGTGACCGACGAGACCCCACAGGAGCAAGCCGCCTACGGCCTCGTCCCCGCGTCGGGCGCGCTGGTGGCGTCGGTGGTGAGCGGGTCACCGGCCGACACCGCCGGCATCATGACCGGCGACGTCATCGTGGACTTCAACGGCAAGGCGGTGACCTCCGCCCAGGGGCTCACCAACGACGTGCAAGGGTCGCCGTCGGGCTCGTCGGTACAGCTCACCTTGTACCGGGGCCAGCAGAAGCTCACCGTCTCCGCCACCCTGGGTCTCGCCCCGGCGGGCTGATCCCGAGGGGCTCAGCGACCCGTGGCGCCGTCCACGAGCTCGCGCAGGATGTCGGCGTGCCCGGCATGGCGAGCCGTCTCCTCGACCAGGTGGGCGAGCATCCAACGCAGGGTGAGACCGTGGCGTCCCCGGGCCAGTGGCCGTTCGAGGTCACCGCAGGCGCCCACGATCTCGTCGGTCCTCTGTCCCGCCTCGGCGTAGGCGCGGCGCACCGACTGCGGCGTGTCGCCGGGCTCGAGCTCGAATCCGTCCCCTCGCAGCACCACCTCCGAACCGGCGAAGCGGCGCTGGGCCCAGTACACCTCGACGAAGGCCAGGTGCTTCACGATGCCGAGGAGGGTGGTGCCCGAAGCCACCAGGGGACGGCGGGCGTCGTCGGCGGAGACGCCCTCGAGCTTGGCGTCGACGCTCGTGCGCAGGTAGCCGAGGAAGGCGAGTTGGGTCTCTTTCTCCCCCGAGACGACGGTCGGGGCGTTGCGGTCGGCCTCGGCGCCGCTCATCGACCGACGAGGAGCGAGTCCTCCACGCCGGTGTCGGCGGGAGCCCCGACACGGATGTACCACTCGGTGCCCCACACCGCGGCGAAGGCCACGGGCGGCATCATGAGGAAGAACGAGGTGTCGCTGATCTGACTGGCGTGCACCTGCATGGCACGCCGCTTGCGGTCGAGGTAGTCGCTCACGTCCACGGCGGTGGTGATGCGGTCGGCGTGCACGCCCAGGGTGTCGAGCATGGCGCGCTGCTCGTCGGGCATGGCCAGGCCGAACTCGTCGGCGCGATCGGCGAGCGACAACATGTGGTCACGGTTCATCGTGGCCATGAAGACGCGCTCGGTGCCGGCGCGCGGCGCCGCCCGCCATCCCCCCCCGGGCCCCGCGCTGTGGTCGGGGTGGCCGTAGCCGCCGTTCTCGTCGTAGGTGGCGAAGACCTCGGCGTGCTCCTGATCGAGGATGTCGGCCAGCCGAGTTGCGGCCTCGTCGACGTCGGCGCGCCAGAAGCAGGACGGGTCCTCGTTGGTCGGCTCCCCGGCCATCCCCGAGTCCCGATACCCGAGATATTCGTGGCGCGCCACGCCGAGCACCTCACACGCGGCCGCCAGTTCGACGGCCCGTCTCCCGGCGAGGTCCTCGCCGGGCGAGAGGAGCCCCTCGGGGACCTCGCCCAACTCGCCGCGCGTGGCGGTCACGAGGACGACACGATGCCCGTCGGCCGCCATCCGGGCCATGGTCCCCCCGGTCTGGATCGCCTCGTCATCGGGATGGGCGTGGAAGAACACGGCGGTGGCCATCGCCTGGGCAGGCTATGGCACCGGCGGGCACAACGGTTCCCGCACCTCGTGCGCCCTCTCTCGGCCGCTGCGGTGGGGGAGGGGAATTCGGCGTGGGCTCCGACCGTGCGGGACGTACCCATAACAAAGATGGGATATGTGCGCGCAAAAGAAATGCGCGCTATCCCTGGTCACGCACGGTGATGGCCCCCGGGAGCCGCCCCCTTACCCCGATAGCCTGGGAGAGCCATGGCACGCCACCGCAAGCCCCGACACGGGCGGGATCGGGATCAAAAA
>JARLGQ010000163.1 GCA_031292675.1 Acidimicrobiales bacterium
AACGAGAACGCCAAGGCACCGGCCTTTGCGGCTGTCTACCCCGAGCTCTGTCACAACGAGATCGCCGGTTGGGGCCAGCACGGCGACGTCACCCGCCAGGTCCTCACCCTCGTCAACCTGCGCCACGACGCCGAACATCCCCAGCTGGCCCGCCGCTTCGCCTTTGTCTCCGATGTGCTTCGGGAGGTCGTAGCTGACATCATCGAGGTGCGCGCCCAGGGTGAGGGGGACCTGGCTCAGCTCCTCGATCTGATACTCGTCGGGGACTTCGTTTCGCTCCACCTCGCTGCCCGTGAAGGCATCGACCCTGGGCCGGTGCCGGTCCTCGAAGAGTTGAAGCGCCGTCTGCTCGAGGCGTAGGTCAGACCAAGCCTGTTCACCACACAAGGAGCACACAATGTCCACGTCCGCCACTGATCACGATGTCGCCGACCTCGGCCTCGCCGACCTCGGGCGCCAACGCATCGCGTGGGCCGACGCCAATATGCCCGTGCTTTCGTCGATCCGGGAGCGGTTCGCCAAGGAGCGCCCCCTGGCCGGAGCGGTCGCGGCGGCCTGCCTGCACGTGACCACCGAGACGGCCAACCTCCTGCGGACCCTGAAGGCGGGCGGCGCCGAGGTGCTGATCTGCGCGTCGAACCCGTTGTCGACGCAGGACGACGTGGCCGCCTCTCTCGTGCGCGACGAGGGCATCCCGACCTTCGCGGTCAAAGGCGAGGACTCCGACCTGTACTACTCGCACATCGACGCGCTGCTCGACCGGCACCCCACCATGACCATGGACGACGGTTGCGATCTCGTGTCCCGCATCCACTCGACGCGTCCGGGCCAGGTGTCCGAGGTCCTGGCCGGCACCGAGGAGACGACGACCGGCGTCATCCGGTTGCGCGCCATGGAGTCCGAGGGCGCGCTCAAGTACCCGATCGTCGCCGTCAACGACGCCGACACCAAGCACATGTTCGACAACCGGTACGGCACGGGCCAGTCCACCCTGGACGGGGTCATCCGCGCCACCAACGTCCTGCTGGCGGGCAAGCGCGTCGTGGTGGCCGGGTACGGGTACTGCGGCAAGGGCGTGGCCAGCCGGGCCCGTGGGCACGGGGCACAGGTCATCGTGACCGAGATCAACCCCCTCCGGGCCCTCGAAGCGGTCATGGACGGCTTCCGTGTCGAGCCCATGGACGTGGCCGCCACCGAAGGCGACATCTTCATCACCGTGACCGGGAACCGCGACGTGTTGCGCCCCGAGCACTTCGAGCGGATGCAGGACGGGGCCATCGTGGCCAACTCCGGCCACTTCGACATCGAGATCGACCTGGTCAGCCTGGGGTCCATGTCCGAGGGCCAGCGGCGCCACGTGCGTCCCATGGTCGAGGAGTTCTCCGTGCGCGGCAAGCGGATCCTCGTGATCGCCGAGGGCCGGCTCGTCAACCTGAGCGCGGCCGAGGGCCACCCCGCGGCGGTCATGGACATGAGCTTCGCCAACCAGGCCCTCGCCGCGGAGTGGGTCATGGCCAACGCGGCCACGCTCGAGAAGCGCGTGTACGACGTCCCCCGCACCATCGACGCCGAGATCGCGCGCCTCAAGCTCGACACCATGGGGGTCACCATCGACCGCCTCACTCCGGCGCAGGAGGAGTACCTGGGCTCCTGGCAGACCGGCACCTGATCGCACGGGAGCGACGCTTCGAGCCACAGTTTCCGACAACGCCGCCACGCTCGAGCCACAGTTCCGACAACGCCCGGATCGGCGCCTCGGAGGCGCAGCACACCGGGATCTCCCACGCCAACAGGGCGAACCTCGCACCCGAGACATTCCCGGTGTCGAGGCGTACGATGTGGAGCGTGGATCGTGTCCGGGTCTGTGGTTGCAAGTCGAAGCCAGTCGCAGGCGAAACGACCCACGTAAGGCAACTCATGGTTGCTGAGCATGGTGCGACTTAGAGGTAAGCCCTGCCCGTCGGGGCGCCGACTCTCGGTGTTCGACGGAGAAGGATCGAAGCAGGCCGTCGTGGGTGTCGCCGGGCGGCGCGGGATGACCGTGTCGTCGCCGACAACCGGGCCGCCAACTCCTCGGCAGGCGAGTGTGGGGACAAAGACCAGGTCAGCCGGACACGGTCCACACGCATCGAACATGTCAGCCGCACGGGAAGGGAGCGCCTGGCCCGACCCACGGCCTGAAGGAGGTGCAGCGGTGGACGTCGCCGTTCTGGGACGCAAGGAAACCGCGCCCGAAGCAATACGGGCGCTCGCACAAGCCAAGGTGGCCAAGCTCGGGAGGATGGCCCCCGTGCTGGAGCGGGCCGAAGTGCGCCTCTCCGAGGACCGGGACGCCCCGGGCTCGGGGCGTACCATGTGCGAGGTCACCATCACCGGCCACGGGCACACGCTGCGGGCCAAGGCGGGCGCATACGACGCGGCGGTGGCGGTCGACAAGGTCGTCGACAAGCTCGAGCACCAGGTCGAGCGGTTGAAGGGGAAGTTGGTGGGCCGATCCCAGCCGCGCCGGGCCCGCACCCTGTCCAAGGCCTGAGCAGGGGAGCGCCGCTGGCCGGTCATGGCCCGGCGGTAGACTGCGGCGGTCATGAGTGTCTTTACGCGCGTCCTGCGGGCCGGCGAGGGAAAGAAGGTCCGCCGGCTGGCAGAGCTCGTACCCCTCATCAACGAGCTCGAGCCCGAGATGGAGGCTCTCTCCGACGACGAGCTGGCGCACCGGACGGTGGTCTTCCGGGAGCGGTTCGACAACGGCGAGAGCCTCGACGACCTGCTCATCGAGGCCTTCGCCACCGTGCGCGAGGCGGCGTGGCGGGTGCTCGGCCAGCGCCACTTCGACGTGCAGCTCATGGGGGGCATGGCCCTGCACTTCGGCTGGATCGCCGAGATGAAGACCGGCGAGGGCAAGACGCTGGTCTCGACACTGCCCGTGTACCTGAACGCTCTGTCGGGGCGCGGCATGCACGTGATCACGGTGAACGACTACCTGGCCGGTCGTGACGCGGACTGGATGGGACAGGTCCACAGGTTCCTCGGCCTGACCGTGGGCCGGGTCAGCCCCGAGCTCCCCGACTTCAACGACAAGCGCGAGGCCTATGCGTGCGACGTCACCTACGGGACGAACACCGAGTTCGGCTTCGACTACCTGCGCGACAACATGGCCCGCTCCCGCGAGCACATGGTGCAGCGGGGACACGTCTACGCCATCGTGGACGAGGTCGACTCGATCCTCATCGACGAGGCGCGCACGCCGCTCATCATCTCGGGCCCTGCTTCGGAGTCGGCCAAGCTCTACTACCAGTTCGCCGGGATCGCCCGGACGCTGCGGGCCGAAGAGGACTACGAGATCGACGAGGAGAAGCGCATCGTGGTGCCCACGGAGGAGGGCATCGCCAAGGTGGAGAGCCAGGTCGGCGTGGACAACATGTACGACCTGGTCTCGGTCAACTACGTGCACCACCTGACCCAGGCGCTGCGGGCCAAGGAGCTCTACCACCGCGACAAGGACTACCTGGTGGCGGGGGGAGAGGTGAAGATCGTCGACGAGTTCACGGGCCGCACCCTCGACGGCCGGCGCTGGTCCGACGGGCTCCACCAGGCCGTCGAAGCCAAAGAGCGTGTCCGGATCGCCGAGGAGAACCACACCTGGGCCACCGTCACCCTCCAGAACTACTTCCGGCTCTACGAGAAGCTGTCGGGCATGACCGGGACGGCGGAGACCGAAGCGGCCGAGTTCGCCTCCACCTACGACATCCCGGTGGTGCCGATCCCTACCAACGTGCCCATGGTCCGCGCCGACCAGCCCGACCTCATCTACAAGTCCGAGGACGGGAAGTTCGCGTCGGTGGTCGACGACATCGTCGATCGCTACGAGAAGGGCCAGCCCGTGTTGGTGGGCACGGCCTCGGTGGCCAAGTCCGAGCACCTCTCGCAGTTGCTCGAGCGCCGGGGCATCCCGCACCAGGTCCTCAACGCCAAGCAGCACACCCGTGAGGCCGAGATCGTGACGCAGGCCGGCCGGCTCCACACCGTCACGGTGGCCACCAACATGGCCGGCCGCGGCGTGGACATCCTGCTGGGCGGGAACCCCGAGGGCCTGGCCCGGCGCGAGGCCGCCGGCCAGGGGTGCGACTTCGACACCGACGAGGGCCTGGCCGAGTACGAGAAGCTCCTGGCCCGGTTCGAGAAGGAGTGCGGGGAAGAGGGCGACCAGATCCGCGAGCTGGGCGGGCTGTACGTGCTGGGCAGCGAGCGCCACGAGTCCCGGCGCATCGACAACCAGCTCCGGGGCCGCTCGGGCCGGCAGGGCGACCCCGGCGAGAGCCGGTTCTTCTTGTCCCTCGAGGACGAGCTCATGCGCCTCTTCGCCACCGGCGCCATGCAGTGGGTCATGAGCCGGACCCTCCCCGACGACGTCCCCATCGAGGCCAAGATGGTGACCAAGGCCATCGAGCGTGCCCAGCACACCGTCGAGGGCCGCAACGCCGAGATCCGCAAGGACGTCCTCAAGTACGACGAGGTCCTCAACGAACAGCGCAAGGTCATCTACGCCCGGCGGTTGCAGGTCATCGACGGTGAGGACCTCTCCGAGCACACCGAGGAGCTGTTGGAGCAGACCATCGACGAGCTGGTGCGCTCGGCGTGCCCCGGGGAGTTCCCCGAGGCCTGGGAGCTCGAGCGGCTCCTGTCCGAGGTCACCCAGTACCACCCCACGGCGTTCACGGTCGAGGACCTGGCCGAGGCGACCACGGCCTCGCAGATCGCCGAGAGCCTCCTGGCCGAGGCGCTCGACGCGTACCACGCCCGCGACGCCGCCTTCCCGGGGGGCGCCGACGAGGCGCGCGCCGTCGAGCGCGAGGTGATGATGCAGATCATCGACCAGCGCTGGCGCGACCACCTGGCCGAGATGGACTACCTGCGCGAGGGGATCAACCTGCGCGCCATGGGCCAGCAGGACCCTCTGGTGGCATGGCAGCGAGAGGGGTTCTCGATCTTCGGGCAGATGATGGACGCCATCGACGACGACTACCTGCGCTACGTCATGCACGTGCAGGTGGTGGCCGAGCCGGCCCCCGAGCCCGACCTCACCCAGGCCAGCTACCAGGCCGCCGACGACCCCGTGCAGGGGGCGAGCCTCCTGGAGGCGATGCGCGGGACGGTGTCCGCCGCAGACGTGGCCGCCGCGGGTGCCGGTGTCCCGCTCGGGCTCGACATGGGCGGCATGCCCGTCGACGGCGCCCAGGCCTCCCCCCGCCACCTGGCCGACGGCGAGACCCAGGCGCCACTGGTGAAGGCTCCCAGCGAGAAGATCGGGCGCAACGAGCCGTGCTGGTGCGGAAGCGGCAAGAAGTTCAAGCTCTGTCATGGCGCGGCCTGAGGCGCCGGGGGGCGCCGAGCAACGCGATCTCCGGGGGGAGCTGGCGTCGCTGCGCAAGCGCCTCGAGGAAGCACTGGGCTATCTGGGACTGGACCAGCTGCGCCTGCGCCAGTCCGAGCTCGAGAAGGAGGTGTCGCGCCCCGACCTGTGGGACGACGCCGACCACGCCCGCCGCGTCACGTCGGAGTTCAGCTCGGTCAACGACGACATCTCGATGCTCGAGGACCTCGACGCCAAATTGTCGGACGCCGAGGAGCTCTACGAGCTCATCCTCGAGGAGTCC
>JARLGQ010000164.1 GCA_031292675.1 Acidimicrobiales bacterium
CCGACGCCGCGCCGGAGCAGCGGGCCGCCCTGGCTCGGCTGGTGGTCGTGGTCGCCGCCGTGGTGCTGGCCGCGCTGGTCACGCATACGACCTCGGTGCTCATCGTGGTGGTGGCGCTCGTCGTCATGATCATGTTGCACGAGCTCGGCCACCTGCTCACGGCCAAGTGGGGCCGCATGAAGGTGACCGAGTACTTCCTCGGCTTCGGGCCGCGCCTGTGGTCGATCCGCAGGGGTGAGACCGAATACGGCATCAAGGCCATTCCCGCCGGGGGCTACGTCAAGATCCTCGGCATGACCAGCGCGGAGGAGGTCGACCCCGCCGACGAACCGCGCACCTACCGCCAGCGGCCCTTCCACAACCGGCTCCTCGTGGCCGTGGCCGGCTCGGCCATGCACGGCGTCATGGCCTTCGTGCTCTTGTGGGGTCTGTTCGTGTTCATCGGTGCCCCGCAGTCCGACACCGTGGCCGTGAGCGCGTTCGCACCGCTGGCCCACGGGGTCGACCCGGCGCGCGCCGCGGGCCTGCGGGCGGGCGACGTGGTGGTGCGCGCCGACGGCGCCCCTGTGCATTCCGCCGCCGACCTCCAGCGCGTCATCGAGGGCCGCGCCGGCCAACCGGTCACCTTCGTGGTCGACCGCGGCGGCCGGGACAGGACCGTGGTGGTCACCCCGCAGGCCGAGTCGGCCAAGGCGGGTGCCAACGGTCGCATCGGGGTCGTCATCGGCCCGCCCGTGGCCCGGAGCGGTCCGGTCGAGGCGGTCGGCCGGGCGGGGCAGCTCTTCGGGGAGATGGTCACGGGCTCGTTCGCCGGGATGGGCCAGGTGTTCTCCGCTAGCGGGATCAAGAGCTACGTCCACGACCTCACCAACGCCAATGCGGCCTCCCAGGCGGCCAAGACCGGTGACCGCCCCCAGTCGATCTACGGCGCGGCACGCCTGGCGGTCCAAGGCGCGCAGGCCGGAGCCACGCAGCTCATCTACGTGCTCGCCTTGATCATCATCTTCGTCGGGATCCTCAACCTCTTCCCCATGCTCCCCCTCGACGGTGGGCACGTCGTCATCGCGGTGTACGAGCGCATCCGCAGCCGCCGGGGCCGCATGTACCACGCCGATGTCACCAAGCTCGCTCCCATCACCTACGCCTTCGTCCTGTTGCTGGGCTTCGTCGTGGTGTCGTCGTTGTACCTCGACATCACCCACCCGGTGAAGAACCCGTTCCAGTAGATCCCGTGCCAACAGAAAGGGAGGCGCCCTGATGGCCCGTCCCACCTTGATCGCGGCGCCGCGTCGTCCCACCCGGCAGATCCATGTCGGGACCGTCGCCGTGGGCGGGGGCGCACCGATCTCGGTGCAGTCGATGACGATCACCAAGACCGCCGACGTGGAGGGCACCCTGGCCCAGATCTACGCCCTGGCCTCCGCCGGCGCCGACATCGTCCGCTGTACCTGCAACGAGGAGGAGGCCGCCGAGGGCCTCGCCCACATCGTGCCGCGGTCGCCGGTCCCCATCGTCGCCGACATCCACTTCCACCACGAGATGGCGCTCGCCGCACTGGAGGCGGGCGTCCAGGGCCTGCGGCTGAACCCCGGGAACCTGCGCAAGGAAGCCGAGATCAAGCAGGTCGCCCAGGAGGCCAAGGACCGGGGGGTGCCCATCCGAATCGGCGTCAACGCGGGCTCACTGCACCCCGAGCTCTACAAGCGCTTCGGCGGGGCCACGCCCGAGGCGCTCGTCGAGTCGGCGAAGATGGAACTGGCGTATTTCGCCGAGGTCGACTTCGACGACGTCAAGATCTCGGTCAAGGCCTCGTCGGTGCCGCTCATGATCGAGGCCTACCGTCTGGCCTCGGAGACCTTCGACCATCCTCTGCACCTCGGCGTGACCGAAGCGGGCCCGCCGCCCGCCGGGCTGGTCAAGGGCACCGCCGGCATCGGCACGCTGCTCGCCGAGGGCATCGGTGACACGATCCGGTACTCGCTGACCGCCGACCCGGTGGAGGAGGTGAGGGCGGGGCGCCAGCTCCTCGAGGCCATGGGGCTCCGTGAACGCAAGTCCGTCGACCTCATCGCCTGCCCGTCGTGCGGGCGAGCCGAGATCGACGTGATCGGCGTGGCCCGGGCCGCCCAGGAGGCCCTCGAATCGAGACAGCTGCCCATCCAAGTGGCGGTCATGGGGTGTGTGGTGAACGGCCCGGGCGAAGCGCGCCAAGCGGACCTGGGCATCGCCGCGGGCCGGCGTCGCGGCCATCTCTTCATCAAGGGGAAGATCGTCCGGGTCGTTCCCGAGGACGAGATGGTGGCGGCTCTGGTGGAGGAGGCCGAGAAGCTCGTGGCCGAAGGAATCGACGCGCGTCTCGCCGCCGCCGACGCCGGGGCCGAGGCCGAAGCCGAGGCCGACCGGCGCATGCTTCTCGAGGCCAAGGGCGAAGACGCCAACCACAGCGCCCAGAAGGTCGAGCTCATCCGCAAGACGATCGAAGAGAGCCACGAGACCCCCGGGCCCGCCCCGGGCCCACCCCGGTAGCGAGAGCCTGTCGCCGGCGTCTCCCGGGCCGAGCGTCTCCCGGCCGAAGAGCCAAACGGTCAGTAGGCGCGAGAGACCACGGCGAGGAGCTCGGCATCGGGGCCGTCCTCGTCCGCGGCGGGCAGCGAGCCGTCGGGCCTCGTCAACAGGCGGACAGACACCCCGCCCTGATTGAGCCGGGTCTCGCCGTCGGCACCCAGGGCCCGCAGCGGGAGCACGGCGAAACCGGTCCGGGAGGCCTCTTCGGCCTCCGCGATCGTCGCCACCTCCACGGTGCCCGCCACGCGCCGCTCGAGGGCTTCGGCGAGCAGCCCCTCCTGGGTCTCGTCGAGTGCGGCGCGCACCGCCGCCTCGAGCCCGGCCAGGCTCACCCTCGTCTTGGTCCCCGAGTCGCGCCGCACGAGCACCGCCTCGCCGGCGTCGAGCTCGCGGGGGCCGACCTCGACGCGCACCGGCACCCCCTTGAGCTCCCAGTCCACCACCCGGCGGCCGAAGGACGTGTCGGTGCGGCCGTCGAGCCGTGTCCGCAGCCCCGCAGCCGACAGTCCGGCCTCGATGGCGGCGGCCTTGTCGCCGGCGCCGTCCTCGTCGCGCACCACGACCACCACGACCTGCACCGGCGCCAGCAAGGGTGGGACGCGCATGCCGGCGTCGTCGCCGTGCGCCATGACCAGTGCGCCCATGAGCCGCGACGAGGCTCCCCACGACGTCTGCCAGACGTAGGCCTCGTTTCCCGACTCGTCGAGAAAGGTGGTGTTGAACACCCGCGCGAAGTTCTGCCCCAGCTCGTGGCTGGTGCCCATCTGCAGGGCCTTCCCGTCGCGCATCATGGCCTCGCACGTCCAGGTCGTGGTGGCCCCCGAGAATCGCTCGCGCTCGGTCTTGCGGCCCGCCAGCACGGGGATGGCGAGGACGTTGACCATGAAGTCCTCGTACACGTCGCGCAGGATCCCGAGCGCGAATTCCCTGGCGCCGGACTCCGTGGCGTGGGCGGTGTGCCCCTCTTGCCACAGGAATTCCGTCGTCCGGAGGAAGAGACGGGGACGGAGCTCCCAACGCACGACGTTGGCCCACTGGTTGATGAGGAAGGGCAGGTCCCGATAGCTCTGGATCCACTTCGAGAAGTAGGCGTTGATGATGGTCTCGCTGGTGGGGCGCACCACCACGGGCTCGTCGAGCAGCTTGCCGCCCCCGTGGGTCACCACGGCGAGCTCGGGGCTGAAGCCCTCCACGTGCGCCGCCTCCCGGTTCAAGTAGCTCTCGGGGATGAACAGCGGGAAGTAGGCGTTGGGCACGCCTGCCGCCTTGATCCGGGCGTCGATCTCGGCCTGCATCCGCTCCCAGATCGCATAGCCGTAGGGGCGGATGACCATGGTGCCGCGGACCGGCCCGTTGTCGGCCAGCTCGGCCTTGGCCAGGACGTCTTGGTACCACTGGGGGAAATCCTCGGCCTGAGGGGCGAGGACGCTCTTCCGTGCCATGTCGCCCAGGATGCTACGGCCTGCACGTCGCGCTCCCGCGCCTCCGATCCCCCTGGGTGACTGGCCGGCGGTGCTCGGGCCGTGCTCCGGGCGAACGGCTCGGAACCGGCCCGGACCGTCGCCGCGGCCGGAGGCCCGAGGAAGGCGACTGATATACTTGCTGCGCTGATCGGTCTGGGGGGTGAAGGTGCGTGGAAGCGTGGGCTGCAGCCCACGCTTCTGTTTTCACCGGCCGGACCGAAGTCGAGGCGCCAAGCCGCGGAAGGACGAGGGAGGTGGACGATCAGGTGGACGACGAGCTCTCTGACCTGCTCGCGTCCGCGGTCGCCCCCCTGGGTCTCGACCTCGTCGACATCGAGCGGCGCGCCACCTCGGTGCGGGTCGTCGTCGACCGGACCGGGGGAGTGGACCTGGAGGCCATCGCGGCGGCCACCCGGGCGGTGTCGGTGGTGCTCGACGGGCACGACCCGTTCCCGGGCCAGCGCTACACCCTCGAGGTGTCGAGCCCCGGTGTGGAGCGCAAGCTGCGCACGCCGAGCCATTTCGAACGCGCCGTGGGAGAGAAGGTGACGGTCCGGACCGTCGCGGGCGGCGAGGGTGAACGCCGGGTGACCGGCCGCCTCGCGTCTGCTGACGCCCACGGATTCGTGCTCGAGTCCGACGACCTTCCCGGTGGCGAGCGCAGGCTCTCCTACGACGAGGTCGAGCGGGCGCGGACGGTCTTCGAGTGGGGATCGCAGTCACCGGCTGCAGCCCGCCGGGGCGGCTCAGGGCGCCAGGCCGCCCGTTCGCCGCGTGCCGCGGCGCGTAAGCCTGCGGGGAGGAAGAAGGTGGCGACGCCATGAGCAAGGCCAACTTCGAATTCCTCGATGCACTGGGGCAGATCGCGCGCGACAAGGGCATCTCGGTCGAGACCCTCCTCGACGCTCTGGCCAACGCGCTCGTCGCCGCGTACAAGCGTCGTCCGGGGGCCGCCGAGGAAGCCGTTGTCACCGTGGACCCCGAGTCCGGGGAGATCCGGGTCTACGGCCAGGAGCTCGACGAGGACGGGAACGTCATTCGCGAATGGGACGACACCCCCGACGACTTCGGTCGTATCGCGGCCCAGACCGCCAAGCAGGTCATCTTGCAACGCATCCGTGAGGCGGAACGCGACCTCAAGTACGAGGAGTACGCCGGGCGCGAAGGCGACATCGTCACAGGCATCGTGCAGCAGACCGACAACCGCTACACATTGCTCGACCTGGGCAAGGTCGAAGCCCTGTTGCCCCAGGCGGAGCAGGTCCCCTACGAGCGCTACGAGCACGGCGCCCGGTTGAAGGCCTACATCGTCGAGGTGCGCAAGACCACCAAGGGGCCCCAGATCGTGGTGAGTCGCAGCCACCCCGGGCTCGTCAAGCGCCTGTTCGAGCTGGAAGTGCCCGAGATCTCGTCGGGCGTGGTGGAGATCAGGGCCGCGGCCCGGGAACCGGGCCACCGCACCAAGATCGCGGTGTGGTCCAACGATCCCAATGTCGACCCTGTCGGAGCGTGCGTCGGTGCGCGGGGTTCGCGGGTCCGAATGGTGACGAACGAGCTGCGCGGGGAGCGTATCGACGTGGTCCCCTTCGCCGACGACCCCGTCGAGTTCATCCAGGCCGCCCTCCAGCCGGCGCGTGTGCGCGAGGTGCGGCTCGACGACGAAACGGGGATCGCCACCGTGGTGGTGAGCGACTACCAGCTCTCGTTGGCCATCGGCAAGGAGGGCCAGAACGCCCGCCTGGCGGCGCGGCTCACCGGGTGGCGGATCGACATCAAGAGCGAGACGCAGCTCGCCGAGGAAGAAGCCGGTTACGGCGAGGAGTGGGCCGAAGGCGAATGGGTCGAGAACGAGGCCGGCGAGATGGTGTGGCAGCCGGCCGAGGGAGGCGAAGCCGTGTCGGCCGCCGAGTGGTCGCGCGTGGCGTCGGGCGAAGCGCCGGTGAAGGTGGCCGAGCAGCCCGGCGAGCCCGCCGCCGCCAAGCCTGAGGAAGCGCTCGCCTCCGGGGGCCCGGAGCCCGAAGGACCGGTGGAGCAGAAACCCGACGAATCGGTCGACGCCGGCGAGCCGGGCCAGCCTGAGAGCACGGCATAGCCCCCCGCCGCACCTGCGTGGGTTGCCGGCGGGCCGCCAACCGGGCGTTCTGACCTTCCTTGCCGATGGCCAGAGAGAGTTGGTAGTCGCTGACGATCACCGTGGCAGTGCCGGTTTCGTCATCCAGTCGGACCTCGCGCACCCGTGCC
>JARLGQ010000165.1 GCA_031292675.1 Acidimicrobiales bacterium
GCACCGCCCCGTACCCCCCGTTCGGCGACCGGCACCGCGGCGCCGCCGGCGATCGCACCGTGCCCGACATGTCCTCCCGGATCGACCCCCAGGATGGCGCCGTCATCGTCGCCACCGTCGACGAGCACCGCCCACGCCACCCTGGCGGCAGCCTGTTCGGCGTCCTTCTTCGACCGTCCCTCGCCCACGCCGCGCTCGGCGCCGGCGACCGACACCCTGGCCAGGTAGCGGCGGGCGTGGTCGGGCCCGGTGCCCTCGACCTCATAGCGCGGCAGCTCGCCGTTCCTGCGCAGGACGAGCTCCTGCAGGCGCGTCTTGAAGTCCTCGGCGCCGGGCCCGGCGGCTGCCAGCGTGATCCGGTCGTCGAGGAGGTCCAGCACCACCCGGCTCGCCGCCTCCCACCCACCGTCGAGATAGACGGCCCCGATGACCGCCTCCACGGCATTGGCGAGGATCGACGCCTTGCGCCGCCCCCCCGAGCCATCCTCGCCCCGACCCAGGAGGAGCTCCCCTCCGAGATCGAGTCCGGCCGACACCTCGGCCAGCACGGCGGTGTTCACGACGGCGGCCCGCACCTTGGCCAGCGCACCCTCGGGCATGGCGGGGTAGACGCGGTAACAGTGCTCGGCCACCACCAGCCCGAGCACGGCGTCCCCCAAGAATTCGAGGCGCTCGTTGGACGGGGTCCCTCCCGCCTCCGCGCACCACGAACGGTGCGAGAGGGCCCGGACGAGCAGGCCGGCGTCGCGGAATTCCCAGTCGAGGCGGGACTCGAGGGCCGTCAAGGCCGGCGCACCCGAGGCGGCGCCGTCCGGATCTCCGGCGTCGAGACGCCCCGGTGCCGCGCCTGTCGGCCCGGAACCGTGGTGGGCGCCGCTGGCGCCCGGCGCGCCACCCCGGGCGCCGGGAACGGCGGGGTCGTCGCCCGTCTCAGGCCGTTCCCAATTTGGCGACCACGTAGTCGACGGCGTCTCGGACGGTGCGGAGGTCCTCGAGGTCCTCGTCCTCGATGCGAAAGCCGACGGTGCGCTCTCCCAGCTCCTCCTCGAGGCCCTCGACCAGCTCGATCAGGGCCAGCGAATCGGCGTCGAGGTCCTCGGCGAACGACGAGGACTCACTGATGGAACCGGGCTCGATCTCCAATATGTCCGCCAGCTGGTCACGGATCAGCTCGAACACCTCGGGGCGTCCGAGGGGACCCTTCTCCACATGGGTTTCTGCGGGCACGGCCTCTCCCGGGGTCGGGTTTTGGAGGACATACTACCTGGTCCAGCCCCCGTGGCCGATAAACGTCCTGCTCAGAGGCGGTATTTGCGTTTCTCAGGCCGGGGCGACGGACCGCGCCACCCGGTCGACGAGCCCGGCGGCAGCGACGTCGTGGGCCACGCGCACGGCCGAGACGACGGCGGTGGCGTTGGAGGAGCCGTGGCTGATGACGCACACGCCGTCCACCCCGAGCAGCGCCGCGCCCCCGATCCCGTCAGGGTCGAACTCCGCCGCCAGGGGGGCCAGGCGGGGCAGCATCACCTCGGCCGCCGCCTTGGCCTCTTCGTCTGAGGCGAACACCTCGAGCAGCGCGTCCATGAAGAACCGCAGCGAACCCTCGAGGGTCTTGAGCGCGACGTTGCCCGTGAAGCCGTCGGTGACCAGCACGTCGGCCGGGGAGCGCAGGAGGTCGCGCCCTTCGACGTTGCCGACGAAGCGCACATGCTCCGCATCCTCCAACAGGGCGTGGGTCTCCTTGACGAGGGGAGTGCCCTTGGACTTCTCCTCGCCGATGGAGAGCAGTGCAACCGTGGGGGCCTCGACTCCGTAGCGCGCCGACGCGTAGGCCGCTCCCATCTGGGCGAACTGCACCAGCATGGCCGGCGTGCACTCGGCGTTGGCCCCCGCGTCGAGCAGCACGGCGGGATGTGATCCGAGCTGCGGAATGGGTGTGGCGATGGCGGGACGCACCACCCCCTTGAGCCGTCCCATGCGCAGCAGCGCACTGGCCATGGCCGCCCCGGTGTTGCCGGCGCTCACCATGGCGAGGGCCTTCCCGTCGCGTACCGCCTCGGCGGCCCGGACGAGAGAGGAGTCCTTCTTCCGGCGCACCGAGGACCCGGGGTCGTCGTCCATGGCGATGACCTCCGACGCGGGGAGCACCTCGAGCCCCCCGGTGTCGCCCATCTGATCCGGGGGCCCGACCAGCACCACCGGGATGCCGAGCTCCTCGGCGGCCCGGCGCGCACCGGCCACGATCTCACCCGGCGCGTTGTCGCCGCCCATGGCGTCCACTGCGACCGGGAGCCCGCCGGGGGACGACGCCTCGGGCCCGGGCCGAGGCGCGGCCACTAGTCGATCTCGATGGCCTGCCGGCCCTTGTACCACCCGCACGTGGGGCAGACCCGGTGAGGGACTTTGGCATGGCGGCACTGGGGGCACTCGCTGCGCGCCGGAAGGCCCAGCACCCAGTTGGAGGCCCGCCGGCTACGGCTCTTGGCCTTGGAAGTCTTCTTCTTGGGGACGGCCATCGACGCTCACCTCGGGTCAGGAACGGTCCAGGTTACCCGCTGGACCCCCGGCGGCGTCCACGCCGGGCGCAGGCCCGGGGGAAGGAGACCGACGCCGTGGACCCGGGCCGCGGCCCTTCCCCCGCTGCGGGGCTACCGGGGCCCCGGCGATCGTGACGACTCGGTCTCGACCCGGGCGTCGGGCACTCCCAGGACGTCGAGCGCGCCCCAGCGGGGATCGCGTGGCGCCTCGCACCCGCACGCATCCTCGTTGCGGTCGGCCCCGCACGTGGGGCACAGGCCCAGGCAGTCCGGTCCGCACAGCGGCGCCAGCGGTAGCTCGAGCAACACCGCGTCGCGCACGAGCGGCTCGAGGTCCACCTCGTCGTCGACCAGGGGGTAGGTCTCGTCGCCGTCGCCTTCCTCGGTGTAGAGCTCGCGCACCTCGAGCTCGAGCACGCCCGAGGCGGGGGCCAGGCAGCGCCGGCATTCGCCGGCCCACGACGCCGTCACGGTGCCCGTCACCGACACACCGCCGAGGACGGACTCGAGCACGACGTCGGCCACCGGGGCCGCATGCCCGGGCACGGCGACGTCGGCAAGCTCGAGACCCTCGATCAGGCCCTGGCGACGCTCGTTCCAGCGCGTCCCCACGGCGCGGCGGAGCTTGGCCACGTGCACGACGAAGGGGTGGCGCGTGTTCACCTCAGCCGTCGTCCTGGTCGAAGAACCCGGCCGGGGCGGCCTCGGAGGACCCGTCGGCCCCCACGCGCAGCGACTCCGCGTCACCGTGCTGGGGCGGGGGGACCGCCTGCAGCTTCTCGCGGCCGGCCTGCACCGTCTTGAGCGTGCGCTCGAGCACGATCTCGAACGACGCCAGCCGTTGGTCGCAGTAGTCCTCGGCCTCGTGGCGGAGCCGCCGCGCCTCTTCGCGGGCGTCGTCGAGGATCCGCTGGGCAACCTGATTGGCCTGGCGGACGATCTCGGTGCGCTGCACCATGCGCTCGGCCTGGGCCCGCACGTCGTCGAGGAGCATGTCCGCCTCGCGCTGGCGCGAGGCGAGGAACTCGTCGCGTTCGCGCAGCAGCCAACGGGCCCGGCGCAACTCGTCGGGAAGGCGGTCGAGAGCACCCTGCAGGAGGTCGAGGAGATCCTGGCGGTCGACGAGCACCGAGGCCGAGAGCGGCATGGTCCGCGCCGTGGACACGGCGTCGATGGCGCGCTGCAGGCAACCCTCGGCGTCGTCGCCGGGCGCAGCCGCCTCGTCCTCGAGCGGGTCGTCGTCGAAGGAGTTGTCGCTCACGCGCCGAATTTCTTCTCGAGTCGGACCGCCACCGCCTTCGGCACGAACGCGGAGACGTCGCCGCCGTAGCGGGCGACCTCGCGCAGCAGGCGGGAGGACACGAACGACGTGGTGGAACTGGTCGGGATGAACAGGGTGTCGATGCCCGAAAGCTGGCGGTTCATCTGCGCCATCTGCAGCTCGTTCTCGAAGTCCGACACGGCGCGCAGGCCCCGGATGATCGCCGTGGCCCCGATGTCGCGCGCCACGTTCACGACGAGCGTGGCCACCGCCACCATGCGTACGTTGCCCAGATTCTCGAGCGACTCGTGCAGCATCTCCTCCCGCTCCTCCAGGCTGAACAGCGGTTCGGCCTTCTGCGGGTTGCGCAGGGTCGCCACCACCACCTCGTCGAAGAGCTGTCCGGCTCGTTCCACCACCTCGACGTGGCCGTTGTGCAACGGGTCGAAGGAGCCGGGGAAGAGGGCGACGGTCACCGGGTGCCTTTCTGATGGGCTCCGAGGGATCGGACCACGGTCACGAGCGTACCGCCGTAGCGCTTGTTCCTGATTATCTCCCAGCCCGCCGGGACCTGGACGGGGCGACGGGACTCGAGGACGGCCCACCTGGTGTGGAGGTGGGTCAGCAGGCCCTCCCAGTCCGAGAAGTCGTAGGGGGGGTCGCACAGCGCGAGGTCCAAGTCGTGGGGGCGGCCGAGGAACCGCGCCACGTCCTGGCCGACGACCCGGGCCCGGTCCTCGATGCCCAGGAGGGCCAGGTTGCCCCGGATGGCGCGCAGCGCCGCCGGTGCGTCCTCGACGAACACGGTGGTGCCCGCCCCCCGCGAGATCGCCTCGATGCCCATGGCCCCGCTGCCCGCGAACAGGTCGGCGACCGCCATCCCGTCGAGGTCCACCAGGCTCCCGAGGACGTCGAAGATCGCTTCCCGCACCCGGTCCGAGGTCGGGCGGGTCGCCTGGCCGGCCGGTGCCCGCAGGAGCCGGCCGCGGCAACTGCCGGCGATCACGCGCACGGCCGCAGCGTAGCGGCGGGGGTGCGCTCAGCTCTTGAGCAAGAAGGCAGCCTCGGCCTCCCCCACGAACAGGCGCACCTCGTCGGCGAGATGGGGCGCCTCGTCGAGCGACGGGTCCTCGGCGAGCAGCGACTCGGCCACGCGCCGCGCCGCCTCCACCAGAGGACGGTCCCCGCGCCGCAGCGACGCCAGCTTCAGGTCGCTGCGGCCCTTCTGGCGCGTGCCCAGGATGGTGCCCTCGCCTCGCAGCTCGAGGTCGACCTCGGCGAGCTCGAAGCCGTCGTTGGTGCGCTCGAGGGCCTCGAGGCGCATGGCCGCCTCCGGCGACGTCGCCTCTGCGAACAGGTAGCACCACGACACGCGGTCCGAACGCCCCACGCGGCCCCGCAGCTGGTGCAGCTGGGCGATCCCGAACCGATCGGCGTCCTGCACGACCATGACCGTCGCCTCGGGCACGTCCACGCCGACCTCGATCACCGTCGTCGCCACCAGGACCTGGATCTCCCCGTCCCGGAAGCGCTGCATGATCCCCTCTTTGTCGGCCGCCTTGAGCTGGCCGTGGAGCAGCCCGATGCGCAGGCCGGCCAGGACGGTCGACTCGAGCCGGGCCCGCTCCCCGGTGGCCGACGTGGCCTGGACGCGCTCGGAGCCCTCGACGAGGGGGCACACCACATAGGCGCGGTGCCCGGCCGCCACCTCGTCACGCACCCGGGACCAGGCGGCCTGCTCGTCTTCTGGGGTCCGGGCCCACTCGGTGCGGACCGGCGACCGACCGGCGGGGAGCTCGTCGAGCTCGGTGACGTCGAGGTCGCCGAAGAAGACCATGGCGGCCGTGCGCGGGATCGGAGTCGCCGTCATCACGAGCAGGTCGGGATCGGCGCCCTCCCCGTCGGCCGCGTCCCGGCCCTTGGCCCGGAGCGTGTTGCGCTGCTCCACGCCGAACCGGTGCTGCTCGTCGATCACCACCACCCCGAGGCTCGAGAACCGCACCTCGTCGGTCAGCAGCGCGTGGGTGCCCACCACGAGGTCGACCGAGCCCGCCCGCAGCCCCTCGTGGAGCCGGGCCCGCTCCGCCGCCGGGGTGCGGTTGGTGAGCAACGCCACCGCCAGGGGCCGGGACCCGCCCAGGCGCTCGGGATCCGGGACCACGAGATCCGAGAGGAGCTCGCGCACGCCGAGGAAGTGCTGTTCCGCCAACACCTCGGTGGGGGCCATGAGCGCGCCCTGGTGACCGCCTTGGACCGCCACGAGCAACGCGCACAACGCCACCACCGTCTTGCCCGACCCCACGTCGCCTTGGAGGAGACGGTGCATGGGCAACGCCTTGGCCAGGTCCGCGCCGATCTCGGCGACGGCACGCCGCTGCGCCGCGGTCAGGGGGAAGGGCAGCTGGCCGACGAAGGCGTCGACCAGGTCGGGCGACCCGACCGCGGGCACAACCGAGTGGCGGATGCCGCGGGAGTCTCGCTCGAGCACGTGCCGGCGCATGACCACCTCGAGCTGCAGACGGAGGAGCTCGTCGAAGGCCAGGCGCCGGCGGGCCCGCTCCTGCTGCGCGAACGACTCGGGCGCGTGGATGGCACCGAAGGCCGACGTCCTGTCCATGAGCTCGAGCTCGTCGCGCCAGCGGGCCGGCAACGGGTCATAGAGCGCCCCCGCGCGGTGCAGTGCCTCCTCCACCCATTCGCCGAACTCCCACCCCGCGATGCCGGTCTTCTCCGAGGTCGGGTAGATGGGCACGATCCGCCCCGTGCGGTTCCCCACCAGGTCGACCACGGGGTTCGTGAACTGGCGCTTCCCCCGGTACGAGTCGAGCTTGCCGAAGAACAGCGCCTCGGTCCCCACCGGCAGCTGACGGGCCCGCCACGCCTGGTTGAAGAACGTCACCCGCAGGGCTCCGGTTCCGTCGTCGACCTCCAGCTCGACCAGGGCCCGGCCGTTGCGGGTGCGGCGCGACCGGACCGAGTCGACGCGGGCCAGCACGAGCGACTCCTCTCCCATGCGCATGCCCGCCACGTCGGCCTGACGGGTCCGGTCGATGTAGCGGCGCGGGTAGTGGGTGATGAGGTCGAGGACGGTGACGATGTCGATGGTCGCCAGCGCCTCGGCGCGCTTGTCCCCCACCTTGCGGACCTCGCGCACCGGGATGGCAGCCAGCCGGGTGAGCATCCGGCCCTCGGGGTGACCCTCGTCGGGCCCGTCCCCGGGCGGCGGGGCGTGGGGCGCACGCGGCATGGTCCGCTGGCGCGGCGGGGGGCTCACTCGATGCTGATGAGATAGGGGTACAGCGGCTGGCCGCCGTGGTGGACCTCCACGGCGACGTCGGGGCGGTGTTCGGCCAGCCACTCCGTCACGCGGCGCGTCTCGCCGGCGCCCGCCCCGTCCCCCTCGATCAGCGTCACGAGCTCATGGTCGTCGCGCAGGAGCTTGCCCAGCAGCCCGCAGGTGGCCTCGGCGATCGAGTCGCCCACGACCTCGACCCCGTCGCGCGACAGCCCCATCCAGTCTCCGGCGTGGATGGGCCCGGCCGGCCCGGTGGCGTCGCGTACGGCCTTGGTGACCTCGCCCGCCACCACCCGTCGAGCGGACTCCGCCATCGACGCCGCGTTGTCCGTGGCGCCCGCCTCGGGGTCGTACTCGAGCAACGCCGCGAACCCTTCGACGATCCCGCTCGTCGGCACGACCCGCACCGTCTTGGTGGCCAGCTCGCACACCTGCATGGCCACGGGATGGATGTTGTCGTTGTTGGGCAGCAGCACCACCTCGGCGGAGGGAACCGAGTCGACGACCTCGAGGATCTGCGCCGTGGACGGGTTCATCGACTGACCGCCCGCCACCAGGTGGTGCACACCCAGAGATCGGAAGATCCGGCCGATGCCCTCGCCGTTGGCCACGGCCACGACGGCGGTGCGCGGCGGGGGTCCCGTCTCGGCGGCGACACTTCCCGGCGCCCCCGCTCCCTCCCTGACCCAGCGCTCCTCCTCGACCTGATCGGCGAGGTCGGTGACCCTGATGTTGCGGGGCCGGCCGGCGTCGAAGGCCGCTTCGATGGAGGCACCGACGTCGTTGGTGTGGATGTGGCAGTTCCACAAGCCGTCCCCGCCCACCACGACGATGGAGTCCCCGAGGCCCGCCCACACCTCCTTGAACGCCCCCATGGTGTGGTCGGGGGCCTCGAGGAAGTACATGACCTCGTAGCGCAGGTCGTCGCGGCCTCCGGGTCCTTCGGCCCCCGATCCCGCGTGCGGGAACGAGGCGGCGGCGGCCGAGTACGCCGGAGCGGTGACCGCCGGGGCCGCTGGCAGGGGTCGCCCGTCGATGACGGTCAGCGCTGCGTCGAGGAACAGGAGGTAGCCCGACCCGCCGGCGTCGACGACACCGGCCTGGGCCAGGACCGGGAGCTGCTCGGGGGTGTGCGCCAGCGCGTCGGCGGCGGCGCGGCGCGACGCCTCGATCACGGCGAGCAGAGCGGCACC
>JARLGQ010000166.1 GCA_031292675.1 Acidimicrobiales bacterium
GGCCCCGAGTTGAGCGGGCCGGCCCGCCCGGCATGGATCGACACCGCGATGGCGGTGAGGACGAGCACGGTGATGGGCATGACCAGTGCCCCGAGCCCGGCGAGCTTCACCTCCTTGGCCTGGATCTTCTTGCCCAGGTACTCGGGCGTTCGCCCGATCATGAGGCCGCCGATGAACACGGCGATGACAGCGTAGATGAGGATCGTGTAGAGGCCGCTCCCCGTCCCGCCGGGGGTGACCTCGCCCAGCATCATGCCGGTGAGTGCGCCGAAGCCGCCCATGGCGTTGAACGAGTCGGTCTGGCCGTCGACGGCACCGTCGGAGGTCTGGGTCATCGATATGTTGAACATGGCGGTGCTCGTGTCGCCGAAGCGCACCTCCTTGCCCTCGGTGTTCCCCACCGTGGAATGGACACCGGCGGCGACCACCGCAGGGTTGTTCGTGTGCTCGGAATAGCTGGTGAAACCGACCCAGACGCCGAAGATCAGCACCATGGCCGCCAGCAGGGCGACGCCGTGGCGGATGCTGCCCACCATCTTGCCGAAGGTGTAGGTCAGGGCGAAGGGAATGGAGAGGGTGAGCCAGATGTAGAGCAGGTTGGTGAACGCCGTCGGGTTCTCGAAGGGGTGGGCCAGGTCGACGTCGAAGAACCCACCGCCGTTGGTCCCGAGCTGCATGATGGGGCCCATGAACCCCGCGGGACCACGGGGGATGGTCTGGGTCACGCCGTTCAGCGAGTCATGGATGACCACCGGCCCGGCCAGCGTCTGCACCGCCCCGGCGCCGACGACCACGATGCCGGCGAGGAACGCGATCGGGAGGAGGATGTAGAGCATGCAACGGGTGATGTCGACCCAGAAGTTGCCGATCGTGGGAGAGTTCTTGCGGGAGAAGCCCCGCACCAAGGCGATCGCCACCGCGATCCCGACGGCCGCGCTCACGAACTGCTGCACGGTGAGCACACCGATCTGCGAGAAGTACGACATGGCCGTCTCCCCGCCGTAGTTCTGCCAGTTCGTGTTGGTTGTGAACGACACGATCGTGTTGAAGCTGAGTCCCGACCCCACGGCCCCGAAGTGCTGCGGATTGAGCGGCAGTGACCCTTGAATCCTCAGCAGCAGGTAGCCCACGCCGATGAACGCGGCGGAGAAGATCACCGTCGAGCCGGCGTAGCGCTTCCAGGTCTGCTCGTGGTCGGGCCCGGTCCCGAGGAGCCGGTAGAAGGGCCGCTCGGCCCAGGCCAGGTAGTGCACCCGGCCGTCGAAGACCGCCGCCATGTACGAGCCCAGGTACCGCCAGGTAATACCCAGGGCGATGACGAGGACGACGATGCTCCAGAAGAAGCCCATCAGAACCACTCAGGCTTGAACAGAGCCACCCCCAGGTAGATGAACACCAGAATGGCGACAGCGAGCAGGATGCCCTGGACAGCGGTCATACGTGCTCGAGTCCCCAGATCAGCCCGAGCATCGCCAGCGCGAAGGCGACGATGCCGAGCACTGCCAAGAAATCACCCATGTCCCCAGCATGCTCCCGGGCGCCGTAAACAGGCCGTGAACAGGAGCGAGGAGATGTAAAAAAGGAATAAACGGACTGCGTCCACGGGAAGTGGTCCAAGCGGCGATCAGCATGCGCTCGGTAGGATGCGGCTGTGTCCGAGACGTCCGACCGCTACCGCAGATTCGCGGCGGGCTTCACCTCCCGGCTCGCCGCGGTGGCGGCTGACCAGTGGACGTCTCCCACACCGTGCTCGGACTGGGCGGTGCGCGATCTGGTCGCCCACGTGATCGGGATCCAGCGCGGGGTGATCGCACGACTCGACGGTGCGGAGTCGGTCGCAGTGGACCCCGAAGGCGACCTGCCCGAGCAATGGCGGGAGGCGAGCCGTGCGCTCGGCGAGGCGTTGGACGACAAGGCCCGTGCGTCGAAGGTCGTGGGAGGAATGTTCGGAGAGCAGTCCTTCGAGTCACTGGTGGGGCGCATGGTGTGCGCCGACCTGATCGTCCACACCTGGGACCTGGCTCGCGCCACGGGCCAGGACGAGTCGCTCGACCCGGAGGCGGTGTCGAAGGCCCAGGAGTTCCTCGTTCCTCTGGGCGAGAAGATCCGCGCACCGGGCGGCTTTGCGGCCGAGGTCGAACCTTCGGCCGAGGCTGACGACCAGACACGGTTCCTCAACTTCTGCGGCCGCGCCGTCTGACCATCTCGGCCCGCTCCGCGAGGCCGTGAGCACCCCGCTCCCTGAGCACGGCCAGCGCAAGGCCGGAGCGCGAGCCCAGGGAGCCCAGGTGCACACGGGGTCAGGCGGCAGACCCCGAACTGCTCGACCCGCTGGGGGTGCTGGAGCCGCTCGACCCGGTGGACCCGCTCGACCTGGCCGCCGGTGTTCCGGTCGGCGGTGGTCCGTGGCCGGTACCGGGGCCGGTGCCCTGTCCCGCACCGTGCATGCAACCTCCGGCCATGTCGCCCGCGACCAGTTTGTCGATGGCGGTGGTCCCGTCGGTGGTCACCGTGCTGAAGGCGACGTCGTCGCCGACGGCCAGGGCACCCAACGTGCTCTTACCGTTCTTCTCGATGTCGCTCGAGCTGGAAACCGGGTACGTGGTCGTGCCGCTGCTCGTCTTGATGGTCACGCTCGAGGCCCCGACCGCCGTGACCGTCCCGTGTAACGGGAGGGCGGCGCCACCGGGAGCAGCTGCGGCGCCCTGCGGGCCATTGCCGGGCGGCGCGCTCGTGCTCGGGCTCGAGCTCGAGCCCGAAGCACCCGGTCTCGTGGTCCCCGTTGCGGCCGTCGTGGTGGTGGCGGCGCTGGCGCTGGTGGCCGTGGAGGCAATGCCGCCGGCGACGGCACCCACTCCGAGCAAGGCGAGCCCGCTTATCAAGGCTTTGCTCAGGCGGCGCCGGCCTCCTTGTCCCGGCTCGGTATGTCGTTGCATCATGAGGCTCCTTTCAGAGCCCTCCCGATCTGGGGGGGCATGATCGAGCATGCGCTCTCCCCCTTTCGGCGCGCGTAGCGCAGGCTGTGTGTCACGTGGCAATTTGCGCCGACGCCACACAGCGCGAACACAGCGGGTACTCAGTGGCAGCGGGCTCTCAGTGACAACTTCCGACAAAGAAAGGGCTCAGGGCCACGTGCGCCAGCGATCGATGTCGACGGCGAGCACCGGTCCCGGCGGAGGCAGGGCACGGTACTGCTCGTACTTGGTCGACTGGAGGGCGATGGCGCGCGCCCGCTCGACTGCGTTGTCGGCCGTGCGACCGTTCCCGTCGACCCGCACCCACCACAGTTGGGACCAGTCGGCGTCGTCGTAGTGGTCCACGAGGAGTGACACCGCGCCGTTGGACCTGATGTTCTGCACGCGCCGAAGGTCGAGCGTGGACTTGGGCTTGGCATCGACGGCCGAGTAGAGGGTGTCGCCGTCGAGCGCAAAGCAGCACGGGACGACGTGGGCTCGTGCCACCGCCGTCACCGTGGCCAGGTACCCGACTCTCGCCGAGGTCAGTCGGCTCCGTGCGATTTCAACGTCCACGTCCCGACTGTATCGACCTACCCGTTGAGCAGATCGCGCGCGCCGTTGTCGATGCTCGGATGCCGGAGCTTGGACATGGCCTTGGCCTCGATCTGACGGATGCGCTCACGGGTCAGATTGAAGTGTCGGCCGACCTCTTCGAGGGTCCGGGGAGTTCCCTTCTCGAGGCCGAAGCGCAAGCGGAGAATGGTGGCTTCGCGCTCGTCGAGCGGGGCGAGAAGACGGCTGATCTCGTCGGCGAGGAGGGAGTCGGCGGCGTAGTCGAATGGGGAAACAGCGTTGGCGTCCGCCACCAGGTCGCCGAAGTCACTGTCTCCCTCGTCACCGAAGGACTCGGACAGCGACAGCGGCTCGGACCGCCACCCCAGGGCTTCGACCAGCTTCTCGCGGGACACATCGGTCTCGAACGCCAATTCCTCCAGCGTGGGTCGGCGACCCAGCTTGAGCTCCAGAGCGGTCCGCGACCAATTGATCCGCGACAGCATGTCCCCGGCATGGGCGGGAAGGCGGATGGTTCGGCCCGTGTTGGCGATCCCCCGACTGATCGCCTGTCGGATCCACCAGGTGGCATAGGTCGAGAACTTGAATCCCTTGTTCAAGTCGAACTTCCCCACCGCGTGGATGAGACCCAGGTTGCCTTCCTGGACGAGGTCGAGGAGCGGGACGCCCGAGGCCTGGTACTTCTTGGCGATCGACACGACGAGCCGGAGATTTGCGTGGACGAAGGCCCGGTGGGCCTCCTCACCGAGGACCACCAATCGACGGAGGGCGCGCCTCTTCGCCGCCGTGAGCTCCTGCGCCGACGCCTCGGTCGAAGAGGCCTCACGGCCCGCCTCGATCAGTTTGGCCAGCCGAGTCTCCTCGTGCTTGGTCAGCAACGCGTACTTCCCGATGCCTCTCAGGTAGAGCTTGACGATGTCGGATTCATCGCGCTCAACACGCTGACCCGCCATCCCCAACGGCCTCCTCGGTCCGGCCGGGCCGGACCCATCATCCCGAACCGCGTGGGTGGGTTGTGGTTGCCGGGGTGCGGTCGGCGCTACCGAATTCACACCTACCCGTCGCTGATCCCGCCTGCCCACGATACCAGGTGACGCTCTGCCACGAACGTCCTCATCGCGACGATCCCGGTCGATCGGCCCCTTGGCCGACATTGTACGACGTGGCCGAACGACCGAATTCGGCATGAGGACTCCGTGTATTCGCAGCGCGTCAAGAACATGGGCCTGCCATCCGATAGCATGGGATCGAGTCGACCCGGTCCCAACAGCCACATGGCCGTTCCCCGAGCGATGCGTTGAGCTCGTAAGGGAGAGGCAATGGTCACCGGCACGGTCCAGCGGTTTCGCAAGTCCCGAAGTGCGGCTCGTGCCTAGGGACCGAGAGTTTCGCCCCCGCGACCAGGACCGCGACAACGAACGCGAGCGGAAAGATTCGCGTGGTCCCCGTCGGGGAAGCAGCGACGAGGACGCGCTCCGTCTCCGCGAGGAGGGCCGCTCCTACGCGGCCGTGGCCCGATCGTTGAACCTGAAGCGTTCCAACGACGCCCTGGCAGCGTTCATGCGGGCCCTCCGCCAGCGCCCCGACGCCGAGAGAGCCGAGTTGATCGGTCGCGAGAAGGGCCGCTTGGACCAGCTCGAGACTCGGATCCGTGATCGGGACAAGGACGATCCCACGCGCCTGGACCGACGCCTCACCGCGCTCGAGAAGCTGCGAAGCTCACTTTCCTGAGGCTTCACGCTCGGGCCAATGCCGTTCAGATAACCATCACGTTGCAGGCCTCGTCACCTTTTCGACCGGTGGTCATCTCGAACCTGACCTGCTGGCCGGGCAGCAGCACAGCGGGATCCAGCCCCTGGATGCTGGTGGCATGCACGAAGACGTCGCCGGCTCCGGGCCTGGACAGGAACCCGTAGCCCTTCTTGGCGTCGAAGAACCGCACGGTCCCCACGGGTGCGCCGGAGGACCGGCGACGAGGCTCGCGGCTCCCGGTACGGCGGGGTTGAGTCCGCGGTGTCCGACGTACCGACGTGTCGACCCGGGGCGTGACGCTGGTTCGGCGGGGCCGTTCTTCGACCACCACCTCGGAGCGGTGTCGGCGTCCGGCTTCGGAGCTCTCCAGGTTGGCGAACCTTCTGTCCCGTCCGAGGCTCTTCGACGGCCCCTTGGCATGGATCACGGTCTCGAAGCCGAGAGAGCGCTGCAGGACCTTGTTGGCCGGCAACTGCTCGTCGGCGACGAGCGACACGACGATGCCGGCCTTTCCGGCCCGGCCCGTACGTCCTGACCGGTGCAGATAGTCGGTGTTGTCGGCAGGCGGGTCGTAGTGCACCACGCACGGCAGATCCTCCACGTGGATACCCCGGGCAGCCACGTCGGTGGCCACCAGGGCGCGGGCGCGGCCGTCGGTGAAAGCCGCTAAGGCGCGCTCGCGCTGTCCCTGGGTCTTGCCGCCGTGGATGGCGAGAGCCTTGACGCCGCCGGCGTTCAACTGCGCGGTCACGCGGTCCGCGCCACGTCGGGTGCGACAGAAGACCAGAGCCCGGCCGTGCTCCCCCACCAGTGCGACGGTGACGGGAACCCGGTCGTGCCGAGGCACGCTCCAGAACAGGTGTGACACATCGGAGTCGCAGGGCTCGTCGTTGGCCACGTCGTGGCGGGCCGGGTCCCTCTGGTAGCGCTTGACGAGGGTCTCGACCTCCGGGCCCATCGTGGCCGAGAACAACATGACCTGGCGTTCCGGGGCGGTGCGGTCCAGGAGGCGGCGCACCGCGGGCAGGAACCCCATGTCGGCCATCCGGTCCGCCTCGTCGACCACCACCGTGCGCACAGCGCCAAGGTCGATGGCACCTTGCGCCACCAGGTCTTCGAGCCGCCCGGGACAGGCCACGACGACGTCCACCCCCCGGGCCAAGGCTTGGCGGGTGGGTCGGTATCCCGTCCCACCGTAGACGGCGATCACGCGCGACGACCCTTGCCCGGACAGCAACGAGATCTCACGTTGGACCTGAGAAGCGAGCTCGCGGGTGGGGACGAGCACCAGTGCCCCGGGGAGTCCCGGCTTCGATCCGCCCGCCCGGCTCACCAAGGCCAACCCGAAGGCCAAGGTCTTCCCCGACCCCGTCGGGGCGCGACCACACACGTCGCGCCCGGCCAGGGCGTCGGGAAGCGTCGCCCGTTGGATGGGGAACGGGCTGGTCAATCCCCGGGCGGTCAGACGGGACACCAGTTCGGGGCGTACCCCGAGATCGGCAAACGAGACGTTCAACGAGACTCCAGACGAGTGAGAGAGGCCAACTCGAACCGAAATCGAATCCGCCCCGCCGCCACCAGGCGACGATTGGTCGACGAACGCCGACCACGTGCCGACAACTCTAGCAGGTCATCGTCATGACCAGGACGAACGTGTGCGGGCGCGGCACGTCGGGAAGGCGCGCACGTGCTCTGGCTCCTCCACCCCGGGGGGAAGCCCACCGTCGGCAACCGCATCGCCGGCGACGATCGACAAAGGAATGTGGCCGGCCCAGTACGGCTCCTCCAGGTCCTCGGGCTCGTCGATCGGTCCCCCGGTGCGGACCTTCGCCGACCCCTCGGCGATCGTCATGCGGACCATCAGGACGGCACGAAGCTCATCGGCCGACGGCGGGCGCGCCCCGGAGCTCCTGCCAGGAACGATGTGCTCGAGCAAGGCCATCGACGCCCGTTGCTTCTCGTCGTCGTCGACGACGCGTTCGGTCGTCCCCAGGAGCACGACGGAGCGGTAATTCATCGAGTGGTGGAAGGCCGAGCGGGCCAGGACCACGCCATCGACCAAGGTCACGGTGACACAGGCCTCGGCTCCCTGCGCCATGTGACGGAGCATGCGGTTGCCGGCGGCGCCGTGGAGGTACAGCGCGTCCCCGATCCGGGCGTAGGCCATGGGCAAGACGAAGGTGGAACCATCGACCGAGAAACCGACGTGGCACAGCAACCCCTCGTCGAGGATGGCGTTGACCAGGTCCCTGTCGTAACTTCCGCGTTCCTTCTTGCGGCGAAGCGTCGTACGGTCCGTCGGAGTCAACACGTCGGGGCCGGGGGGATCGGGCGGAGCGGGCATCTCGACATGATGCCCGATGGCCCGGTGATCGCCGTCGGGCCCGGCGCCGGACGTGTCGTCGGCTACATGAGCGGTCCGAGGTCCCTCCGCATCGCCACCCGGGGCCCGAGGTCGTCATCTCCGATGGCCCGCTCGTGGTCCCGCATCGCCTGCAGGCCCGGAGTGAGGTCATCGAGCACGCGGAATCCCATCCGGGCATAGAACGGGGCGTTCCAAGGGACGTCGCGAAACGTCGTCAGCGTCACCGTGCCGCAGCCCTCGGACTCCGCCCAGTCGCAGACGGCGGTGACCAGAGCCGACCCCCGTCCCCGGCGGGACTCCAAAGGATGCACCGAGAGCTGCCACAGGTGGGCGGCACCGTCGACGACCTCCACACAGGCGAAACCGACGGCGGGATCCCCCGACACGAGCACGACCGCCGCCTGCTCCAGATGGTTCTCCTCGCCCTCCTCGCAAAACGGCCCGATGCCAACCTGGGCGAACAACTCGTCTGACGCCGCTTCGATCTCGCGGAGCCGTCCGAGCTCATGTGGTCGGGCCACTCGAATGGCGGGATCAACCGAACTCGGGCCCATCGGTCCGAGCCTGGCACGCACCCGCGGGCGCCACCACCCGCGTCACGAACCAGGTCGAGGCCAGGTTGCGAGGGACTCCGAAGGGGCGACCGCCCTGGGTACGGACCCCCGGAAGGCGATGGCCCGGGCCCTCGGGCGGCCGGATCCGCCTGTGAACCTCGACGGGACCGCTCCGGCTGAAAACATGGGTGGGTGCACCCCCATGACGGGCCCGATCCCCCCTCGCCCCGCTCCCGGCGGTCGCTCGTCCCGAAATGGCTGCGCCACGGCCTGCTCATCTTCCTCGTCCTGCTCGTCATCGAATACCTCGTCATCCCCGAGCTCGTGGGGGCGAGCAAGAACCTGCACCTCCTCAGCAAGCTCAACATCGGGTGGCTGATCGCCGGGATCGTCCTCGAAGCCGGAGCGATCGCGTGTTACGCGCTCCTCACCCGGACATTGCTGCCCGGTGGCGGGCCCGGGTTCTCCACGCTCATTCGAATCGTCCTGGCGACGACCGCCGTCGCCCACGTGATCCCGGGAGGGGCAGCGGGAGGTGCAGGCGTCGGCTACCGCCTGCTCACGGCCAACGGGGTCGAGGGGACCGACGCCGGCTTCGCCATGGCGACCGAGGCCATCGGCTCCGCCGTGGTGCTCAACGTCATGTTGTGGCTGGCGCTGCTGATCTCCATCCCCCTGGCAGGCCTGCACCCGATCTACGTGATCACCGCCCTCCTCGGCCTGTTGGCGCTGTTCGGCGCGGCCGGGCTCGCCTACGGGCTGACCAGGGGCGGGGAACGCGCCGTGCGCGTGGTTCGGGCGGTCGGTCGGCGCATACCGCGCGTCGGTGCGGACCGCCTGGAACGCCTCGTGCATCAGGTCGGCGACTCGGTGGTGGACCTGGGGCGAGATCGTGCGCTGCTCAAGCGCGCCGTGTTGTGGGCCGGCCTCAACTGGCTCCTCGACGCCGCTTCGCTGTGGTCGTTCGTCACCGCCTTCGGGCACTTCGTCGACCCCATCGAGCTCTTCGCCGCCTATGGCATCGCCAACGTGCTCGGTGCGATCCCCATCACTCCCGGAGGTCTCGGAGTGATCGACGTCTCGGCCGCCGCCCTGCTCGTCACCTTCGGCGTCGGGAGTCGAATCGCGACGTTGGCCGTGATCGGCTGGCGCCTGGTGAACTTCTGGCTCCCGATCCCCATCGGCGGGGCCGCGTACATCTCGCTCAGGGTCCCGCGCGGCTCGGGCCTGCGGGCAAGTCGCCAAGCGCTCTCCGACATGGCTGCCGAGGCGAAACAACAGGGCGAGAATCCCGAGGCCGACCCCACGACGGAGGAGGCGACGCCCTGAGACGTCAGGCCGGTGGGGCCGAGGCGGCGCCCGCCGGTTCGCCTTCTCGAGTCGAGAACGCGGCTGGGCTCTCCGGCCGGCCGTATCGTGGGACGCCCTAAGGGGGCGCGGGAGGCTGTGACGATGTCGCTCGTGGCGGGCTCGAGCTTGGGGGTCTTCCACCATCACGTGGGACTCGGGCTGGTCTCGATCGTCCTACTCTCGTTGGCGAGCGCGGCCTCCTACGGACTGGCGGCCGTACTCCAGCATCAGGCCGCCATCAGGGAGCCGCCGGAGCTCTCCCTTCGGGCCGGCCTCCTCGTCAGCCTGGCGCACCGCCCCCTCTGGCTCGTCGGCAACGCCTTCGACGGCGTGGGCTATCTGTTCCAATTCCTGGCACTGAGAAGAGGATCCCTCGCCCTGGTCGAGCCGTTGCTCGTCCTGAGCCTCGTCTTCGCCCTCCCGGTGGCGGCATGGCTCGAGCACCGTCGAGTCTCGGGAGCCGACGTGGCGTCGACCGGCGTCATCGCCGCCGGACTGGCCCTGTTCCTCGGCGTGGCGCGCCCGGGAATCGGTCATCCCCACGCGTCGGGAGCGGCATGGGCCATCCTCACCGCCGTCATCGCCTTGTGCTGCGGAGCCATGGTGATCGGGGCACGAGGCGGAAGCCGTCGCCGCTCCGCGGTGCTGCTGGCCGCGGGATCGGGCACGGCGTTCGGCTACGTGGCCGCTGTCACCGAACGCACCGGTCACATCCTGGACGCCGGCGTGGTGCACACCCTCACGACGTGGGCGCCCTACGCGCTGTTGGTCGGCGGGGTCTCGGCCCTGCTGCTCACCCAGAGCGCTTTTCACGCCGGTGCGCTTCGCCTGTCGCTGCCCACGCTCACGGTGGCGCAACCTCTGGGGGCGGTCGCCATCGGCATCGGCTTCTTCGGAGAGCACGTCGACTCCCGAGGTGCGGCGCCGGTCTTCGAGCTCGTCGGGTTGTTCCTCATGACGGCGGGGGTCTTCGTGCTCGCCCGGTCCCCACTGATGGTGACAACCGAGGAGGAGCCCTGACCGTGCCACGGGCCCGTCTCGAACCCGGAACCGAGAGGACCTCGTCTCAGGGCGAGGCGACGAGGCCCAGGCCGGTCTCGAGGAAGCGGCGACAGGACTCGGCACGATCGACCCCGTCGGGCAGCTCGGACCGGCGGCGCATCGCTCCGAAGGGGACGTTCCAGAAGCCGGGGTCGCCCGGTCGTCCGCCACCCCAGGGACCGACATAGAGGTACGGCTCGCTTTCGGACGCGTCACCGGGTGAGAAGCCGAGGTTCACGGCGTCCGACCCGGGCTGTGTGACGGTGGTGGCGGCGTCGAAGTGCTCGGGCCAGAGTTGGATCGTGGCAACCTCGACGTCACCGGGCAGCGATGTGAGCACGTCATCGAGCACGCGCCAGGCCAGGGCGAACCAATCGGCGATCTCGGCTGCAGTTTGTTTCGCCAGGCGGAAGGCCACGTCGACGGGGCCCAGGGGCGGGGTGTCGGGCCCGCAGCTGAAGGGCTCGTCCAAGTCCGCATCGGTGAACGCGGCGAGCTCCCGTAGGGTCGATCCGTCCACGGGCATGCGGGTGCACGTCCCGCCCACCTCCCGGATCAGGCCCAGCCCCACCAGCCGGATCGTCTCGGGAGCGTCTCCGAAACTGGGAGTGGCGATGCCTCCCGGCCCGGCACGCAGACCGAACCGTCCGCTCACGCCGAACCTCTTTCGAGCGAGGATGTGGGCTGCGATGGTGTGCAGCGCCTCTCGCGTCGTGGTGCCGTACGTCGATTCCGACATGGAGCCCAGGACCCCGGGGTCAGGGGTGCGAGGGCGCGGGGGGCTTGTCGGCGAGCTCGAACGCCACCTCGTCCGCGTAGCACCAGTACCAGTCTTCTCCGGGCTCGTACGATCGGACCACGGGGTGGGACACGGTCCGGAAGTGGGCCGTGGCGTGCTTGGCGGGTGAGCTGTCGCAACAACCCACGTGTCCGCACGTCTGGCACACCCGGAGATGCACCCAGTCGTGCCGGCCCGCGGCGAGGCAGTCCTCACATCCCGGCGAGACAGGGACAGGGTCTGTGATCTGGTCGATGTGGGTGCACAACGCTTGGCTCATCGATGTCGCTCCGTGTGTCGGTCCGAGCGCCCGCCCGAGGGCACGGCGACCGTCCCCGGGTCATCTCGGCAGGGCCCTGTCCGGCTCATGGTAAGGCAAGCCGAAGGCCGGGAGCGCGTGGGCTGCTCGGCCTGAGCCCCGCCCTGATCAGGCCAACGCCTCGGAGATGGCGGCGCCGACGGCCGCCGTCTCGACGAGGAAACCGTCGTGTCCGACGAGTGACTCGACGACCCGGACCTCGGGTGAGCGCGGCAGCAATGCGGCCAGCTCGTGCTGGAGTCCGACCGGATAGAGACGGTCCGACGAGATCCCGACCACCGATACCTGGGCCTCCACTCTCGACAGGGCGCGCTCCACGCCGCCCCGACCCCGTCCTACGTCGTGGTGGTTCATCGCCTCACTGAGCACGATGTAGGAATTGGCGTCGAAGCGCCGGAGCAGCGAGTCGCCATGGTGTTCGAGGTAGGACTCGATGCTGTAGCGCCCTCCCTTCAACGGTTGCTCGGCGCCCTGCGCCTCGCGGCCGAAGCGGACTCCGAGCTCAGCAGCCGTCCGGTAACTCAGCTGGCCGATCCCGCGGGCGATGGCCATGCCACGATGCGGTCCCTCGGCGTTGTCGTAGTAGTCGCCCCCGGCAAAAGCAGGGTCGGCTCGGATGCAACGCACTTGCAGTGAGCACAACCCGATCTGCTCCGCGGTGGCTGCGGCTCCCACGGCGATCACTACCGCCCGCTCCACACGATGGGGTTCGCCGACACACCACTCGAGCACGCGCATGCCTCCCATCGAACCTCCCACCACCGCAGCCCAGCGCGTGATGCCGAGATGGTCCGCCAGGAGCGCCTCCACCTTGACCTGGTCCCGAATGGTGATGATGGGGAAGCGTGACCCGTAGCGCTTCCCATCGGGAGCGACCGAGCCCGGTCCTAGGGTTCCCTGGCAACCCCCGAGCACATTCGGGCAGACGACGAAGAACCGGTCCGTGTCGATGGGGGCCCCGGGGCCGATGATGCCCGGCCACCACCCGGGGCCCCCGGCGCCTGTCCCAGTTGCCCCTGATGCGTGGGAGTCGCCGGTCAGCGCGTGCAGGATGAGCACGGCATTGCCGGCTGCCTCGTCGAGCTCGCCCCAGGTCTCGTAGGCCACGTCGACGGGGCCCAGGTGTCCACCGGCTTCGAGGGCGAGCGGGACGGCACCCGTCAAGCGGGCCATGCGCCGACGTCCGGGGTCGTCGCCGGCACGCCAGCCGCCGGTGGCCGTGGTCCTTTCAGCCGGTCTTGGCGGCACGGAATCCGGCGTCGAGATCAGCCAGGATGTCATCGAGGGTCTCGAGGCCGACGCACAGCCGGACGAGATCAGGACTGACACCGGTGGTGAGCTGCTCGGCCTCGGTCAGCTGCGAGTGGGTGGTGGAGGCGGGATGGATCGCCAGGCTCCGCACGTCTCCCACGTTGGCCAGATGACTGAACAGCTCCAAACCCTCGATGAACCTCCGGCCCGCTTCGGCTCCTCCCGCGATGCCGAAAGCCAAGATGGCCCCTGCCCCATTGGGCAGGTACCGCTGCTGCCTCTCGTGCCAAGGGCTCGACTCGAGGCCGGCGTACGACACCCACGAGACCTCGTCGCGGCCCTCGAGCCACTCGGCGACGTGCTGCGCGTTCGTGACGTGACGCTCCATGCGGAGGCTCAGCGTCTCGAGTCCCTGCAAGAACAAGAACGAGTTCAACGGGGCGATGGACGGACCCATGTCACGCAAGTACTGGAGCCGGGCCTTCAGGACGTAGCGGGCCGGGAAGAGGGCCTCGGGCAGCTGCGAGAACACCAACCCGTGATAGCTCGGATCGGGCTCTGTGAAACTCGGGAACCGACCGCTCCCCTCGTAGTCGAAGGTCCCTCCGTCCACGATGATCCCCCCGATGGAGGTCCCGTGCCCGCCGATGAACTTCGTGGCCGAATGGACCACGATGTCGGCTCCGTAATGGAGGGGCTGGGCCAGGTACGGCGTCGTCACCGTGTTGTCGACCACGAGTGGGATGCCGCGTTCGTGAGCGACTTCCGCCACGCCCTCGAAGTCGAGCACATCACCTTTCGGGTTCCCGATGGTCTCGGCGAAGAAGGCTTTGGTGTTGTCCCTGACCGCACGCCGCCACGAGTCGAGGTCGTCGGGATCGTCGACGAAGCTCACCTCGATGCCGAGTTTCGGCAGCGTGTAGTGGAAGAGGTTGTAGGTCCCGCCGTACAGCGATGCGGAAGAGACGATGTGACCGCCGTTTTCGGCCAGGTTCAACAGGCTGATGGTCTCCGCCGCTTGTCCACTGGCGACCGCCAGTGCGGCGACTCCACCCTCGAGGGCCGCCACTCGCTCTTCGAACACGGCCTGCGTGGGGTTCATGATGCGCGTGTAGATGTTCCCGAGCTCCTCGAGCCCGAAGAGGGCAGCCGCGTGCGCGGTGTCTCGGAACGTGTAGCTGGTCGTCTGGTAGATGGGGACGGCCCGGGCGCCTGTCGTTGGATCCGGCACGGCGCCGGCATGAATCTGCCGAGTCTCAAAGCCCCATTGCGGCATGGTGGTCTCCTCGTCTTTCGTCACGCCAGACAGCTGCACAAAGCAGGTCCTACGGGCCCTGTCTGCGCCATCCCCCGGCGACATGCCGAGAGCCGGCGCTTGGGGGCTCGTCGTGGGCGCGATGCGTTCGGTGCCGCGATCCTAGCGGCGGGCGAACCATTCGCTCCACGCCTGGTACCCACCGACCAGGTCGGCGGCGCGCTCATAGCCCAGGTCGGCGAGCGATGCCGCCGCGAGGCTCGACGCGTAGCCCGCCGAGCACACCACGACCACGGGTCGTTGCAAGTCCCCGACATCGGGCAAGCGGTGATCAGAGTGGGGATCGAGGCGCCACTCGAGCACGTTGCGTTCCACCACGACGGCACCGGGCAGCGCACCCTCGGCTCGTCGCTGTTCGGCGGGCCGGATGTCGACGACAAGCCCCCCTTCGGCGACAAGACCCTCGAGCTCGTGGGGACCGACGCGCCGGATGCGACGCCGGGCCCGCTCGACCAGGTCGTCCACGGTCACGCTCACGGCACCACCTCCCCGAAACGGTAACGAATCGTGGACCTGGCCTCCAGGGCACCTTCGACGACCCGGTAGTAGGTCATCGAAGTTAGCCTCGGTGCGTACACGTGCACGCTGATGGCGGGGACCGGCCCCAGGTTGACGATGTCGTGGATGTGTCGACCGGCAAAGCTGATGGACCCGTTCGTCGGGATCGTCGTGGTCCGAAGGACAACACCGCCCGAGGCCGAGCTGACGATATTGGTCTCCACCAGTTCGCCGGCGGCCACCGCCACCGCGCCCGCCGAGTCCCCGTGATCGTGGAGCTCGATCGCCCCGCCCGGAGGCCATGCGATGACCCATGCCTCGACCGTGCTCGTTGCCGCCATGAGCTCCCACCGGCGTTGGGCCGGCCGCGTCATTCCGGGCCAGTGCGTGGCGCGCCCGGCCAGTTCGACGGCGGTCGCCACCAACGTCTCGGAACCAGGGATGTCGCCGCCGACGTCGGTGCCGACGTGCTGGTACTGCCAAGAGATGGCGACCTCCCGCGAGCCCGCCACCCTGTCGTCCGGGGGGAGGACGGCGGGGGGGCTCACGGCGATCGCCATGCCCGGACTCTACGGGTTAAAGCCGATTAAGTCAATCGGTTTTATAGGAATACTATTGGCAGGCTCGAGCCCCGGGTGGCGACGGCTTTCGCCCCGTCCGGCGTCGGGTCGGTGAGCTACCGACCCAAGAGCCAAGCGGCGCTGCGAGCCGACGCCGACGCCACCCGACGGGTGAGCTGGCGCGTCGCCGCCGGCGCGCCCTGGGCGCGCTCTCCGAGCCGGCGTCCGAGATGGTCGACGTGCCCGACCAACTTCGTCGCGGTGTCGGCCATCTGCCGCGGGGCGGAGCCCTCGGGATGGCGATGGACGGGAAGGCTCAGCTTTCGGATCCTGCCCGGGGCGGCGATGCCCGCCAGGGCCCGTCTCGGACCTTCGAACAGCACCAGGAGCAGGACCAGGCCCAGAAGGAGCAGCACGATCCCGATGGCACCGAGCCATCCGACTGCGGGCCCCGGGCCCGTGGCCGCCAGCGTGCTCGGTGACGTGGCGACCGCCGGGGGCGTGGTGGTGGCCGCCTTGACGCCGGTGCTCGGAGCGACGGTGGTCGGCGCGGCCGTGACCGGGGCTTTGGTCGTGGGGGGGGCGGTGGCGGGAGTGGTGCCGGGGGTGGTCGGCGCCACCGTCGTGGGCGGAGTCGACGCCGCGAAGGTGATGTTGGCGACGCCGCTGTCGTTGGCCTCGTCGCCGTAGGTGAGGGTGCAGGTGTCACCCTTGGCCTGCTGCGCGGCCGTCGGCGGGCACGGGTACAGGGCCGCGTCCGCGGTCGGGCTGTTCCCGGCAGCGTCGGTGGCCGGACACGTCGCCGCAGCGGGAGCGGGCCCGCAGGGAGGGCCGACGGTTCCCTGCACCACGTTGAACGTCGTGGATATCGTCCCCGAGGAGGTCGTCGTCACGAGTTTGGACAACGACGGTGCATTGCAGCTGACCGAAATGTCGGAGTTGACGACTCCGCCGACGTGCACGTTGGGCTGGGCCGAGTCGCTGTTGCACTCGAGAATGTTGCCGATCGAGGTGTCGCTGAAGCCGCTTCCGGTGATCGTGACCGCTTGCCCGTTGGTCAAGCCGGTGGCCGGGGTGATGGTGATCGTGCCGGTGAGACCGGTGGCCGCGGACGCGGGCACCGTCCCTGCCACCATCGTCAGTCCCGCCACGACGAGAACGGAGGCAGCGACGACCCCGAACCTGGAGACCGCACGTCGATTGCCACGAGGCCGGACCCCTGTGCGTTCCCCGCGAGTATCCCCAACATGGTTGAACACGAGTCACCCCCACGAGAGGGGACGAGCCCTCTCAATTCGTTATCGGTCCAGGATATTTGAGCACCCGGTCGGAGCACATCCTCACTATTGAGGAGCCTTTCCGAAACACAGGGCGTCAGAAGTGACGAATGGCAGTCGCAGAGACGTCTCGACGTCAGTCCCCCTCGAGGAACGCCCTCGAGAGCACGCGCAACACACCGACAGGGGGCCGCTCAGTTGCGGTCAGTTGTGGCCGAATAGGGCACCGGGCCTAGTCAAAAATGATGATTCCGAAGGGGCTTCGATCCACGTATCCTGACCATTGGAGACGTGGATCCGGGGTGCGACGCGCGGTTCCTCAGCCGCAACGTCACAACGGTCGACTGGGGGGTGAGCTGTGAGTGGGTCGTCTGGCCGGTCGATGATCGCCACCGTGGTCTCTTTGGGGCGCGAGGCGCGGGCCAAGGTCCTCATGATCGTCGCCACGATGCTCGTGGCGGGGGGATCAGTGCTTGTGCTGACGACGCTCGGAGGAAGCAGCCCGGCGTCCGCGGCGACCGGTCTGACCGGCACCA
>JARLGQ010000015.1 GCA_031292675.1 Acidimicrobiales bacterium
CACATCACGGGCAATCCCGGAGTCGAGGTGTCGTCGGCGACGGTGCGCAGCGAGATGGCCGCCCTCGAGCGCGACGGGTACCTGGCCCAACCCCACACCAGTGCGGGGCGCATCCCCACCGACAAGGGATACCGGTTCTTCGTCGACCATCTGGGCCGGCCTGGAACACTCGGGCCCCACGAGCGCCACGAGGTGCGCAGGTTCTTCGCGCACGTGCACGGAGAGGTGGAGGACCTGCTCGGGCACACCAGCGGCCTCTTGGCCAGCCTCACCGACTATGCCGCGGTGGTGGTCGGGCCCCGGCACGAATCGGCCACGATCCGGTCGGTGCAGCTCGTGGGCCTCTCCCCGCGTCTGGCGCTGCTGGTCGTCGTCCTGTCGGACGGGGCGGTGGAGAAGCGCGCCGTGGACCTGCCCGCGGACGCCTCTGACGACCTGCTGGCCGAGGCGGCCACCCACCTGGCCACCTGCGCGCGGGGTGGCACCTTGGCCAACCCCGGGACCTTCCCCGAGCTTCGCGACCATTCGGTCAACGTGATCGTGCGCTGCGGGGTGGCCGCCCTCGGCGAGCTGGCTGCCACGGGTGAGCCCGACCACGTCTTCGTCGGAGGGTCGTCGCACATGGCCTCGGCGTTCGACGCCGTGGAAACCGTCCGGTCGGTGCTGTCGATCCTGGAGCAGCAGCTGGTGGTGGTGGAGCTCATCGAGGACATCCTCGACCGGGGGTTGTCGGTGGCCATCGGCGCCGAACACGGCTTCGAGCCGTTGGCTTCGTGCGCGCTGGTGTTGGCGCCGGTCGCCATCGAGGGCGAGGTGGCCGGCACCATCGGTGTCGTCGGCCCCACCCGTATGCACTACCCCCGTGCCCTGGCGGCGGTGGAGCTCGTCGGCGAGCAGTTGGGCGCGCACCTGGGAGCCGGCACGACCACGGGTCGCTCGGGCCCGGGTCGGGCCAAGGCGTCGACGCCCGTCCGTGCCACGCGCCCGGTCAGGAGACGGAGGGAGCCCGGCGGTGGCGACTGATTACTACGCCCTCCTGGGGGTGGCGCCCCAGGCGTCGGACGACGACATCAAGAGCGCCTACCGGCGCATGGCCCGGGAGCTCCACCCCGATCGCACGGGGGGCGACGCCGCGGCCGAGGCACGCTTCAAGGAGGTGACGCGTGCCTACGAGGTGCTGCGCGACCCCCAGCGACGGGCGCGCTACGACCGGTTCGGCCCCGAGGCCGTCGACGGCCCCATGCCCGGTGCGGGCGACATGTTCGGCGGTGGGCTCGGGGACCTGTTCGACGCGTTCTTCGGGGGTACCGGCGCCGGCCCCAGGCGCCGGGGAGGCCCGGTGCGCGGCGACGACAGCGAGATCGTCCTCGAACTGACCTTCCGGGAGGCGGTGTTCGGGGCCGCGCACGAGCTCACCTTCGACACGCCGGTGGGCTGCGCGACGTGCGAGGGGACGGGCGCCCGGGCGGGCACCACGGCCATCCGGTGCACCGAGTGCCAGGGCTCGGGAGAGCTGCACCGCGTGCGGCAGTCGATCCTGGGCCAGGTGGTGACGGCGACGCCGTGTCGCCGTTGCAACGGGAGCGGCGAGGTCATCACGAGCCCGTGCCCGGACTGCCGCGGCGACGGGCGCGTCATGGAGACGCGCACCTTCAGCGTCGACGTCCCCGCCGGCGTCGACCACGGGTCGACCCTGCGCTTGTCGGGCCGGGGACCGGCCGGGCCGCGCGGCGGTCCCCCCGGCGACCTCTACGTGCACCTGGCGGTGACGCCCGACGACGCCTTCGTTCGCGCCGGCGACGACATCCATGCCGACCTGCACGTGTCCATCGCCCAGGCTGCCCTGGGTGCCACTCCGGAGTTCGAGACGCTGGACGGCACCGAGAAGCTTGCCGTGCACCCGGGCACCCAGACCGGGCACCTGATCCGGCTGCGCGGTCGGGGTGTGCCCCATGTGCGTGGGCGCGGGCGCGGCGACCTCATCGTCCAGGTCGTGGTGGACACGCCGACGGATCTCACCAAGGCACAACAGGACCTCCTCCGCCAGTTCGCGGCCGAGAGCGGGGAGGATGTCGGACCCCCCGACGAGGGCCTCATGTCGCGCCTGCGGTCCGCGTTCGGCTGATCGGGAGCGCGCCCATGCGCAACGGGGACGCCGCGGGCCCCGGGCCGGGTCCCGACGGGGCGACCCCGGCGACTGCCGGCGCCGTCGCCCAGGTCTTCGTGGCCGACCTCGACGCCATCTCCGTGGAGCGCGACGACGAACACCATCTCGCGCACGTATTGCGGCTGCGTCCTGGTGAGGCCGTGGTGGCCTGCGACGGAGCGGGCCGATGGCGCGTGTGCCGGTTCACCGGCTCCGAGGCGCGCCGCACGCCGCGCGCACCGATCCTCGAGCCCGACGGGCCCGTGGTGACGTCGCGACGTTCGGCGCCCGAAGTCACGGTGGCGTTCGTGCCCGTGAAGGGAGGACGTCCCGAGTGGGTGGTGCAGAAGCTCACCGAAGCCGGCGTCGATCGCGTCGTCGTGCTCGATTCGCTGCGAGCGGTCGTTCGTTGGGAGGGCGAACGCCGCGCCCGGGCCGTGGAGCGGCTACGCCGGGTGACGCGCGAAGCGGCGGCGCAGAGCCGACGCGCCTGGCTCCCGGAGGTCGTCGGCACCGCCGATCTCGACGACCTCCGCTCCCGCCTGGCCCCGGTGCCCCTGGCCCTGGCGCAGCTCGGGGGCGACGCCCCGGCCCTCGCCTCGCCTGCGGTGGCGGTGGGCCCCGAAGGCGGCTGGGAGGCCTCGGAGCTCGCCGGGCGGCCCCTCGTGGGCCGGTTCTCGAGCCCGACGGGCCGGTCGTGACGTCGGCGCGCCTCGA
>JARLGQ010000167.1 GCA_031292675.1 Acidimicrobiales bacterium
CGCAACATCCGCGGCGAGCTCCATCGCCGCGCCGCGGCCATCGTGGAGGAGCCCGAGGAGCGCGCCCGGCATCTCGAGCGCGCCGCGCGGTACCTTGCCGACGACGCGTCGGTGGCGGAAGAGGCGTCCGAAGCACTGGCGCGCGTGGGCCAGGACCTCTTCCTCGCCGCGCGCCACATCGACGCGCTGCGGATGCTCGAACGGGCGGTCGCGCTCGGGTGCCGCCGTTCCTCGGCGCTCTTGGACCTGGCCAAGGTGCAGGCCTTGTGCGGCCGGGAGGACGCGGCGTTGTCGACGCTGGCCATGGTGCAAGACGACCCCGACGATCCCACCGTGTCCGTCGAGCGGGACCACACCGCGGCCAACGCCATCGTGTTCACCGACCCCGCCTCGGCGCGGGGCCAGCTCGAGGCGGTCACGGCGCGCTGGCATGCGCTCGGGATGACCGACAAGGAGGCCTGGGGGCACGCCAACACCGGCGTCTCGTACTTCAACCTGAGCCGGATGGAAGAGGCCGCGCAAGAGCTCGAGCGCGGGCTCCGGCTCTTCGACCTGACCGGCGACCGGGCAGGCCGGGTCGCCGCCTCCTCGTTCCTGTGCCTGGCCAGGCCGACCGATCGGCGCGTGCCCGACTGGCTGGCTCAGGCGCTCGAGTTCGCCGACGAGGCCGGGGACCGCTCCCGGCAGCTCGGGACCCTCACCACATTGGCGTGGCACCACTTCATCCGGTCGTTGTGGGGCACCCCCGACGACACCGTCGAGGCCGAGGGCTTCGCCCGGCGGCTGGCCGAGCTGGCCGAGGAGCTCGGCGCGCTCGACATGGCCGTCCACGGGCGGAGCCTTCTCGCCATCATGGCGCGCTTCACCGGGCGCCTCGACGAGGCCGCCCACCACGCCGGGGTGCTCCAGCGCCTCAGCGGCCTCCTCGACTACGACCGCTTCCCCTGGCTGGGGTGGGCGGCCATCTTCTCGGTGAGCGTCGCCCGGGGCGCCAGCAGCATGGCCCCGCCCCTGCCCCCCGCCCCCACGCCCGACCCCGTGGTGGGGATGGCCATGTTGGTCGTCGAAGCCGAGCTGACCGTGGGCGGGCGCGTCGAAGAGGCCCTGGCGCGCCTGGGCACCGTCGATCGCCCCGGCCTGGGGCCCTTCGGCGACCTCGCCGGAATGCTCAACGGGCTGGCGCTGGTCCTGGCGGACCGGGGCACCGAGGCCCTTCCCTGGGTCGAGCGGGCGGCGGACGCGGCCCGGGCTCTCGACGCCCGTCCCACGGCCACGGCCGCCGCCGCCCTGCGGGCCGAGATCAGCGGGGATCCCCTCGGGGACGAGCACGGACCGGCCGCGGCCACGAGCATCAGCGAGGCGGTCCTCCTCCGGTCACGGGCGGCACGGGGCGACGCCTCCGCCCTCGAGGCCCTGGGCCGGTGCGCGTCGAGGCTCGCCCTGCCGGGCCTGTTGCTCGGTCTGCGGTGACCTGCGGGCCGCCGGGCCGACGCCCGGGGGGAGCCCTCAGCCCGCGGCCGAGGCCTCGTGACCCAAGAAGGCGTCCAGGTCGCTGTGGCGGATCGGGAACGACCCCCCGCACTTCGGGCACCGGACGTAGACGTGCTGCTCGGTCACCTCGATGTCCTGGGGTTCGAGCACCACGGTCCTCCAGCACAATCTGCACTCGTGCGCCAAAGACGGCACGGCTGCCTTGAACCGACGATCACCCAGACCGGAACCGGTCATGAGCCCCCCTCATGTGGACCTGCCAAGGTCCTCAACTGCCTCAACTACCTCAATGATGCCCCCATGCAACGGGCTTGGGCATCCCCAAAATTTGGGAAGTAGGGGTCGGTCGGTGCCGCGCCGCCCCGGGGATCATCACGACTTGGGGGAGGTCGCGGCGATGTCGGCGTCGCGCCGTGACCGGCTGCGCTGGCGCCCGCGCACGGCCTGGTCGAGGACGACCTTGCGCAGGCGGACCGAGTGGGGCGAGACCTCGACGCACTCGTCCTCGCCGATGAACTCCAGTGCCTGCTCCAAGGAGAGCTGGAGGTGCGGCGTCAGGCGTTCGAGCTCCTCGGCGGTGGAGGACCGCACGTTGGTGAGCTTCTTCTCCTTGGCCGGATTGACGTCCATCTCGTCGATCCGGGAGTTCTCACCGACGATCATCCCCTGGTAGACCTCGGTCCCGGGCCCAACGAGCATGGTGCCGCGCTGCTCGAGCGCCATGAGCGCGTAGGTGGTGGTGATCCCCCGGCGGTCGGCCACCATCGAGCCGTTGCGCCTGACCCGCAGGTCGCCGTGCCAGGGCTCCCACCCGTCGAAGACATGGTGCAGGATCCCGGTGCCCCGGGTCTCGATGACGAACTCGGTCCGGAAGCCCACGAGCCCCCGCGCCGGCACCCGGTAGTCCATACGCACCCAGCCCGTGCCGTGGTTCACCATCTCCACCAGGCGCCCGAAGCGAAGGGCGAGCAGCTGCGTGACCACTCCCAGGTAGTCGGTGGGCACGTCGACGGCCAGGCGTTCCATGGGCTCGTGCAGCTTGCCGTCGATGACGCGGGTGACGACCTGGGGCTTGCCCACGGTGAGTTCGAAGCCCTCCCGGCGCATGGTCTCGACCAGCACGGCGAGCTGGAGCTCTCCCCTGCCTTGAACCTCCCACGCGTCGGGGCGGGCGGTGGGCAGCACCCGCAACGACACGTTGCCCACCAGCTCGGCGTCGAGCCTGCTCTTGATGAGCCGGGCCGTCACCTTGGTGCCGTCGGAGCCCGACAGCGGCGAGGTGTTGATGCCGATGGTCATGGCCAGGCTCGGCTCGTCCACCAGGATCGCCGGTAACGGTCGGGGGTCGTCGGGATCCGCCAGGGTCTCCCCGATGGTCACCTCGGGGAATCCCGCCACCGCCACGATCTCGCCGGGGCCCGCCTCGTCGGTGTCGACTCGCTCGAGCGCCTTCGACGAGTACAGCTCGGTGATCTTGCCGCGCTGCACCGACCCGTCGAGCCGGCACCACGCCACGGTCTCGCCGCGTCGCAAGGTGCCGTTGTGCACGCGGCAGATGGCGAGGCGCCCCACGTACGGCGAGGCGTCGAGATTGGTGACGAGCGCCTGCAGCGGGACGTCGGGGTCGTAGTGCGGAGGGGGCACGCTCTCGACGATGGCGTCGAAGAGCGGGACCAGGTCCGGCCCGATGGCGTCGGGCGCGGTGCCGGCCCGCCCGGCGCGGGCGTCGGAGTACAGCACCGGGAACCCGACCTGGTCCTCGTCCGCGTCGAGATCGAGGAACAGCTCCTCGATCTCGTGGACGACCTCGGTCACCCTGGCGTCGGCCCGGTCCACCTTGTTCACCACGACCACGACCGGGAGGCGGGCCTCGAGCGTCTTGCGCAGCACGAATCGCGTCTGCGGCAAGGGGCCCTCGGACGCGTCCACCAGGAGGAGGACGCCGTCGACCATGGCCAGCGCCCGTTCCACCTCCCCGCCGAAGTCGGCGTGCCCGGGGGTGTCCACGATGGTGATCTTCACCGGGCCGTAGGGCACGGCCGTGTGTTTGGCCAGAATGGTGATGCCCTTCTCGCGCTCGAGGTCCCCCGAGTCGAGCACCCTGTCGGTCAGCTCCTGGTTGGCCCGGAACGCCCCGGTCTGGCGGAGCATGGCGTCGACCAGCGTCGTCTTGCCGTGATCGACGTGTGCCACGATGGCCACGTTGCGGAGGTCGGCACGTACAGACACAGTTGACCAGGTTACCGCCCATGTGGACGCCCAAAGTCCGCAGCGGGTAGAATGGCACGGATTGGGTCTGCCGCTCGCGCCTACCCTGATCCTCGGTTTCCGATCCGGCCTTCGGACTCCTGAAGTCATGTGCGCGACGCTCCAGGAGAACCGGATATGCCATCTTCCCGCAAGCAACGGTCCCGCCCGCGTCCGACCGACGCCAAGAGCCGGATCAGGCGCGGCCGCCCCAAGGTCTGCGCGCTGTGCAAGGACAAGGTCGTCTACGTCGACTACAAGGACAGCGGCCTGCTGCGTCGCTTCATGAGCGAACGCGGCAAGATCAAGTCGCGCAGCAGCACCGGTACCTGCACCCAGCACCAGGCCGCGGTGGCCCTCGCCATCAAGAACGCCCGGGAGATGGCGCTCCTGCCCTATGTGGTTCGGACCCTGGCCGGCGACAAGGGCGGACGCCGGAGGGGTGGGCCCGGGGGAGGCCGCCCCGACCGCCCCGACCGTCCCGACGGGCCGCGTCCCGACGGGCCCCGGCCCGAGCGCTCTGCTCCCGCGGGCGAGGCCGACGAGACCGCGGCTGTCGTGACAGGAGATTCGTTGCCCGAGGGCCCGGCCCCCGACGGCGACTCCCCCGTGGCGGTAGGTGCGGACGCCGTCGCCGAGCCGGCGTCCTGAGCTGATGGCCGCGCAACGCAGTAGCGCGTCGAAGCGCCAGCGGGACATCGACAAGCGTTCCCGGGCTGCCGAGAAGCGGGACCGCCGTCAACGGAAGAGCGATCCCGCCACCGACGATCCCTCGGACGTCACTGCCGTCGAGGACGGAGCAGTCCAGGCCGACAGTGGCGCCATCCTCGAGCGGATCGAGCAGCTGCAGCGGGAATTCGATGCCGACGTCATCGACTTCGAGACCTACGACGCCCGCAAGGCCGAGCTCCTCAGCCACATCCAGATCTGACCGGCCCGACCCGGCCCCGGGCGGGGCGCAGCGGCGACGCAGCCGGCGCGGCTACAACGCAGCCAGCACCGACTCGGCCGAGCTGACGTTCAGCCCGCGCTCGGGCTCGACGAACAGCGCCGTCACGACGCCGTCTTCGATCACGGCCGCGTACCGCTGCGAGCGCATGCCGAGCCCGGCTCCGCTCATATCCGCCTCGAGGCCCATGGCCCGCGTGAACGCGCCGTTACCGTCCGCCAGCATCACCACGTCGTCACCCACCTTCTGGTCACGACCCCACGCCGCCATCACGAAGGGGTCGTTGACCGATACGCACGCGATGGTGTCGACGTTCTTGGCACGCAGGTCGTCGGCCCGGAGGACGAAGCCGGGCAGGTGGTAGTCCGAGCACGTCGGCGTGAAGGCCCCCGGCACCGCCAAGAGCACGACCTTGCCCCTTCCCAGGGCGTCGACGCTGCGCACGGGCTCGGGGGTCTTGCCCACCATGGTTCGTAACTCGACGTCGGGGATGCGGTCACCGATGGCGACGGTCATGCTCGGTGCTCTCGATCTGCTCAGGGTTGCGGTCCGCGCAGAATCTACCGCTTCCGTGCCCCCGGACCAACGGTGGGACCGGTGGGACCGGTGGGAACGGCACATCGTGGTCGCGACGCGGGCGGTCAGCCCAGTCTCTTGAGGCGCCCGGTCTTCTTCGCCCATCGCTCGGCACCGGAGAACGCGGCCAGTGAGCCGGGGATCATCACGACACCGAAGGCCCCCAGAACGACCAGCGTCCTGAGTTGGCCGCCGACGCCGACGCCGCCGATGACCGCGGCCCGGATGCCGCGCAGCATGTAGGTCGTGGGGGCGAGGGCCGAGCACGCCTGGAGCCAGCCCGGAAGGACGTCGATCCCGTAGTAGACACCCGAGACCAGCAAGATCAGGGCCTGGACCATGAACGACATCTGCTCACCGCGTTCGGGATAGAGCATGGGGAGGATCCCCGTGAGGATGCCCAGTCCCACCAGGCTGAGGCTCCCGACGGCGACGACCACCGCCGCCGCCGTCCACGACGCGTGGGGGAAGCCGATGTCGAAGAACGGCAGCGCGCACACCAGGATCAGCAGCGTCCGCAACGTGGCATGGACCACCCCGAACACCGACATCCCCACCAGGTGCACGACCCTCGAGACCGGAGTCATGAAGGTGTGCTCGATGGTGCCCTCCCACCGCTCCCACATGATCACGAGGCTCATGTCGTCGAGCACGGCCGACAGGTATGCCCACGTGAGTGTGCCGATCAGCAGGAACAGCACGAGCTTCGGCACCTCCGAGACGCTGGCCAGACCACTGCGGCCGGCCTGCTTGGCGATGAAGGTGATGGCCAGGGTGTTGACCACCCCGTAGACCAGCCACACGACCTCCCAGGCCCAGTAGCGCTTCCACAGGTTGGCCTGGCGCTCGAAGAACGCCCACCCGAGCGCCACCCGTCTCGGACTTCGGAGCGCGACCGCTCCCTCAGCCGCCCTCATCTCCCACCTCCTCGTCGTCCTCGATGCTGCGGCCCGTGAGTGTCATGAAGACCGCTTCCATGTCGACGTCCTCCACGCGCCGGTCGGTGCCGGCGACTTCGGTCCTGAGCTCCAACGGCGTTCCCTCGGCGACGATCCGCCCCCCGGCCAGGAAGGAGATGCGGTCACAGAGCAGGTCCGCCTCCTCCATGTCGTGCGTCGTCAGCAGGATCGCCACCTCGTCGTGGCGCCGGACCTCGGCCACGAAGCTCTGCACGTCGCGCTTGCTCCTCGGGTCCAGTCCCGTGGTGGGCTCGTCGAGCAGCATCAGCCGGGGCGAGGTCAGGAACGCCCTCGCCACCGCCACCTTCTGCTGTTGGCCCCGCGACAGGTGCAACATGGGCTCCCGGAGGTACCGGGCCTCGAGACCCAGGCGTTCGAGGATCTCCGCGCTGCGAAGCCTCACCACCGGGCCCGAGAGCCCATAGGCCCGTCCGTAGAACAACAGGTTCTCGAGCGGGGACATCGCCCGGAAGAACGACGGGTCCGCCGACACCCGGTTCAGAAGAGGCCGGACCGAGAGCGGTTCACGCAGTGCGTCGCGGCCGAAGACCCGGACCTCGCCGGCGTCGGGCACGAGCAGCGTCGAGAGCACCCTGATGAGGGTGGACTTCCCCGACCCGTTGGCCCCGATCACCCCGTAGATCTCGGCGGGTGCGATCCGGAACGAGACCCGGTCGACGGCGGTGTGGAACGCCTGGGCGCGGCGCGGGCCCCGCCAGCCGCCGCGACCACGTCGCTTTCTGAATGTCTTCGTCACGGCGCGCACGTCGAGCGGCGTGCCACCGGGCTCCAATCTTGCGAATCGCGCTTTGGCCGAACTCATGCCCATCTCCCCATTCGAGTGTTGCGGTGCGAGCGACGCGCTGCGTGCAGCGGCGCGTCGACAGAGGACGCGGCCGCTCGCCGAATGAGGGGGGCCGCGTACCTAGTGGTGCTTGAAACCAGCCATGGGAAAAACGATAGCAAACGGGTCGGCGTCCCGGAACAGCGCGCCCGCGGTCGCCGGCTCGGACATTGCGCCGGCGTCAGGGGGCCCGCGGCGCCGGGCCAACCGGCGTCCGGAGCAGACAACGCCGAGTCGCGACGAGGTGGCGGGCCGAGTGCGAGGATGGTCGACGTGGATGAACACGTGGAGGAATCACCACCCGGCGCCGCACTGGAGACCATCCGAGAGCGGCTCGACGACGTCGACCGGAGGCTCGTGACGCTTCTCGCCGAACGGGCGGAGCTCATCGGCGAGGTGATCGACTTCAAGCGGGCGGTGGGAATGAGTGTCGTGGACCGTGTCCGTGAAGACGAGATGCTCGCACGCATCGAGGCCATGGCGTCACAAGTCGGGCTCGACCCCCGGATGGCGCGGCAGGTCCTTCGGGCCGTGATCGACGCATTCACGCTGTTGGAGGTGGAGCAGCTAGGGGGCGGTTGAGCTGCTACTGCAACCCGGGATCTCCGTCTCCCGAGCCGTGCGCGTCCTCCCATTGCGGAGGCGGCCCGATCGTCGAGGCCTCGGGACCGAAGCGATCGACGTAGGTGGAACGAAGCTCCTTCCAGCGATCGGGTGCCGACACCGGCGCCGGCCTTCCGGCGACTTCGTAGCCGAGCAGGTCCAGACACGAGTGCCATCCGGCCCCGTCGCGCGCCGATTTGCCGAGCTCGTCCACCACGGCGATGAACACGAGCACGCTCTCGGCGCCCCGGGCCTCGACCTCGAAGCGCAGGACGTCGACCCCCCACCGCAGCTCCATCAACGACGGCGGGTCGAAGGCCAGCATCTCGCCGTCGAACGGGTCAGCGTCGATGTCCCGGAACGAGAAGCGAAGGCGCGCTCCCACCGTTCGCTCCCCCTCGATGGTGGTCGGGAACCACGCCGCGAGGTGGTCGGGCTCGGTGAGCACCCGCCAGACCGTCTCTGCGGGATACCGGAGCCGACGCCTGAAGGTCAGGAGCACCTGGCCGTCACGTCGGTGCAGTTGCCCGAGGTCGTCGGGTTCGGAGAGGTCCGCGTCCATGGCGAGCTCAGCTCCTGGGGGGGCGTCCGGGTCCGTCGAGCCGGGGCAGATCGTCGGCGACGGTCCCGAGGTGCCGTTCGAGAGCGTCGAGGCGTGATGCCCACGACGCTCGATAGGGGGCCAGCCACTCGTCCATGGCGCGCAGCGGCTCGGTACGGACCCGGTAGATGCGGCGTTGCGCTTCTGTCCGGAACTCGACGAGGCCCGCCTGGCGCAACACCCTCAGGTGCTTGGAAACTGCAGGTTGGCTCACCGACAGGGCCTCGACCAGGTCCCCCACGGGGCGCTCCCCGGCAAGGAGCAGGTCCAGGATCGAGCGGCGATTCGGTTCGGCGACCACGTCGAAGGTCGTGCTCACCAGGTAATATTCTCGTACATTCATATAACTGTCAAGGCATCTTCGCTCCCGGCCCGCAGCGCAGGAGCGGTTCGGGCGCGGTATCGTCGCCGCCGAAGCCCATCGTCTGGGGCCGGGGGGGAACTGAGGAGACGAGCCTCGGCCCAGTCCCTGCCGAGGGCGTCGTTCTTCCGGGCCCCGACATCCGACGCCGTTGCCGTCACGCGCGAGCGATATCGAGACGAGCGGTCGTGGCGGGTGTGTGGTGAGGCGGCACGCCGGCGCGGACAGGGCGCAGGGCTGGGCACGACGCGCCTTCGGACGCAATTACCCTGGTTGCATGGAAGATGGCGCAGCCGGCTCGATGTCAGTCCCTGAGCCGCCGGTCACCGAGTTGCCTGTCCCCGAGCCCGGCCCGACCCGCTCCGCCACCGTCGAGCTCGTGGTGGGCGGCATGCACTGCCAGTCCTGCGCCGAGCTCATCGAAGAGACCCTGACCGGCGACCCCGCCGTCCGCCACGCCACGGTGGACCTCGACGCCGCCCGGGCGTCGGTGACCTACGACCCCGCCACCCTCACCGTCGACGACCTGTGTGCGGCGGTGACCGGGGTCGGCTACAGGGCCACCCGCGCCGCGCCCGCTGCTCCCGGCTCCTGATGCTGACCGTCCCCTCGGACCCGGCCGCCCCGCCCGGCGAAGACGGACATCGGGTCGCGACGGTGGAGCTCGCCCTGGGGGGCATGCACTGCAACGCGTGCGCCACGCGCATCGAGCGAGCCCTCGGCAACCAGAGTGCGGTGCTGAGCGCGTCGGTGAACCTGGCCACCAACCGGGCCTTCGTGACCTACGACGCCGGCGAGGCCACGCCGGCGGACCTGTGCGCGACGGTCGGCACCGTCGGCTACTCGGCGTCGCCGGCCGACGTCGACCAGACCCCTCGCCCGCAGGGCGACACCGAGCACTGGGGCCTCCGGGCGGCCGTGTCGTGGCCGACGGCCCTCGCCGCCCTGGCCGTGGCCGTCTTCGCCCCCCAAGACGCATTTTCGGGTTGGCTCGTCCTGGGGCTCGCCATCGCCGTGGAGCTGGCCGGGGGGTGGCCCTTCCTCCGAACGAGCGTCCGGCTCCTGCGCCACGGCGCCACCAGCATGGACACGTTGATCGCGGTGGGCACGTTGGCCGCCCTGGCGGTCAGCGCGGTGGAGGCCATCGCCCTTGGTGGACGACACGTGCACCTCGGCGGTGGCGGGGAGTTCGCGGCGCGCCTTCACGGCGTCATGGCGCCGCTCATCGTCGCCATCCTCGTCACGGGACGCTTCATCGAGGCGCGGGCGCGGGGCCGGGCTGCACAGGCGATGCACTCGTTGATGGCACTCCGACCTCCCACCGCCCGGGTGGTGTCGGGCGCTGAGGACGTCGAGGGCCGCCTGGTCGCTCCCGAGAGCGTGCCGGTGGGTGCGATGGTGCGCGTCCGCCCCAACGAAGCCATCCCCCTCGACGGGGTGGTCGTGGACGGTTGGTCCGCAGTGGACGAGTCGATGCTCACGGGTGAGCCGCTGCCGGTGGACCACGGTCCCGACAGCCGTGTCACGGGAGGAACCCGCAACGGGGCCGGCGCGCTGGTCGTGAGGGTGGAGTCCATCGCCGCGGAGTCCGTGCTGGCCCGGATGCAACGGCTGGTCGAAGACGCGCAGCGCGACAAGCCTCCGACGCAGAAGCTCGCCGATCGCATCAGCGGTGTCTTCGTGCCCGTCGTCCTGACCGGGTCCGTGCTCACGTTCCTCGCCTGGTGGCTGCTGGACGGGAACTTTGGGACCGCGGTGCTGAGCGGGGTGGCGGTGCTGCTGGTGGCGTGTCCCTGCGCCATGGGTCTGGCCACCCCGGTGGCGATGATGGTCGGCACCGGCCGGGCCTCGGCCATGGGCATCCTGGTGCGCAGCGGGGACGCCCTCGAACGGCTGGCGCGAGCCGACATGGTGGTGTTCGACAAGACCGGGACCCTGACCGAACGCTTCGCCCACGTGACAGGTGTGGCGGCAGTCCCCGGCGTACCCGACGACCGGGTGCTGGCCATGGCGTGCGCGGTGGAGGCCGAGAGCGAACACCCCATCGCGGTGGCCATCTGCGGCGCGGCTCGACCCCTGGGGCGGGCGACCGACGTCGAGGTGCTCCCCGGTGCCGGCGTCCTGGGGACGGTCGACGGCTACCGGGTCCGCGTGGGGCGCCTGGACGCGTCGGCTGCTCCCCCGTCCCTCGCCGCCGCCATCTCCTCGTACCAGGATCGGGGCGACACGGTGGTGTCTGTCACCTGCGACGACCGCACGGTGGGGGTCGTCGCCGTCGCCACGCCGATCCGACCCGACGCGGCGCCGGCGATCGCCACCCTCCACCGCATAGGGCTCAAGACCGCCATCTTGAGCGGCGACGCGACGCCGGCGGTTGCCAACGTGGCGTCCACACTCGACATCGACTGGGCCCGGGGCGGCTTGAGCCCGTCGGAGAAGCTCGACGAGCTGCGCGCCATGCAAGGCGACGGCCACCGGGTGATGATGGTCGGTGACGGGGTCAACGACGCGCCGGCCCTGGCTGCGGCGGACGTGGGGTGCGCGGTGGGGAGTGGCTCGGAGTCGGCGCTCGCCAACAGCGACGTCGCACTGCTCGGCAGCGACCTCGAGGGAGTGCCCGCCGCCGTCGGCATCGCCGGTGCCACTTCTGCGGTCATCGTGCAGAACTTCGGCTGGGCCATGGGATACAACATCTCCGCACTGCCCCTGGCGGCGGCCGGGCTCCTCGACCCGCTCGTCGCCGCCGTCGCCATGGGCTTCTCGAGCTTGGTCGTGGTGCTCAACAGCCTGCGGCTGGTGAGGCTCGGGCGCACGGGCATGGAGCGGATCCGCCCACCGGCGGTGATGCGCGGGTTGCGGGGTTTCGTGCTCTCGGTGGCGGTGCCGGTGGTGATCTTCGCCGGCGCCACCGTGGCCGCTCAAGCCGTGTCACCGAGTCGCGGACAGCCACTGCTGCCCAGCTTGCCGAGCATCTCCGATGTCAGCCTGGCCCACGGGGTGGCGGCCGAGGTGTATCTCCAGTCGTCGCGAGCGGGCGTGAACCAGTTCCACGTGATCTTCACCACGTCGGGGGCGGGTTCGGCGGTCGAGGGCCCTCCCCACGTGACGGCGTCGCCTCCAGGCGGCTCCCCGATGTCGCTGCGGATGGTCAGGCTGAGCCCCGGGCACTACACCGCATACGCCGTCTTCGAGCCGCCGGGCACCTGGCGCTTCACCACGACGGAGGAGATCGACGGTCGATCGCAGTCCTTCTCGGTCGAACGCGGCCTCTCATGACGTCCTGAGGTCACCGATTCCCAGAACCCACTCGGGCACAGCGCGACCCGGAGCTCACAATGCGGGAAGTTACGCTGACGGCGTGCCCAACCCGAGATCTCACGCCGTCGTGGGGATCGCGGCCGTGATCGCGCTGGTGGCGGCCGGCTGCGGATCGTCGACTCCGGGTTCGGTGCGGTCCTCGGGATCGCCAGCGAACGTCACCACGACCGAAGCCCCCCGACCGGCGGGGCGGTTCCCCTCCACGATCTCCCAGATGGTGTGTCGTCCCGAGGCACAGCGCGAAATCGCCGAGGTCATCGGCGAGAAGCCGGTGAGGATCTCCACTCCTACCTGGATCGACCACCTGTACGCGTGCCGGTACGAGTACACCAGCGGAGTGATGACCCTTTCGGTGAAGGAATTGTCGAGCTGGGCCCAGACCCTCACCTACTTCCACGGCCTGGGAAGCCAGTTCGGCAGCCCCCGGTCCTTGGCCAACCTGGGGCAAGGGGCATTCAGCGAGAACGACGGCTCGGTGGTGGTCCGCAAGGACTGGAAGGTGCTGACCGTCGACGTCACCGCGTTGCCCGGGCAGTTCGGAGTGCCGCCCACCAGCGCGGGGGACGTGGCCGTGACGGTGGCAGACGTGATCCTGGGTTGTTGGGCCGGGGACTGAGCCGGCCGGGGCCGGCGCCGACCTGGTCATCGGGGTGAAAGGTACGATCTCCCCAGGCGATCGCCGGCACGGGCTCGGGTTCTCGATCCTTGAGGCTGGAAGTCGAGGGGAGACGGTGGGCAGGACGTCTGAGGCTGTCGGGGCCACGCCGCTCCCGGAGTCGACGGAATCCGGGCTGCTGTGGCGGCCCCCCGACGAACGGCGGGTGCTGCAACTGGTGCTGGCCACCATCTGGCTGTTCGACGCGGTCTTGCAGCTGCAGCCGCTGATGTTCACCCGGCAGTTCGGGATCGCCATGATCGCACCGCAGGCCCACGGGAACCCGAGCGCCGTGGCCCACTCCATCACCTGGGCCTCCCGTGTCATCGCGCACCACTCGGTCCCGGCCGACGCCGCCTTCGCCGCCATCCAGATACTGATCGGGCTGGGGATCGCGTGGCGCCCGACGGTCAAGATGGCACTCGCTACCTCGATTGCGTGGGCGGCCGTGGTGTGGTGGTTCGGCGAGGGCCTGGGCGGTGTGGCCTCGGGCGCGGCCCACACCTTCAGCGGAGCTCCGGGGGCGGTCCTGATCTACGCCGTGCTCGCCGTGCTCCTCTGGCCCACCGACCGGATCGCGCCCGCATCCTCTTGCACCGCCGCTCGTGGGGTCGGGGACCGTGTGGCGCGCCCGATCTGGGTGCTGCTGTGGGGCGGCCTCGCGTTCTTCGCGTTGTCGGGCACCAACCGCTCGCCCGACGGGCTACGCAACGTCGTGAACAGTCTGATCCCCGGGGAGCCGCGGTGGCTCGCCACCCTGGACCGGCACGCCGCCGACCTGTTGGGCGACCGGGGATTGTGGGTGTCGATCACACTGGCCGTCGTGCTCGGCGCCATCGCCCTGAGTGTCTATATGCCGACCCGACCGGCCCGGGTGATGAGCGCCGTGGCCGTCGGGCTGGCCCTGGGCATCTGGGTGGTCGGGGAGAACTTCGGACAGGTCTTCTCGGGGTCGGCCACCGATCCCAACAGCGGGCCGGTCCTGGCGCTACTGGCCGTGGCGTATTGGCGACGCCTCCCGGCACGGGAACCGGCACCGGCACCGGCGTCGCGCCTCTCGTGGGAAGCGGTGTAGCCGTGGCTCAGCCGACGTGGCTGGCGTACTCCTTCGGGGTGGTCATGGTGGCGGTGTCGCTGTACTGCGTCGCCTGGTTGATCGCGGCCAGGCGGCGGAGTCACCCCAAGCACGTGGACGTGAACGTCGCCCACGTCGCCATGGGCCTGGCGATGGCCGGGATGCTCGTCCCCCGCCTGAAGGTCTTACCCGACGGCTTGTGGGAGGCCGGGTTCGTGGCCATGTCGCTGTGGTTCGCGTGGCAGGCGGCTCGCCTCGTCGCTCACCACGTCGGTCTCCGCGTCGAGGTCAGCCGTCGCCACGGCCTGTCTCACAATCTGATCCACCTCGTGATGGGCCTGGCCATGGTGTACATGTACCTGGCCGCGGTTCCCGCCGGGACGGCAGCCGGGTCCGCCCTGTCCATGACGGGGCCTACGGGCGCGGCTGCGAACTTCGTGGGCCTGCCGCTGCTGTTCGTGGCGATCCTGTTCGCATCGGCGGTCTGGCAACTCGACGGGCTGAGCAGGTACGCGCCGGTGCGTGGCCATCTGGTCGGTGCCGTGGCCACCGGCGGCGTGCCTCGGGCGGAGAGGCATGGCTCTCCGGACGCGAGCGGCCCCCCGGTGGGTGAAGCACCTCGACCCCTGGCAGCGGCATCCGCCCCTGGTCAGTGGCTGGCGCCGCGCCTGGAGATGGGCTGCCACATCGTCATGTGCATCACGATGGGCTACATGCTGATACTGATGCTGTAG
>JARLGQ010000016.1 GCA_031292675.1 Acidimicrobiales bacterium
ACACCAGCGCTCGACTCGAAAGGGGCTTCGCCCCCACGCCCTGCATCGAAGCCGCCAGGTGTCGAGCCGCCAGGTGTCGAACGGCAGGATGTCGAACGGCAGGATGTCGAACGGCAGGATGTCGAACGGCAGGATGTCGAACGGCAGGATGTCGAACGGCAGGATGTCGAATTGTGGATGACGCCCCCTTCGGAGCAGGCCCCGGACGAGCGCCTTCCCCGCTCGCGTTTCCGGGGACCCTGAGGGCGCCCCGAGAACTCCCGGTCCGACCTGAGGTGGTACCGAGGTGCATGGATCCACGTCGTTAGGACCGGCGGGTCGCCTGTACGCCCGCTCGTGACTCGGTCACGAGCTTCCTACGTTCCGCGCCCTCGGCCCTGTCCCGACCATCACGCGTCACCCTGATCGCCGATGGCGGAGGGTGAGCTCTGGGCTAGGCCCCCCGAGCGCAAAGGGGATGGCGACTCAGGCGAAGTGCCAGTTGCGTGGATCAACGAGTCCTCGACCTCCCGGGTTGCGGGGCGGCGCCCGTCGGGACCGGCCGCGGTCGAGCCGTCGTCTTTGGCTCCGCAGCTTCAACCGCGAGTGACCCGCGTCCGACAGGTTCAGGGGAACCTCTTGTGCCGGAGGTCACCTGTGGTCGCCCTCGAAGCGGCGGCCCTCGCCGGATGCGGGGCGTTCGTGGCCGGTGCCGCCAGCGGATGGTTCGTGCTCCGCAAGACGCCCACTCTTGTCACTTCGAGCGACCAGCGGGTTGTCCTCACCCTTGTGGGCGGGGTGTTCGCCTTGACCGTGACCGTTGGGACGGCGAGCTATGTGACGGCCCGATGGCGACATGCACGGACCATCCCCTCTCTTGGAAGAGTCGGTGCCATGGGCTCGGCGCTCCTCCTGGTCCTGACTGCCGTCGGGGGTGTACTGGTCACCGTTCAGCCGTGGCGTTTCCCGTCGACGGATGTGGTTTCGGCGTCGACCCTGCGCGCCGGGGAGTACCTTGCGCTGCACGAAGTTACAGGGGGTGCGGTGCTCTACGGGAAGGGCAACACCCCCGTCGCCTACCTGCGCACCACCATGGGAACGTGGATCGAGGCGATGCTGCCGCAAAGTGCAGTGGCGGCGGTCGTTCATGACATCTCGGTCCCCCCGGGCATCACGTACACGCGCGCGCAGATCGCTGAGGGGATCGGCGGGAGCCAACAGCGCGCTATCCGAGAGCGAGCCGAGTGGCTGTGGTTGCTCGTCGGTGGCACGGGCGCATGGATGGCGGTACTCGGGTTTGCCCAGCGACGACGGTGGCGGGAGGCGCCATGGCTTGCGCCCATAGCCGATGACACAGTGAGGGCAATGGCCCGGGCGCAAGCCGGCTTGAGCTGAGACGGCGAAGTGTTGCCGACTGCCTGCCCCAAGTCCGGGAGCACCGGTCTCCGATGGGCTCAGACTTGGATCAGCCCTGCTCCGGTTCTGGCTCCATGACATCTGACCGGCGAGTCGCCTGCTGTGCATGGAGGGCTTGTGCCAGCGCACCCTTCAACATGTCGGCGGTGAGCTCTCCGATGTCGGCCGGCGTCTGGTCAAAATCGATCATGAGCGCCTGCGTAGCGAAAGCCGAGAAATGGAGAGCAAATGCGAGAGTCAACGCCTGTGGCGGGTCGCCCACGCCTCCGGCTGTGCGCCAGGCCAGGGAAGCGAGGTACTCGACGCCGCGGACCCGGTACTCGCGCCTGAGATCGGGGACCTCGGAGAGCGCGTCGGAGCCCTTGTCCCTGGGGGCATGAATGTCCCAAAAAGCCTCCCCGATGATCTCGGCGTTCCTCGTGTGGATCGTCAGGGCCAAACCTTCGAGCCAGCCATCGAGGTCCTCGCTGGGACTGGGCAGGCCTTCGATCGGCCTCTGCCCGCAGGCTTCCCACATGTCCTTGACGGTGGCCACAATCAACCGGTCATGGCTCTTGTAATGCCGGAAGATCGTGCGGGGGCTCACGCCTGACAACTGTGCGATCTCCTCGACAGTGGCGTCGAAGCCCCGCCGGGCGACGACCTCCATGGCCGCCCGCCTGATCCGCGATCGCGTGAGCCGCTGCCGCTCCTCGGCCAACGAGGAAGGGGCGTCATCCACGGGATGGTCCTTGTGAATCGCCAGTCGTTCGTGCCCGCCCTAGGAGGTCAACCCTCATGGACTCTTCCCTACTTGTTCGTGGCACTCGCCTCGTGCACAGGCGAGTGCGTCGCGTGGTCCGGGACTACAAGCAGATTGTTTTCGTCGGGAAGTGGGTGCTTCGAACCCGACGAGGCGGTGCCGACGGCCCTCACGCCGGCTGTTACGGATCATGCCCTCGAGATGTTCACGCCGGAGCGAAAATCATACCGACACGCTGGCCCTTGGTGCGAAACGAACCCAATCAGGGGGCTACCTCGGTCAATCGGCCATCCCACTATCGACCCCGGACGTGCTCCTTCTGCCTTCGACGGGGCTCGGTGGCCGCCTCAGTCTCGAGGGTTCCTAGTTCCTGCCGCGGGCTCGGACCAGACGCCGGCGCAAGAGTGTGGCTCCGATGACGAGCAGCCCACCCGCAGAGACGAGCCACCGAAGCGGAGCGCCCGCACCGGTGAAGGCGAGCTGAGAAGAGGAGCCGCTGGAAGCGGCCACTGCCGGCGGGGTGACCGCGGCGACCGCGACAGGTGTCGTCGTCGTGGTGGTGGCACCGGTGGTCGTGGCGGTCGCATCGGACGTGGTGGTGGTCGCACCGGAGCTCGAGGTCGTGGTGGTCGTCGAGCTCGTGGTCGTGCTGGTTCCCGAGCTCGAGGTCGTGGTGGTCGTCGAACTCGAGGTCGTGGTGGAGCTGGTGCTCGTGGCGTCGGCCTCGATTGCGGCCACGGCGGCGCTCGGGTGCAAGAAGAACGGAGAAACGAGGGCGATCGCGCCCATGAGCAGCGTTGCCGATGTTCGCAGTCTTCGCATTTCAGCACCCCTCCGCGTCCAGCGCGACGACAGAAATGTAGACGCGCGCCATGTCGAGGTAAAGCGAAGCTCAGCTCCTTGACCGAACGTGTGACGAAACCGCGAACAACCGTGATCCGTGGCACCGACGGGTTGCGTTGGTGTTGGCCACCAACGTGAGAACGAGGTCCATGACATCGAGGCCAATGAGATCGAGGCCAATGAGGTGGACGAGTCCAGCGAGTCGTGTCGGCTCGGACGGGAGCCACATTGGGCACGACCCTCGAACCTTTACCTGGGGTATCGAGAGGTGCCGTGCGGCTCCCGAGCCAGTCAGACCCTTTCGACGGGCACCGAGAACTCGGTGTATCTCCGGGCTCTTTGTGCCGGCTCTTGTGCCGTTCTCCTCTATTCGTGGCGCCGGCCGTGGGGCAGGCTGGACATCTGCTCCCCGTTGGGGCGACACGGGGGCCGACGCCCTTTCGGGAGCAGGCGATTCGTGACACAGTGGTGTCGCGACATGCGGCCACTGGTTTCAGTACCGAACAGTCGGGGTATCGGCAATTCTCGTGGGGGCACGTGAACGGTGCGGACAGATGTAGTCCTTGATGTGGCGGCTTCTGTGGTCGCCATCGCAGCAGTGTCCGGTCTCTTGTACGCTCGGGCGTCGGCGCGAGCAGCGCGTGATGCGACCGCTGCAGCCCAGCGGGCTGCGCAGCTCGCATTCGTGTCGCGCCAGTCGGCCGAACGCGCTCGTCTGCGTCACCGGGTCGAACGGGTTGGAGAACTGGTCCAAGAGGTGGCCTTCTCGTCGCAGATGGATTCCGAAGGCGATGGATTGTCGCCCCGGACGCGCGCGCAATGCGACGTCCTGAATCAGGCGGTCATCGGGCTCGAGGGCATCCTCCCGACGTCGGTTCAGCTGTGTCGGGCCCGATCGTCCGCTGAGCTCCAAGGACGAGTCGACAAAGCCCGTGCCGAGATCGCCAGGGTGCTCGCCGGGCTCGAGGGTAAACGAACGGGTAAGCCGCGGACCCGAGCGTACCGAGGAAGGTACAACCGTCGCGTTCCCTGGCATCGCTCGACTGGGCCGACGGCCCGGAGTCGTTAGCCCACCGCGCCGCCTGCGGTCGCCGTGTACTTGTAGCGGTGAAGTTGTCCCAGCTCGGCCCTTCGTCTGCCCTGAGGGAGGCGGCCCAGGCGGGCGTGACAGCGAGTTCTGCCGTGGCGACAGTCGGCGGTGCTCGTCATTCTTGAGGATGACACCCGCCTCGGCGGCGGGTCATGATCTGCCACGACAGGAAGCCCTGTGCAGCGCCCAAGTCCGAGCTGCGCAGAGCGATGCGGGAACCGCCAGGCTCTGCCCCCAAGGTCACAAAGCCTGGCGGTCCCCGCATCGCGTCGAGGTCTCCGACCCTGTGGATGTTGCAGGCGAGACATCACAGTCCATCTGGAATCGCAGTCCACCTGGAGGCGCGACTGGGGCGCGGGGACCTGGGCGGGCGGACCCACCGCCCCATCGCGCGGCTGCCCCCGTGACCCACATGTCCCCGAGAGAACGGCGGACACCTGAAAAAGCCCGGTCGACCAGCGAAATGTCACATTAGCAGGACAGATTGGCAACCATCAATGACATCCCCCTGGGTCCGGGGCGGCGACAGTGCCCCGACCTGCCGTTTTGCCTTCCCACGGCATGCGACGGGGGTTGACCCGCCCCGGGGTGCCCGGCCTTACCCACGATCCAGGATCTCGGCCGCGGCGCGCTGGCCGGAACGAACGGCGCCGTCGATCGCTCCGTGTGACACGGTCGAGGTCTCGGTCCCGGCCCAATGCACACGACCGAACACCTCGCGGAGCAACGGCCCGTAGTGCGTCAGGATCCCGGGCGGGAAATGCGCCATCGAGCATCCCCTGGTCCACTCCTCGGCCCACCACGACGTCTCGATGAAGTCTGTTGGTGACGCGGCCGGGGCGCCGAACCTGGCGGAGAGTGCCTCGAGGGCGGCTCTTCTTCTCTCGCCGTCATCGAGCTTGCCCACGCGCTCGGCTACGGGGCCGAAGGTGAACGACGCAATGACACCGGGGCTCCCTCCGGCTGGTGTGGCATCAAGGGTCACCTCGGACACCGAGCCGGGCTCGGCACTCTGTCCACTCAGTCCCATCCCACGCCAGAACGGCTCTTCGTAGACCACGAGGGTCTTGGTCTCGGGCCCGGCCACCGCGGCCCGATACAGGGCGATCCTGTCCTCGGTGAGAACCGGGTCGAACTCGATCTCGAGTGCGAGCGCGGGTGGAACCGAGATAACCGCGTGACGAGCAGAGACCGAGACCCCGTTCGCCTCGACGAGCACGTGATCGTGGCGTTGGCTGACGCACCGGACCGGTGCATCCAAGTGCACGGCGTCGCCCAGGATGCCGGAAATTCGTTGTGCGATCGAGCCTGCACCACCCTCCACCATGTTCTCCTGGGACCCTCCCTCTATCGAAAAGAGGGTGTTGATGCTTCCATGCGCGCGAACGAGGAAGAGCAGATGGAGAAACGAAGTCTCGTCGAGGTCTCCTGTGAACAGGCCGCGCACGGCCATCTCGAACAGATCACGTGCCACGGGGGTACGGATCCCGGAGCGCTCGAGCCACCGAGCCACCGAGCGTGAGTCCCACTTCGACGCACGCTTCGCCGTCCACGGAGCATCGATCGGAACACGTTTAGAGCTCCAGTCGAGACGCGCCTGCGCCAAGGCGATCGTCGCCACGGCCAGTGGGCTGATCTTCGGAATGAGGCCTCGGTAGGGCCTCATGCGACCCTGGTCGACGAGGAGATGCGCGCCCCTCACCCATGTCTTGTACGTGGACACGCCGATTCTGCGGGCCAGCCCGAAGATGGCGTCATGCCTGGGCGCCAACCACGCACCCCCCCGGTCCACCGGGGACCCGTCCGACAGGGGCTGTGTCCAGACGCGACCACCGACGCGATTGCGTGCCTCGAGGACGGCCACGGTACGGCCTTCTTCGTGCAGGCGCAGGGCTGCGGAGAGGCCGGCGTATCCGGCTCCCACGACACAGACGTCCGCCTCCAACCGCTCCAGCATCGAACCGCACCGTACTCGGCCCTTCGTTGCCCGATCCCGGCGTCACCCCGCCGCCCGAGCGGTGGCAGCGCTACTGGGTCAAGAGCGTGGCAACGTTGCCGTGAAACAGGCCCTCGGCCTGTCCGGGGAGGCAACCGATACGCGAGTAGTCCTCCAGGGGCGTAGCCGTCCCTTCGGAATGGGGGAAATCGCTGCAGCACATGAACAGGTCACCGGACTTGGCGGTGAGTCGGGCGGGTTGCTCGTAGGAGAACGACGAGACGCGCACCTGACGGCTGAAGTACTCACTGGGCCTCAGGTCGAGCGGGGCCAGCGGCCGGCCGTTGAGCGCAGTGGTGAACTGCCACCCTCCGTCGAGCATCATCAGGTACTGGGGTACCCAGATCGACGAAAGCTCGACGATCCCGATGCGGAGTCCGGGGTGTCGTGCCAGCGTTCCGTTCACGATGAGGTCGGTGATGGCGACGGCCGGTTGTACCCATATGAAGACGGACTCGATCACAGGGACGAAGCTGTCGTCGGGGTCGGTGTAGAAGGCATCGTCGAGGACGCGGGGTTGGTCAGCCACATGGAACACGGGAGTGACCCCGTGGTGCACGAAGGCGGCCCACATCCGGTCGTGGTCGGGATGCGAAAGGGGCCGGCCGTCGACGGCCGCCGGAGCGATCATCCCCAGGCGTACCCCCGCGGAGGAGAGCTCGGACAGCTGGGCCTCCAACCAGTCCTGGTCTCGCAGCGTGAGGTGGGCGACCGGGTGGAGGCGCCCCGTGCCCTCTGTCACCACCGTCGCGCACCACCGGTTCCAGGCCGCCATGTTTGCCGTCAGGGCCGTGAGCGACTCCGACAGCCGACGTTCCCACAGCAAGCCGAAGTTGGGGAACAACACGGCCTCGTCGAGGGCCATGACGTCGAGCTGCTTTACCCGCGCAGAGGGGTCCCAGTAGTGATCCGGCAGGGCCTCGTCGTAGTCGTACTCCGGGGCAAGGTGCTGGCGGAACCGCTGCCGATGCCGTCCCAGAACGGCGGTGTCGCCAGGGATCTGTACGTCGGCCACGTCGAGCCGACGCCCCCGCCACGTCAACCACGGGTAGCCGAGCTCATCGTCGACGATGGCGAGGGCCTCGTCTCTGAAGGCCGGGTCGATGTGCTGCTCCCACAGCGTCCGGTTCTCGTAGAGGTGCTGATCCGAGTCGATGATGGTGGTCACTCTCGCCTCCTCGAGCCGCCCCCTCGGGCTGCCCCGAGCCGCCTCTCGAGGCCAGTATGGCCGATCGCTGACGGCCGTGTCAGGGGGTGTTGTGGTCCTATCGAGGACGATCGTCCCGGGAGCAGTGCCCTGCGCCGTAGGCTGGGGCCGAAGGGTGGGCTCACCCCCTCGTACGAACTGCGTCCTCTCGGTTCGGTGGTCGGGGAAGACCAGACGGGCCCGGAGAAGCCATGGTGTCACCTGAAGAGCGGCAACTCGGGACCCGACTCGACGAGGACCATCTCCCGGAGACCAACGGACGGATGGCCGTTTGTCGGAGATGCGGTGCCGTCACCGATGGGCCCCAGGGACCTCACGCCCCGCGTGGGGCGCAGTTGGTCCGGAACAGTCAGTGGCTCGACACTCAAGCGCGAATCAGCGGTATTGCGAAGGCGCGAGACCGCGTCAACCGGTAAGTCGCTGCCTCCGTCGCGAGCTTCTGCTGCTCCTGCGCCCCCGACCAGACCCCGTCTTGTTCGTTAATGCAGCCGTCATGTCGCGGACCCCTGCTGTTCACCTCCTCTCCGTATGATTCGACGTAGCGGCAGCACCTAGGGAAGGAGCGAAACGTGGGCAGGATGCGAGACCTTGTCCGACAGCTCGGCGTGTCGCTGGCGATCACACGGTGGGCGTTACGACCGTTCCGGCCGACTTGACCTGTCGCCCAGAGGTGGGACGAGGTTCGCTCCTTGTCCTTGTCCTTGTTCGACCTCGGTGAGGTGAAGGAGTCGACACCCTGGGGCCCCCTTGGGTGTCGGCTCCTTTGCCGCGTAATTACGACGATTCGAGTTCAGGCGTTGTGGCGGGCGCCCCCGACCATCCACCGTTCGAGCCACGAGGGGAAGGCGAGGAGGTCCGGAAGCACGACATCGGCACCGGCGTCTTGCAACTCGGGCCCCGTGGTCCCACCCGTTGCCACGGCGACGGCGACACACCCCCGACCCTGGCAGCTTGGACGTCAGCAGCGTGGTCGCCGACATACACCTGCGCCGCATGGTCTCGCAGCGCCTCGCCCTTCTCGGGGCCGTAGCGCCATCCCACCACCGCGTCGGCGACGATGCCCACCGCCTGCAGGCTCGTCCTGGCGTGAGGCTCGTACTTGGCTGTGATGACGACGGTCTTCCCACCCAGTGCTCGTACCGCGCCGACAGCCTCGATGGCGCCGGGCATCGGATCGGTCTCGTCGGTGAGGACGGGCTCGTGGAGCTGGCGGAACCGCCGGCAGGCTCGCTCGAGTGCGGCGCCGTCGAACCAGGGGGCCAGTGCCACCTCGAGCGGTGGCCCGAGGGTCGAGAGGACGAGCCCGGCGTCGATGGCAACGCCACTTTCCTCGGACAGGGCGTCGAGCGCCGACCGAATGCTGCGTCTGGGGTCGATCAGAGTCATGTCCAGGTCGAATCCGACGACCAGGGGACGATGCGCGTCGAGCACCCGCCCGATTGTACGAAGACCGGGGTGCGTGCACCCACCGACGCACCAAGCACGGCTTGGCGGCGACGAAGGGACTAG
>JARLGQ010000168.1 GCA_031292675.1 Acidimicrobiales bacterium
CTGCGAGGCGTACACCACGCCAGGCACTCGCATCGCCCCCGTGCGCTCGATGCGCCACCGGTCGGGGCCGTCGGGGACGAGGCGTCGGCGCGGGCTCATACGTCTACGACGACCCGGCACCGCCACGTTCCCCCGTCTTCTCCGATCTCAAGGCCGTGCCCTGACACGGCCTTGGGGACCGACCCGATCAGGACCACCTCGGCGGCTTCGACGACTTCTAGGTCGAGCTCGAAGTGCCAAAGGTCACCCGCTCGACAGAATGCTGACCGGGAGGAAGTCTCGGACCCGACGCTCCCTCGCCGTCACCAACGTAGGTTCGAGGGCCCTCACCGGCGCCGATGGCGGACGTGCTCAGGGCGGCTCGGCGTCGTGCTGGGCGCGGCGGATGTCCTTCACCAGGGCAGCGAGGCGGTCGTAGTGCGACCCCTGCCAGTAGATCCGGCCGCAGTCCGGACATGTCCAGAACTCGTCGTAGTCCTGACGCGTCCGGGGCGGCAGGCGTTGTTCCACCTCCGCCTTCGGCACGGGCTCGAGCTCGCCGTTGCACGCAAGGCATCGGCCGAACGGGGCGATGGCCCCGAACAGGTCGAATCGGCGCAGGACCTCGACGATCTGGCGACGGCGGTCGGTGTCGCGCACGAGATAGCCGTGGGTGACCTTGGCGCGCTTGAGAAGGCCACGATCCCTGGTGAGGAGGATCCGCTTCTCATCTACTGCAATCGCCGCCAGCTCGTCGTCGGTGGCGTCGTTGCGCCACAGGGAATCGAAGCCGAGGAGCCGCAGGGTCCGGGCGAGACGACCGAGATGGACATCCAGCACGAACCGCGCCTCGCGCAGCGGTCGCGGCCGCAGTCGCACGAGCGGAGACACGTCGAGCGCCTCGAACACGGGGTAGACGCTCACGCGGTCGCCCTCACCCAGTTGGTGCCCGAAGTCCACGGACTCGCCGTTCACGAGGATCACGTCGATCTCGGTATGTGGCACCCCCAACGACTCCGCCAGGTCCTTGACCGTGGTGCCGGGGGCGATCTCGAGCGTGATCGGCTGGCCGCGCCGGTCCGGCGGGAGGACGTCGTTCAACTCGGCGTAGAAGCGAACGTCGACCCGGTGGGGCATCCGAACCAAGCGTAGGGGCCGTGGGTGCCGGATTCCTGTGACGTTCCGCTCAGCTCCCCGGGACGCATGAGACTCTCGCCAAACTCGCCGTCGATTCGCGCCCCGCCCGGGGCGGGTCACGGTCCTCTCCACCTCGGCACTCCTCGGGTCGGACCTTGGTTTCGCCGGCGATTCGGTGAACGGGAGCCAGGAGCCTTCGATGTGCCCGATCGCCGACGGCACCCAAGAGAGTCGGAGGACCTGGTGCCGAGCCAGGAGGGCCGGAATCGGAGCTGGCGTTGGTGCTGGCGCTGGGGATGAGGATGATCGTGCGCAGGTCGTGGGAGTCGACCACGGTGCGCCCGGCACTGCTTGGTGGGCCGTCGAGCATCACCGCGGTGCCAGGGCGGAACTAGCGTTGGAGGGTGGCGTCGGACTTCCGGGTCGCCGCCGCCGCAGGGCGCTCTTCCAGGAGGTCGTTGTGGAGCTGCACGTCGTCCCGATCGACAAGCCCGACGACATGAACGTCATCGTGGGGCAGGCCCACTTCATCAAGACGGTCGAGGACATCCACGAGGCTCTGGCCGGTGCCAGCCCCCATCTGCGGTTCGGCGTGGCGTTCTGCGAGGCTTCGGGACCGTGCCTGGTTCGCCGATCGGGCAACGACGAGGAGCTCATCACCTTGGCCACGACGAACGCCCTGGCCGTGGGGGCAGGGCACTCGTTCTTCGTGTTCCTGCAGAACGGCTATCCGGTAAACGTCCTCAACCAGCTGAAGCAGGTCCCGGAGGTGTGTGGCATTTTCTGCGCCAGCGCCAACCGGGTCGAGATCCTCGTGGCCGAGACCGGGCTGGGCCGGGGCATCGTCGGCGTGATCGATGGGCAGCCGCCAGCCGGGGTCGAGAGCGACCTCGACGTGGCCGACCGCAAGGCGTTGCTCCGGGCGATCGGCTACAAGCTGTGATCCGCTCTCTCTGGCTGAGCTCAGCGGCCGGGCGACGAGGCGATCCGAGACCCGCTTCGGTAATGGGACCGGCCGAGCCAGACATCTGGCGATTGGTCAGGTTCAAGTCCTCCGGTTGGTCACTCCAGCTGGTCGATCGAGACGCCCCGTCACTTTCGAGCCCGATTCTCCCTGTGGCCGTGCCCCGCCCGCAGCGCCCAGTCGAGGCTGCGGTTCGGGGTCATTCGACCCTGGCGCGCCGGTAGCCACCGAATCACAATGGCCAGGATGAACCCGACCACAACGTCGCAGCCTGTCGTGCTCACGCCGGAGGCGGTCGCAGCGCTCCCACTCGTCCCGTTGGGATCGCTGGTGGGCGTCACCCACAGGGTGATGTGGCGAAGCGACACCTCGATGGCGGGAATCCTGACCGTCGAGCCGGGCCACCGCCTGGGCTGGCATACCCACCACGCCAACGACCACCACATGTGGGTCCTCGAAGGGCGGGCCACCATCCTCGGCACCGAGCTCGGCCCAGGCTCTTACGTCCACATCCCGAGCGGAGTGGAGCATGACATCGACGCCTCGGCCACTGGCGGGTGCACCGTCTTGTACCTGTACCTGAGTCCTAGGAGCTGACGCTCACCCGGATGGTCGCCGTTCGTGGCGCCCATCACGTGGGGAGTGAGACCACCAGAGCAACGGTGTGGCTCATTCTCACCGAGACGAACTCGCGACGCGTCTTGGTCACCCAACTGGGTAGTGCTCGACGACCGCATCCGCCCCCGGGAAGAATACTCCCTCGTGTCCATCATCGTCCCAACGGACCCGGTATGGCGGGCCCCCGTCGGGCCCCTCGACGGCGAGAATGACCGCCTCGCGGTCGTGCTCTCCGACGCGACGACTTCGCACCACGATCTTGTCCCCGATGGCAGCTCGCATGTCAGGCGCCTCCTGGTGAGATGGGTTTGCCGACATCTGAGGACACCGTACGCCGCTCCACGGCGATCCGGCAGGGCCCTTCGCCCCTAACGAGGCCGCCGGCTGATCAGATGACTCGACCCCCGTGCGGGTCACGGGGTGGTTGTCCCAGTATTCTACGAACTGGTGGGCGAGGGGCGATTCGCACTCGTGGACGAGCTCCTCGAGCACTCCGATGCGGTCTGCATGTCTTGCCACTAGATCGCTAACGGAGATGCGGCCACACCGGCGTCGGGCTCTAGCCGTTGGACTGCGGGGTCACCATGGATCGCCTGCGACGCCCGCAGCGACCCGTCACACACTGCGGCCGGGACCTTGGGCCCTTGCAGAAGTGTTCGCCGAGAGCGATGGTCACACAATGGACATGGCACTCTTGGCCGGGAGCGGCAACCCCTCGCTGGCCGGGGCCGTGGCCGGCCACCTGGGCATCGACACGACGCGGTGCACCACAGAGCGGTTTCCCGATGGTGAGGCCCATGTGGCGGTCGGCCCGGTCCAAGGTCGCGACGTCTATGTGGTGCAACCCACCGGTCCACCGGCCGATCAGCACCTCATGGAGCTGCTGCTCATCGCCGACGCGTGTCGCCGTGCAGGCGGGTCGCGGCTCACGGCCGTGATCCCGTACTTCGGATACGCCCGGCATGATCGGCGCACCCACCCGGGAGAGGCAGTCGGTGCCCGCGTCGTGGGCGACCTGCTGGCGACGGTCGGCATCGACCGGGCCCTGGTGGTCGATCCCCACACCGAGGCGCTCGAGGCACTGTGCTCGGTGCCCTTGGACGTCATTTCCGCCCAGCCGATCCTCGCCCAAGCCCTGCGTCCCGGCGTGCTGCCCAACGCGGTGGTCGTCGCGCCTGATGAGGGAGCCCTGAAACTGGCCGACCGGTATGCGACCGAACTTGGGTTACCACTCGCCTTCGTGCGCAAGCGGCGGCTCTCGGGTGAGACGGTCAGCGTGGGAGAGGTCGTGGGCGACGTCCAGGGTCGACAGGTGGTGCTGGTCGACGACATGGTCTCCACGGGCGGCACCATCGCGGGTGCCATTGCCGCAGTGCTCGATCGCGGGTCCGTTTCAGGCGTGCTGGTGGCAGCCACTCATGGACTGCTGGTTGGACCGATCGCGGCGCGACTACGAGGACTGCCGATCGATGGGCTTTTCGTCACCAATACGCTTCCTCCGCATTCCGACGTGCCCTGCCCGGTGACGGTGATCGACATCGCCGCGCTGCTCGCCAAGCGTATCGTGGAGTTCCACCACGACACGCAAGGTGAAACTGGGACGTCGAGGCCGATGGCGAGCTCCTGATGTCGTCGGCCGTTCAGCGGAGCGAGGCCACCGAACCGGGGCCCGTGGTGGCAGTGAGGCGATTTTCGGCTCTGGTCACCTCGAACCCGCGTCCGGCACAGCGCGGTGCCCATGGGTATCGAGCCAGGGAGGCGGAGAGGTGGCGGGTGATGCAAAGCGCTGGTCGTCGTGGACATGCCGACCGACTTCGTCGACGGGATGCTCGCCAAGCCCGCCGCCAAGGAGATCATCGCTCCGATCACCTCGCCAGGGGCGTGCCCTCGAGTACCTCGGCACCTCCTACGGGCACGACTCGAGCCCACGTCCACCGTGGGCTGATCCAGGGTCCAGGGTCCGGGCACTCCGACCAAGTTGAGTGACCATTGACCCTGGTCTGATGGGGACCATAGGGGGACCCTGGATGTTGGGCCAGGAGGTTGTCATGCCCTTTATCGATCGTGCTGATGCCGGACGACGCCTCGCGACGCTGCTCGAGCACCTCCGGGGGTCCGACGTCGTAGTCGTCGGCCTCCCCCGGGGTGGGGTGCCCGTGGCTTTTGAGGTCGCCCGAGCACTCGGCGCACCCCTGGACGTGATCGTGGTCCGCAAGCTGGGTGTGCCCTTCCAGCCCGAGCTGGGGATGGGCGCCATCGGCGAGGGTGGCGCGCGGGTGGTCGACGAGCGGGTCGTGGTCGCGGCCGGCGTCAGTGCCGAGGAGTTCGCCGCCGTGGAGGTGCGCGAGCGCGCCGAGCTCGAGCGCAGGGTGCGGCGATTCCGGGGTGAGCGTCCCCCGGTGTCTCTCGCGGGGTTGACCGTGGTCGTCGTCGACGACGGCATCGCCACCGGGTCGACGGCCCGAGCCGCCTGCCAGGTGGCCAGGGCCCAGGGCGCCGCCCGGGTGGTGCTGGCCGTCCCCGTTGCGCCTCCTGCGTCGATGGCCACGCTGCGCCGGGACGCCGACGAGGTGGTGTGTCTCGAGACGCCGGCGAGGTTCTTCGCCATCGGCCAGTTCTACGAGGACTTCACCCAGACGAGCGACGGCGAGGTGGTCGCTCTGCTCGAGCGTGCCGCCCTCGGCCCGGGCGCGGTGAACGCTGCTTCGACGTCGAGTGGTGTGCGCGACCGGTCCGGGGGGGATGATCCCCCACTGCGGGACCAGGACCTCGAGGTGCTCGCGGGGCGGGTCAGGCTCTCGGGACACCTCACGGTGCCTGAGGCGGCGACGGGCATCGTCGTCTTCGCCCACGGGAGCGGCAGTAGCAGGCATAGTCCCCGCAACCGCTTCGTGGCCTCGGTGCTCAATAGCGATGGCCTTGGCACGTTGCTATTCGACCTCCTCACGGTGGAGGAGGAGGTCGATCGGGCCAACGTGTTTGACATCGGCCTCCTCGGGCACCGACTCGTCGAGGTGACGCGCTGGCTCGGGACCGACCCGGTGACCGCGACGTTACGTGTCGGGTACTTCGGCGCGAGCACCGGCGCAGCCGCCGCCCTGTGGGCCGCAGGAGAGCCCGGCGCGGAGATTGCCGCCGTCGTGTCACGAGGCGGACGCCCCGACCTGGCCGGCGACAGACTGGCGGTCGTCGCGGCCCCGACCCTCCTCATCGTCGGTGGTCACGACGACACGGTGCTGGAACTCAATCGCCGAGCACAGGCGCGGCTGCGATGCGAGCACCGGCTCGAGATCGTCCCAGGCGCGACCCATCTCTTCGAAGAACCGGGCGCTCTCGAGGCCGCCGCTACTTTGGCGAGTGGCTGGTTCATCAGCCACATGGCTCCGGCGCGGACATGAGCGACATCGACGACTGGCTCCGGGCCCATGAGGAGGAGCTCGCGGACATTGCCCGGGGGACTGACCTCGAGTCCCCTCTCGTGCATCTGGCGGCGGTGCTGGTCCTCGCCGGGTTCGAGGACACCCAGATCTATGACCAGCTGCACGCCTTGGTGGTCTCGCTCGACGGCCAGCGCCACCCGTTGGCCGGGGCTCCACGTGCCCTGGAGGAGATCCGCCTCCTCGCCTCGGCACACCCCTGATGTCCAACGGTTTGTGACCAGGACTCGACGGTGTGTAGCGAGCGTGACGGCGATTGGGCCCGAGGCCCCTGGTGCTTGGGCTTAGGCGCTCCAGGCTGATCTTGGTCTGTGGACCGAGGAGGTTCGGCACTGCAATCGGCCCCGAGAGGCGAGAGGACCCGCACTCTGGGTTCGTCTGTCGTGCCGGCCTCGGCGTCTGGCAGCCTAGGACCGGACATGGGTTTGTCTCCAGGCACATCCCCGAGAGACGACCCCGAGTCGCCGGTCGCGCCCTGTGGTGAGGGGAGGGGCCCCGGGGCGGGTCCGAGACCCCTCAACCCCCACCTGCCCCCCGATGTGCTTGAAGGGTGAATACGAGCGACGCTCGGGGGGGTTTTTACGATACGCACACTTTCGCGAGCATTTGTGTTCGCGCGATGGAAGAAAACCACCCGCGAGACTGTGACCAGGGAGTCTGTCGGAAAAATGGAACATATCCTAGGTTTGGGAGGGCATTTCAGGGATAGTGCATGGGCGGGTGGGGGACGGGGTGCCAGCCGAAAATGCCTGGTGGCTCGCCTGTCGGAGGCGCGGCGCCGCGATGGATGCCCCGTTGGAGTCGTTGTCGGACGGCTGGGGGGTATGGGGTTCTGCACCCAATGGCGATCGGAGGATTCCCGCATGTGGGCTCAGCTCATTACGACGCGTCTGAAGCCGGGCAAGGAAGAGCAGCTGCCCGGGTTGCTCGAGCAGTTTCGGGCGGCCGAGCGTTCAGGTTCTGGCTTACTGCGTTCGACGTACATGCGGGATCAGAACGATCTCAGCAGGGTCTACATCTTGATCGTCTTCGAGAGCGAGGAGAAGGCTCGCGCTCGCGAGAACGATCCCCGACGCCATGAGGGACCGCAGGCCGCGAAGTTGATGGCAACGATGGCGCAGATCTTCGACGATGCTCGGGAGTTCGTCGACTTGATCGTCGTGGGCGAGATGTCGTCGTAGACGAGGCGGCGCATCACGACAGCTTCTTGGTCCGACTTCGGAAGCATCCGGGCCAGGTGGCCCCACCTGAGCGGGGGCTTACGATCGTGAGCACCCAGTCGATGCGACTATTCACCTACGAGGCCCGTGCAGGAAGTCCTCTAGCTCATAATGGAGCGCGACGAGCTTGCGAGGCCGGTAAGTGACTGTGTAACGATCTTCCTCAGCGCGGACCAGCATGGCTTCGTCCAGGCCATAGACCTTGGCCAACTTGCGGACCGTAGCCTTGTCGGGGTCAGCGAGGAGCTTGGCCTCGGCCCGGACCTCGAGAGTACGGAATGGATTGGAATCGATGATGAACAGATCGCAGTTGGGATCGCGGCGCAAATCCTTGTACTGATAGCGGTCGGACGTCGTTGAACCCTTCAACTGGCCATCACTGTCGACGAAATACCAGATCGCTGTCGATCGTGGGCGACCTTTTGCGTCGACGGTGCTAAGCGTGGCGGTCAGGGTCTTCCGCAGAATGTCTCGGTGGCTCTCAGGGACGTCTGTGAGGATGTCAGACACGACCGGCTCCTTCGATGATGGGATGGTGGGGCATACAGGGGTCACGCCACGCATGACCAGTATTACGTGTCATGTGACCCACCACCTGCAACCACGCATCGAGCCCCGTGGTCAGCGCGCGGGCTTGGTCGAACGACCGGTGTCAGCCACCCTTGCTTCTGACCGCGTCATCTGCCCGTCACCGCGGGTTTTTCCCAACCTGGGAGTCGATAGGGTACGAGTTCCCCGAGCCCGCGACCCGGTCTGCGCTCATCTACGGCACGAGTTCAGCCAGGCCGCACCTGCCGCCAACTCCCGCTTGTCGCAAGCCGCCGTGGCCTCCGCCTTCAGCTTGGCGGCCGGCGCCGTGGTCCCACTCGTCACCGCAGCGCTCAGCCCGGGACAACCACGCAGCATGGTGATGTGCCGGCATCCCCAGGGGCGTCCTATGCGTCGTGGGCCTCGTCGGCGTCGTCGGAGCGACACTCGATCGGGCGACGCGATTGCACGGCGAACTTCGAGTCGCCATGGGGGAGCGCTGAAGGATGCCGTCACCCACGGCGTGGGGTCCTATTCGCCACCGCCACCCCACAACACTTTCGGTGGGCGAGCCGATAGGCGATGATGACTTCGGTGCCACGCAGGGGTCGGGGGGAGCCCCGGGAGTCAGGCGGGTCGGGAAGACGTTGACCGGGATACCAAGGGAGCCAGGGCGCGTCCCAGCGACCCAACGCTGGCGACTGGCATGGGTCGTCTCCTCAATGCGAGGGTATCGCCGATCCTGGGCGACTCCTGACCTGCTTGCTGCAGTCACGTTGCTCGTGATCGCTGTTCCCGAGCAACTGGCCACTTCCCGCCTCGCCGGCATGCCGCCGATCACCGGCTTCTACGCCTTCGTCGCGGGCACCGTAGTCTTCGCCCTGCTCGGTTCGAACCCGCAGATGTCCGTCGGCGCCGACTCCACCATCGCGCCACTCTTCGCCGTGGGGATTTCCCACCTGGCGTCGGCCGGCAGCCCTCGCTACGTCGACCTCGTGGGGATCCTCGCCGTGATGGTGGGAGTGCTGGTGGCCCTCGTCGGTCTCCTCCGCCTCGGGTGGATCGCGGAGTTCCTGACCGCCCCGATCATCACCGGCTTTCTGGCCGGGGTGGCCGTCATCATCGTCGTCCACCAGCTGCCGGATCTCTTCGGCCTTCCGGCAGCGAACGGCTCGACGCTGCACCGGATCGGGGTGGTGGCCGCCCACCTCGGGGACACCAAGGGCTGGGCACTTGGCATCGGCGCTGCGGTCCTCGCCATCGTGGTGGCCGCAGAGCGTGTCGACCGGAGGCTTCCCGGCGCACTCGTGGGGCTGATCGGTTCGACGTTGGTTGTGGGGGTATTGGGGCTCCAGGCCCACGGCGTAGCGGTGCTCGGTACCCTGGCGCACGGCACGCCGCGGCTGGGCCTGTTCGGGCTCTCGTGGTCTGCGCTTCGCGGCGTGGCTCCGATCGCCGCTGTCGTCGCCCTTGTGGTGGTGAGCCAGTCGGCCGCCACCACCCGTGCCTTTGCCGACCAGGGCGGCTACCAAGTGGACGTGGGCCGCGACTTCCTCGGGATCGGAGCGGGGAACATCGTGGCGGGCCTCGTCGGATCCTTCCCCGTGAACGCCAGCCCGCCCCGGACTGCTGCGGTCGCCTCGGTGTCCGGGCGCACCCAGGCATCCGGCCTCGGCGCGGCGGCCGCGCTGGTGGCTCTCGTCCCCGCCGCGGGACTCCTAAAGGACGTGCCCCTGACCACGCTCGCCGCTGTGCTTATCTTCATCGCCACTCGGATCTTCCACGTTCGGGACCTCCGGGCCATCGCCAGGTTCGACCGGTTCGAGCTCGGGCTGGCGGTGATCACCATGCTCACCGTCGCCCTCGTCGGCGTCGAGCAGGGCATCGGCGTGGCCGTGGGCCTGGCGATCCTCGACCGAACCCGTCTGAGCGCCCGCCCACAGCTTCACGTCCTCGGTCGCATCCCTGGCACGACGAGTTGGGCGCCGCTCAGCAGCGAGGAGCACGCTACCCAGGTTCCTGGCGTGCTCGTGGTGCTGTTCGCCACTCCGCTCTGGTATGCGAACGCGGTGCACTTTCGCACCGAGCTAGAGGCGTCGCGGACGCGCGCGCTCGGTACGTCTGAGTTGGTCGTGCTCGACGCTCTCGGGATGAGCGACATCGACTACACGGGCGCGCGAACGCTCGGGGAGGTGCTCGACGAGCTCGACCGCGATCACGTCGCGTTTGCGGTTGCCCGTGCCGGACAGCACGTGCGCGAGAGCCTGAGTCGAAGCGGTCTGCTCGAGCGAATCGGTGAGGACCACTTCTTCTCGTCTGTGGACGAGGCCGTGACGGGCCTCGGCCCGAAGAGCCCCAGGCCTTGAGCGTCAGTTTCTGAAGCACTCGCGGCGAGACGGGCAACGTTGGCGACGTTGTCTGGGTCGCCGAGGCGCCCATTCGGCACGTTTGCCTGTGCTCTGGCAGTGCTGGGCGTCGGTCTCTTCTGGCGGCACGCTGAACCGAGCATCCGGCCAGCAGGCAGGGATGGTGCCGCTCCGCTTCCGGTCGTGAACCACACCGGTGCGGCGCTGTGGCTGGTGATCCTCCTGGTTGCGGTGGTCTGGGACGTGCTCGGCCTCTTCACGCCGCCCGACCAGCATCACCTCACCCTGGCGCCATGGAACTTGCCTACCGGGCCCTGCATGCAGTGCTGTTCGCGTACTGGTTGGCCTTCGGATGGATGCTCACCGGTGAGCCGGTGCGCCGGTGAGCCGGTGAGCCGGTGCGCCGGCACGCCCGGTAGATGCCCTCAGCATCGCCGTTGGGCGCCGCACTCGGTGTCGCCATCCGGAACTTGTCGGTGGTGATCGGCTCGAGCAAGTTGATCGGCCTGGCGTTCTGGTTAGCGGTGCTCACCGCGTTCAGCGGGCTCGAAGCCCTGGCCCACCGGGCCGGATCGCCGGTGCCCAGTGCCGGCAACCTCGTAGCTCGCGACCTGCACAGTCCGGTCCTTCGTGCCGGCAGCATCGCGTTGTGGCTCTACGCGGGATGGCACCTCTTCTCTCATTGGCCGCCAGCTGCTGGTTTGGGGTGGTCGGTACAAGTCCTTTGTGCGGAGATGTCTTGTCCCCGCCTCTCTGACGCGAGTCCGCCCGCCCCACCATTCAAGGCAAGACGGGCGAGCCATCATTTGATTGTAACCAGCGACTCCGGGTGAGCGCTGAACCGACAGACGGACACTCAGCGAAGCCTTAGGCGCTCCGACCTCATGCGGACCGCGACATCGCGTCCCGGACAATCGCACCTGTCAGCACTGAGGAACATCCCGGTACGCCACCACCGGACGTCTGCCTGGAGCTACTTACACGGCGGCGCTGGAGATTTGAACACCTCACCATAGGCAAAACCTCCTGTCATCTCGGCTCCCGTCTCCGAGAACCATCCGCCAAGTCACATAACACCGGAACCCCCCGATATGTTCCTGGCATGGCTCGGCGAGGAGGTGATCTCACGTCACTGACGTCCTCGGGGTCGTGCCCCGTGAGTTCCCACCTCGCCGACGCCGAACACGGCGAGGTGGCCGGTAACACGGAACCAACAGTCTCCCATTCACTCCAAGATCACAGAGGACGGGCGCGAAAGCTATGGGATAGGCGAGGCACCCTGCGAAGCGCAGCGTCATCTTGGTCCGGCCCCGATGATCGCCATCTGCGGCGACCCGTTCAGTCGGTAGAGTGCGGCGAGCACGGACGGAGGGGGTGTCTCATGGCTGGAGCGGCTCCGGACCGGAACCTGGCCGTAGAACTGGTACGCGTCACAGAGGCTGCCGCGATGGCAGCGGCGCGATGGATCGGCAGGGGCGACAAGACCGCCGCCGATCAGGCCGCGGTGGACGCAATGCGGCTCATGCTTCAGACCGTCGAGATGGACGGCGTGGTGGTGATCGGCGAGGGAGAGAAGGACGAGGCCCCCATGCTGTTCAACGGCGAAACGGTGGGCAGCGGTCGTGGACCACAGGTCGACGTGGCCGTTGACCCGCTCGAAGGCACCGAACTGACGGCGACTGGAGAGCCGAACGCCATCTCGGTCATGGCGCTGTCTGAGCGGGGAACCATGTTCTTTCCGCGCAGCTTCTATATGGAGAAGCTCGCCGTCGGACGGGAAGGCGCGGCGGTGATCGACATCACCGAGACAGCGGCGGAGAACGTCGGGCGGGTCGCCGAGGTAACCAAGAAGTCGCCCAGGGAAATCACCGTCGTCGTCCTCAACCGACCCCGCAATGAGGAATTGGTCGATGAGCTGCGATCGGCAGGTGCTCGGGTCCAACTCATCCCCCACGGAGACACCGCGCCCGCCATTGCCGCCGCCCGTAGGGACTCAGGCGTGGACATGGTCATGGGCATTGGGGGCAGCACTGAAGGAATCCTCGCCGCCGCCGCGCTCAAGGCCCTGGGCGGCGCCATGCAGGCGCGGCTTTGGCCCCGAAACGATGCCGAACGCCAGGCCCTGACCCAGGGCGGTCCCGCCCCGGACCACGTGCTTGACGCCGATGCCCTCGTAGGCGGTGACGATATATTTGTTGCCGCCACCGGAATCACCGATGGATCGCTACTGCGGGGCGTCCTCTACAGAGCGGAGGGGGCGGTCACCGAGTCTCTGGTCGTGCGGTCCCGGTCGGGCACCGCCCGCTGGATCCGAGCTGAGCATCAACTTGACAAGCTCGAACGCTTCACTGGGCTGCGCTATCGCTGAACCGAAGCGACAGCCGACGTGTATTGCGGTATAGGTCCAAAGGTTGTCGAGCGCGACCGTCGAAAGTTGCGGACCGATGCGTCGAACGCCGGGTCGGGGTCACTTGTTGGAGTGGGAGGTGGCCGTACGCCCTCTGGCGCTCGGATACCTCTGACGCACAGATCCCCGGTCTCACCCCGGGGGTACCCGGCCCGATGTCGGCCTCATCGGCCGCCTGCGGTGGCCGCCCTCTCAGGGTGGTGAGGGAAATAGGAGGAGACTGCTGTCCTTCGTCGAGGACCGAGTAGGCGGGCACACCTCCGCCGTTGATGTCCACCACGTCCTTCGGTGTCGTCGTCAAGCCCTCACGGGCTCAAGAGCCGATGCGAATAAGTAGCTCGTCGCCAAGGTTCTAAAGGGGCGCCAGGGTTCGGCGATCGCAAGGATCTCATCGGGACTTGGGACATGGTCGAGGCCGTAGGTTCGCTGGATGGCTTTGCGAAGGGCGAGATCACCCGGAAGGACGACATCCTCGCGGTCGAGAGCGATGATGAGAGCGCCATGCACGGTCCATGGCCCGATGCCCGAGATCCGCGTGGGTTGAGCTTCGACCTCATCGTCCGGAAGGCTGGCCAGCTGACTCTCGTCCAGTCGCCCGTCGGCGAAGTGTTGGGCGAGATCACGGAGCGTCGCGACCTTCCGTCTCGACAGGCCCGCTGCTTGTAGGTCGTCGGCTCCATCGAGAGGAGCTGCGAGGGGGAGGGAAATTGTCCGTTGCACTCGGCTTGGATGCGTTCAACGATTCGTCGTGTCGACTGCACCGACAATTGTTGACCGACGACCTGGAAGAGAAGCGCGCCAAAGAGGTCCATTCGGGGAAGCTCCCGGAGCCATGCCCGCGGGTCGAAATCCGGTCGTTCATCGATGATTCGGGCAAGGACAGGATCAGCGTCGCGGAGGTGGGCAAGGGCACGCCCGCGGCGGGTCTTGGTGAAGGTCGAGCGTCCTGAGGCGACGACTCGTGTTCGCTCAGAGCGACCTCCGCCCGCATCCGTAGTCATTTGATTCATGTGAAGGCGTCGTCTGGAACCGAAAACGGAGTGGGAGGGAGCCCGGCTAGCGGGTTGTCCCACCAGATCGTCTCCTCAACCCGGTGACAGATCCTCCAGCCCTTGTCGGTGTGAACCATCCGGTCGTGATAGACGCCGCCAACCACGAACAACCACGGCTTCCCGTCGACCTCGGCACCGTTGGGGTTGTGGAATGCAGACCGGGCGGTCGCCGTATCTGCTCCTGGGACTAGGTCAACGACTCGATTGACGATGAGATGCTGGGTCCAGGCGAAAATGGGCAGGATGGACGAGAGCCAGTCCCTGACCTCATCGAGGGATCCACGGATCCCCCCGGCCGAGCGGTAGTCGAGCACGGCGTCGTCCGTGAAGACGCTGTCGAGGTCGTCCCATCGGCGTTCGTCGACGACGGTCGCATAGCGGACCAAGAGGTCGTCGATATCGAGCCGGTCTAGGAGTAGGCGTTGGGCATCCGTCACGGCCCGACCGTAGCCCTCTCCGACGACCACGGTCAGAGAGGAAGCTCAACGGCTTCTCAATCCAAGAGTCCCGCCAAGGCGTACGTAGGGTGGCGATCCAAGCCGCCCAAGCTTCGCCCCTACCGCTGCCGGGTCCTGCTCGGGGGCTCCGGTCCGGGGTCTAACCCGACCCGAGGAGTATCGCTCGGGGTACGGCCTGGCAGTCCCCGAGCGTCGCTCTGAGCAGCTTGAACTCAGCACGCTGCGCATGTTCCAACTCGCTGACGATGTCTCGGCATCGATCTCGGTGTTATCATCAAAGATGACGGGCACTTCCGTCCGTCGCTATGTCAGGCGCGTCTGCCATGTTGGTGAATACCCACCCTCATTCGTCTGGACTATTTGTCTGTGCCAAATGCGCGTAAACTATGCGACGTTGCGGTCGAGTCAGGAATCAGACCCTCGTCTGGCTCAGTGTCGACGGTATGGGGGTGTCCGATGGTAGTCGCAGTGCAGCTTGACTTCCGGGGCGCCACGCTCGAGCAATACGACGAGGCCATGGAGAGGATGGGGCTCCTTTCGGGCGGACCGAGCGCGAGGGAGGAGCTATTCCACTGGGTGACGAAGACCGACGACGGCTTTCGCATCATTGACGTATGGGAGTCGCGAGAAGCATTTCGAGCAGTTCCTAGAGACACGAATTCGTCCGGTCGCACCAGAGGTGGGCGTGTCCGAACCACCCGAAATCCAGTTCTTCGAGGTCCACAACTACTTCGCCGGTGGACGGTGGAGGGGCTGAGCAACGGTCGGGTGCAGAAGAACGTCCTAAAGGGTCGCTTCCCTGCCGCGCTAACGTCAACCCTGGCCGCCATCTGGACGGGTATCGGTCGGCTCGCCTTGCGCTTGGACGGCGCGTCTGAGAAGCATCTTCAAGATCTCGGCCGTTAGCACCCCGATCTGGGCAGGGGTCTGGTCGAAGTCCACCATGAGCGCCTGAGTCGTAAACGCCGAGAAGTTGAGAGCGAACGCCAGCATCAGATCCTTTGGAGGATCACCGGTGCCACCGGCCCTCTGCCAGGCCAGGGTCACCAGGTAGCACACCCCTCGGGTTCGAGACTCGCGCCGGAGAGCGTCCACCTCGGAGAGCGCCTCAGAAGCGTTGCGATTCGGGGCGTGAATGTCCCAGAACGCCTTCCCGAGGATCTCGGCGTTGCGGGTGTGGATCGTGAGCGCCAAGCCCTCGATCCAGCCGTCGAGGTCGTCGGTGGGTGTCGGCACTCCCTCCGTCGGTTGGCCGCAGGCCTCGAACATGTCCTTCACCGTGGAGACAATCAACTGGTCGTGGCTCGCATAGTGGCGGAATACGGTGCGGGGACTCACGCCAGATAGTCGGGCGATCTCGTCGACGGTGGCGTCGAAGCCTCGTCGGGCGACGGCCTCCATGGCGGCTCGGCTGATCCGGGACCGAGTGAGCTGCTGTTGCTCTTCAGCCAGTGAAGGAGGGGACGACCCCTGTTTCTTGTCCACCACGACCTCCTCACCAAGCGTTGGTTTGATGTCACCGTGGGCAGCTCTGTGAATGACCGATGTTAGCCCTCGTGTCCACACCCGTTGACAGTCTCTCGCCGTTCGGTCATGCTGCTGTTGAGGTTGTTGACGTACCCCCACGCGAGGACCTCCTGTGACGCATGGTTGTCCAGTGAAACCTCCCCCCTGGTGGGGGCGGTTTCGCGCCACCCCACCGGTTGCCATGCCAACTAGCCTCGTTTCTGTCCAATGAGCCGTGGGTGGGTGAAGGGGTCAGAAGGCGGGTGCCGAGCAAGAGCAAGCAGTTGGTGCGCCGCTTATCGGAACTCAACGAGGTTGCAGAACACCTCCACACAGTTCTCCGGCGCTACAGCAAGGCGAGCGCCAGCGTCGCCACGCTCGTCGATCAGGGTACCCACCTGGTTCCGGCACTTGAGAGCCTCCACGGGCCGGTGCGTCGTAGCGAGGTGACCGAAGCCCTCGAGGAGTTCGAGGCGGCTCGCCACCGGGTCCGGCTGGCGATGTTCGCCTTGGCCAAGGAGCAAGGGTCAAGCTTCAGCGACGTCGCCCGAGCCCTCGGCATCTCGCGCCAGCTCGCATCTCGACTGGCGGCTGAGGCGGAGGAAACACAGCACTAAAAGGTGCCTCCTGGTTCTCGGGCCACGTCTGGACGCGTCCGGGTTGACCGTCCGCAACTGCAGGGTTGTTCGCCCTTGGTCGTGGCCGGTCCGGGCGGGGAGCCAAACAGGACCGTTCCGACCCGCGATTATCGAGCGGTCCCCGATACGGACAGGTAGGTGGAAGACTTGGGCATCGATCCGAACCCGATCAACGGCAACGCAAACCCCCCCGACAGTGCCTCGCAACGAGCCCGACAGCAGTGGGTCCGGGCAAACGTCACCCAGATCTTCGGCGTCTCGCCCGAGGACCTGCTGGCGCAGGGGATCAACCCTCGTCGGTACGCCAGGGAGCATCGAGACCAGATCCGCCGGTTCGCTCAGATGCAACGGAGTCAAGGCATCATTGTCCCCAGTGCCCGCCTCTCCGGCGCGCCTGGACAGGGCAATCCCGGGCCCGATCCAGGGAGACAGGCCAAGCGGGGATACGGGAATGGAACCCGCGGCCGCTACGGGATACGTCTCCGTGGTGGCAGCGCCTGGATAGGGATCCTGCTCTTCCTCTTCGCCCTGCGGTTCTTGCTCGTCGACTCCTTGGTTGGTACGCGCGCTGCCGTTATCTGGGTCCTCATGATCGGCGGAGTCATCTTGGTGGCAAGGGTGCTGCTCTTCTCCTGGCTTCGCCAAAGACGCTTCGACCGCCGTCGGTCGGATGGACAGCCGAATGGACGACCCGGGCTCTGACCGCTGCCAGGACGTTGACGGTCGGTTGAGCTTGTCGCTCGGTTGGCGCCAGCCGATCATGAACATTCAACACACCGATCCGCGGGAAGCTGCGGACCGGTCCGGTACTTCCGTAGGTAGAACGCCCTGGCGAGAGTCGATCCCCTGGCCCGGGGCGCCTGGCCATCCTGGTACTCCGACCGGGAGCGATCCCGGTCGGAGTACCGTCAGAGGCGGGGCGACCGCACACGGCGCCTTCAGGATGGTCAGCCGAAATGAGTGACCTTCAGGGCGACCTTTCAGCCAACCTTTCAACCACTCGGGATCCATCTCCATTAGACGCCGCGTGCGCCGCCTGTGCAAAGGGCCAAAGACCGGGTCTCCACATCGGCCACCACCCAGGACCTGTCGGTGCCAACGTCTGCTGGAAACCTTTAACTACTGTGGCCGAAAATGGCCAGTAGACAGAGGTCGGGCACCGGTCCGGGCGCCGTTCATCGTGGCCGACGGCTTTCCAAGGCGAGCGAAGGCCGACTTCGCACTCTGGGTGAGCACACCCCGGCTCTGAGCGCCGACACGCTCAGGTCCATCGCCAAGGAGAGGGCCGAGCGCGCGGGGCGATACGTCCTGGGGGCGGTCGTGGCGGTGCTTATCGGAGCTCTTCTGGGTGTGCAGTGGTTCCGCCCGGTGCCCTCTCCGGTGTTCCGCTCCACCGTGTCGATGTCGGTGCGTCGGCCCGGATCGCTTCCGTCGTTGCCGTGGCCGACCACAGGTTCAGCGGCGCTGTCGGTAGAGGGAGCCGGGAGTCTCGGGCACGTGGGGAGCACCCGCCCCGCCCCTATCGCCGGCCTCGCCAAGGTCATGACGGCCTATGTCGTCCTCCAGGACCATCCGCTCGCCCCCGGTGCCACTGGGGCCGCTATCCCGGTGACGGCGGCGACAATCACCGCCGCCCAGGCCGAGGCGGCTACCCAACAGGCGGTGGTCCCCGTGGTCGTAGGCGAGACGCTAACCGAGCTCCAGGCCCTGGAAGGCCTGCTCGTGGCGCAAGGGAACGACATCGCCACCCTGCTCGCCGACTGGGACGCTTCGAGCACAACTGCCTTCGTGGCCAAGATGAACACCGCCGCTCATGCGCTTGGCCTCGACTCCACCACGTTCACCGACCCGAGCGGGTTGGACCCGAGGTCTGTGAGCACGCCGGCCGATTTGATCCGGCTGGGCGAGGCGGCCATGGCGATCCCCACCTTCCGTCAGATCGTGGCCGCCGCGCAGGTGACCCTTCCTCTCGCCGGGCTCGTCTACAACCTCGACTTCGATCTCGGCCATGACGGGATCGTCGGCATCACGACCGGATCCGACGCCGCGGCCGGCGGGTGCTTCCTCTTCGCGGCCCAGAAGAACGTGGGTGGGATGAGCACGACCCTTTTCGGCGCTGTGCTCGGTCAGCAGGCGATCAGTCCCAACGACGCCGCGGTGGACCATGCCGACGCGTTGGTGAGGGCCGCTTTCGCCGCCATCAGCACGTTCCGCCCTTTTCCGCCGGGGCAGCTGGTGGGGCGCATCGTGGCCCCCTGGGGCACCTCGGTCCCGGTGACGGCCTCGAAGTCGTCGGGTCTGGTCAGCTGGCCCGGCCTGAGAGTGCATGTCCAGGTGCAGGTGGGGGCGTTGCCGTCAACCATCGCCAACGGCGCCCGCATCGGCGTGCTCAGAGTCGCCCCCGGCGGTCAGAACATCGAGGTGGTCTTGCGGGCCTCGCGCCGCCTCCCCGGTCCCTCGGTGGTCTGGCGGCTCACGCGCTTGTAGCCGTGGAGCAGTCTTTCGGTGGTTTCGAGCACGAAGGCGTCAGTCCGTGAGCCGTTGCGTACCGTCGGGATGCCTGAATGAAGTGGGGGGATCGAACTACCCACGACGTCAAATGTGAAAGCCGGGCTGTCTCACTCGAATATTCGGCGCCTTGGGCGCGCACGAGGATACCTCGGACTCGCCCGGCCGATTTGACCAATCTCACGAACATTGGCGCTGCTCGTCCTCGAGGGCGTGCAGTGCGTAGAAGGACTCGGTGAGCAGTTAGCGCGCTACCCGAATGAGGGCGATGCCCGACCCCCGCCGGCGCTTGGTGGCGAGGAAGTCGGAGTGATAGGGCTCTTTGCGGATGGCCGTTTGTGCGGCTTCGGCCAGCACGTGGCGCACTGCGGCGGGTCCGGCCCGGGTGATGTGGCCATGGTGCAGAGTCCGGTCCGATTTGCGCATGGAAGGGATGATCCCCGCCCAGGCGCACAGCTTGCGGGCCGTGGCGAAGCGGGTGATGTCCCCGATCTCCGACACTTGGGTCATGGCACTGAGGAGCCCGATCCCGGGAATCGCCATCAAGGCGTCGACGCGTTTGTCGGGCTTGGCCTGGCGACGGATCTCGGCCTCGAGCAACGAGATCCGGGACTCGAGAACCTCGATCAGGACCTGGCAGTCGGTCACCACCCAGCGGTGCATGGGCGAGAGATCGAGACTTTCGAGGAAGA
>JARLGQ010000017.1 GCA_031292675.1 Acidimicrobiales bacterium
CGGCCGCCTCGGCGAGTGTCGACCCGAACATGGCATTCCACTCGGTCAGGACCTTGTCGTCGAGACCGGGGGGGACCCGGCAGGAGCGCGCGTCGAACAGCAGGCGACGGGCGTCTTCCACCTCCGCCGGCCGCGCCAGGGGCGCGCCCAGGGGGCGACGCAGGATGTTGCGGCCCTCGAAGTTGCCCCTGGCGGTGACCCCGTACCAGTCGGCGACGACCGCGGCCAGCTCGGGGCCCACCACCGCATCCACCTCGGCGGGGGTCCACACGTAGAAGCGACCTTCTTCACCTTCGGAGTCGGCGTCCTGGGCGGAGCACAGTCCGCCCCCCGGCGCCGCCAGTTCGCGCAGCACGTAGCCGACGGTCTCCTCGACGACCTGGATCCAGCGCGGCTCTCCGGTGACCTGCCAGGCGTGGAGGTAGGCGCGTCCCAGCCCGGCCTGGTCGTAGAGCATCTTCTCGAAGTGCGGCACCGTCCAGGTGTCGTCTGTGGAGTAGCGCGCGAAGCCGCCCCCCAGGTGGTCGTAGATCCCGCCGGCGGCCATCGCCCCCAGCGTGGTGGTGGCCATGGCGAGCGACGAGGCCTGGCCCGTGGCGCGATGGTGGCGCAGGCAGAGGTCCACCAGTTGGGCCTGGGGGAACTTCGGCGCGGGCCCGAAGCCGCCCCAGGCGGAGTCGAAGCGCGCCCCGAGGTCCGCAGCCGCCGACGCCAGGAGTGCCGGGGCCAGGGAACCGGCGTCGGGGCTCGCGCCCTGGGCGCCTGCGATCAGGTCTTGTGGCAGGCGCGTGCGCCGGTCGATGGCGTCGGCCAGCGCGTCGGCCTGTTGGTCGACCTCGTCGCGGCGGTTGTCCCAGACATCGGCCACGGCGTCGAGCACCCGGCGGAAGCTCGGGGTGCCGCCGAGGTCGCGCGGGGGGAAGTACGTCCCGCCGAAGAAGGGACGGCCGTCGGGGGTGAGGAACACCGTCATCGGCCATCCCCCGCGACCGGTCATGGCCTGGACCGCCTCCATGTACACCGCGTCGACGTCGGGTCGCTCTTCACGATCCACCTTGACCGAGACGAACCGGGCGTTGAGCTCGCCGGCGGTCGTGTCGTCCTCGAAGGACTCGTGCGCCATGACATGGCACCAGTGGCAGGCGGAGTACCCCACCGACAAGAAGACGGGACGGTTCTCGGCGCGGGCCTTGTCGAAGGCCTCGTCACCCCATGGGTACCAGTCGACCGGATTGTGCGCGTGCTGGCGGAGGTAGGGGCTCGTCTCCGAGGCCAGTCGGTTCATCCCTGCGAGCCTACGGCCCCGGCACGCGTGCGCCGCACATCCGAGGTCCCGGCCGGCGCCGCGGCGCAAGGGAGCGGAGACGGCCGAGATGGCCGGTGCCCCACGCCGGTCCCTAGGGTGTGGCGCCATGGATCTCCGGCTCGACGGCAAGGTGGCGCTCGTCACCGGTGGGTCGCGGGGGATCGGCAAGGCCATCGCCACCCGGTTCGCCGAGTCCGGGGCCCACGTCATGCTGGTGTCGCGCAAGGCGGAAGCACTCGCCGACGCGGCGGCGTCCATGGAGGGACTGCCCGGCGACGTGGCCTGGCACGCCGCCAACGTCGGGGACCCCGACGCCGCCCGGCGCGGTGTGGACGCCACCGTCGAGCGCTTCGGATCACTCGACGTGTTGGTGAACAACGCCGCCACCAACCCGTACTTCGGGCCGGTGGTCGAGATCGACCTGGCGCGTGCCGACAAGACCGTACAGGTGAACCTCGAAGCCGCCCTGGTGTGGACGCAGTGCGCGTGGCGCGCGTCGATGGCCGAGCACGGCGGCTCGGTCATCAACCTGTCGTCGATCGGAGGGCTGTCGGTCGAGCACGGGATCGGGTGGTACAACGTCACCAAGGCCGCCCTCGTGCACCTGACGCGTCAGCTGGCTTCCGAGCTCGGACCTGCGGTGCGCGTCAATGCGCTGGCGCCGGGACTGGTGCGCACCGACTTCGCCCGGGCCCTGTGGGAGCGGGGGGGAGACGCCGTGGCCGGGCGCCTTCCCTTGAAGAGACTGGGAGAGCCCGACGACATCGCCAAGGCCGCGCTGTTCCTGGCGTCGGAGGCGGCCTCGTGGATCACCGGGCACGTGCTCGTCGTCGACGGCGGTGCGCTCGCCATGCCGTCGGGGGGCGTGTGACGTCGTGAGAGGCTGGGACGATGCCGTCGCGCTCGGTTGACCCGTCGATTTCGTCCGACCTCGAGTTCCGGGGCCTGGTCCATCAGGTCACCGATCCGTCGTTGCCGGCGCGGCTCGACGCAGAACCGCTGACGGCGTACTTCGGGATCGACCCCACCGCCGACAGCCTCCACGTGGGACATCTGCTCGGGGTGCTCGTGCTGCGACGGCTCCAGGAAGCCGGGCACCGGCCCATCGCCCTCGCCGGCGGGGGTACCGGGGCCATCGGCGACCCGGGCGGCAAGAGCGAGGAGCGCGTGCTCCTCGCCGAGGCCGAGCTTGCCGCCAACCTGGCCGGGATCCGCGCCCAGCTCGAGCGCCTCGTCGACTTCGGTGACGCCGCCGGCGGGTCGAGGGCCCTGTTGGTGGACAACGGCGAGTGGTTGACGCGGCTCGGGGTCATCGAGTTCCTGCGGGACGTCGGCAAGCACTTCAGTGTCAACCAGATGACGGCCAAGGAGTCGGTCAGGGCCCGACTGGAGCGTCCCGAACAGGGGATCTCGTTCACCGAGTTCAGCTACATGCTCCTCCAGGCCTACGACTACCTCCACCTCTTCGACGAGCACGGCTGCCGTCTGCAGCTGGGGGGGAGCGAGCAGTGGGGCAACATCACCATGGGCGTCGAGCTCATCCGCAGGGCTCGCCGCCAGGAGGTGTTCGGGCTCACCACCCCCCTCGTGTTGAAGGCCGACGGCACCAAATTCGGGAAGACCGAGTCGGGCACGGTCTGGCTCGACGCCACCCGCACGAGCCCGTACCGGTTCTACCAGTTCTTCTTCCGTGCCGAGGACAGCGTCGTTGGTGCGTACCTGCGTTTCTTCACGTTCCTCGACCACGACACCATTCGAGGCCTCGACGAGGCGACCGCTTCGCACCCCGAGCGCCGCGAAGCCCAGCGCGTCCTGGCCCGCGAGGTGTCCACGGTCGTGCACGGTGAGGCCGAGGCGAGACGGGCCGAGTCGGCTTCGCTGGCGCTGTACTCGGGCACTCTCGCATCGCTCGACGAGGACATGCTTCTCGAGGTGCGCAAGGAGACGCCCGCCTCGACCCGGGTGCGCACCACCCTCGACGGGGACGGGCTCGCACTGGTCGATGCCCTCGTCGAGACGGGGCTGGCCACCTCCAAGCGCGACGCGCGCACCCTCGTCGCCCAAGGTGGGGTGTACGTCAACGACGAGCGCGTCCAAGACACCGAGGCGCGACTGGGGCGACCGGACCTGCTCTTCGACCGTCACCTCGTCCTGCGCAAGGGGCGGGACTACCATCTCGTGAGCTTCGAGTGATCGGGTAGGGGTCTCGCGCCGCGCCGCCTCCGCGCCGCACCGCGCCGGCTCTGGGCCCGTACGGGCCCGTCACCCGCCTCCGGCGCCTCATGCTGCACGTATCGTCAGGCGAGCTTCCCGACGTAATGTCAGGCGAGTTGTCCCACGAGCCCAAGGAGCCAGCCGTGACGACGCAGAACCCCAGTACCCAGGACCCCAGTGTGGCCGAGGCGGGCACCGCCGCCGGGGGGTACGCCACGTTCCCGGTCACCACGACCTTCGCCTTCCCCGAGTACGAGATCGAGCGGACCCTCGGGTCGTGCTTCGGGCTCGTCGTGCGCTCCATGGGTGCAGTGCGCGGCGTGGGCGCGTCGTTCAAGGCCCTGGTGGGGGTCGAGGTCGGGCAGTACACCAAGCTGCTCGAGGACAGCCGGCGCCACGCCATCGACCGGCTCATCGAGAACGCCCGCATCATGGGGGCCAACGCCATCGTGGGGATGCGGTTCGACTCCTCGGAGATCGGTCAGTCTCTCACCGAGATCGCCGCCTACGGCACGGCGGTCGTCATCGGGCCTCGGCGGTAAGCCCGATGTTCTTCGGGCTCATCGCGGTCCTCGTGATCATCGCTGTGCTCGTGGCCGCGGCCATGAGCCTGTTCCTGAGGCGTCACGGCGAGTCGCCGCGGGCCGAGCCGGGGTGGGTGCCGACCGACGAGGTCTTCAAGGACCCCGTCACCGATCGCCTGATGCGGGTGTGGGCGGATCCCACCGGGCAGCGCCACTACCTCCCCGAGTCCGAGGGTGCCGGAGACTCCTCGAGATGACCGGTCCGATCGGCCTCGGTTCCGCACCCCCCGACACCGCGCTCGACCCGGCGCCCCCTGCCGCGGCCACGCGCTTGGCGGGAGCGCTGGAGGTCCCCGTGGCAGCGCGCCACGATGCGGTGGCCGACGTGGTGCGAGCCTTCCCCGAGTGGTCCGAGGCCTGGGCCGCACTCGGGGACGTGGCTCGCGACGACATCGAGGCGTACGCGTGCTTCCGGGTGGGGTACCACCGCGGCCTCGACGCCCTGCGGCAGGCAGGGTGGAAGGGGAGCGGATTCGTGCGTTGGGTGCACCCGGGCAATCGTGGCTTCCTCCGGTGCGTCGACGGGCTGCGAGCGGCGGCGGCCGCCATCGGCGAGACGGCCGAGGAGGAGCGCTGCGCCCTCTTCCTGCGGCAGCTCGATCCGTCCTGGCCCCCGGTGGGGCTCCCCGGTCCCGGCGACCGGTGAGTGTCCGCGGGGTCGCCCTGCTCGTGGCCGCCCTGGCACTGGCATCGTGCGGGAGTCCGTTCCCCGGCAGCACTCTCGGCCAGCAGGTTCATTCGTGGGCCGTCACGACGGGCCTGGCAGGAAGCATCAGCACCC
>JARLGQ010000169.1 GCA_031292675.1 Acidimicrobiales bacterium
CTCGAGCGCGCCCGGTTGGGGCGGCGGCCCGCCGAGACCCTTCAGGAGCACGCCTCACGCCTGGCCGCCCTGGCCGGCGCCAAGTGGCTCGTGCCCTACCGCCCGGTGACCGCCTCCTCCCCGGCCCCGCCCAACGTCGAGCCATCGATCGAGGCCACCGTCGACGCCTACGGGAAGCTGGCCGCGCTGGCGGCGCGGGCGAGCTACTCGTCGGACCCCTGCACCGCCGAGGACGCGGCCGACGCCGGGCTCCTCGGCGACGTGGTCCGCTCGGGCCTCGGCCGCCCCACGGGGCGCCGCCGCGTGCCCGTCCCGTTCTGATCCCGGTCCGAGCCGGCGGGGCGGTCGACGCCGGGGATCGAAACGATCAGCCTGAGCTGGTCGCGCCCGGGACGACGGCGCGAGGATGAACAGCCGGGGACCGCAACCGGGTCCGGGCGAAGGGGTGGCACATGACGATCCCGCAGGCACTCCGGGTGGACGACATCGAGCTGTCGAACCTCGACTTCTGGCAGAAGCCGTGGTCCGAGCGCGAGGCGGCCTTCGCCACGCTGCGCGCCCAGCGACCCATCGCCTTCTTCCCGGACCCCGAGATCGAGGTGGAGACCTTCGTCCCCATCCCCCCCGGCCCGGGCTACTACGCGGTGACGCGCTACGCGGACGTGGTCGAGATCAGCCGGCACCCCGAGCTGTACTGCTCGGGCCAGTCGGGCACCACCATCCTCGACATGCCACCCGAGCTCCTCGAGTTCTTCGGCTCCATGATCAACATGGACGACCCGCGCCACGCCCGCCTGCGCCGGATCGTCTCCGCCGCCTTCAACCCCCGCATGGTGCGTGCCGTCGAGGACAACATCGAGCAGGTGGCCGACGAGATCATCGGCAAGGTCCGGGAGAAGGGCGAGTGCGACTTCGTCACCGAGGTGGCGGCCCGGCTCCCGCTGAAGATCATCTGCGACATGATGGGCGTCCCCGAGCGCGACTACGACACGGTGTTCAACCGGTCCAACATCATCCTGTCCTTCGGCGACACCGAGTACGTCCCCGAGGGCGAGGACCCCGTGCTGGCGTTCATGAACGCGGGCAACGACCTCGCCCAGCTCATGCGGGAGCTGGCAGGATTCCGGCTCGAGCACCCCACCGACGACCTCACCTCGGCGCTCGCCAACGCCAACGTGGACGGCGAGTCGCTCACCGACTCCGAGCTGGCGTCGTTCTTCATCCTGCTGGTGGTGGCGGGCAACGAGACGACGCGCAACGCCATCAGCCACGGCCTGTGGGCGTTGACCGAGCGGCCCGACCAGCACGACCTGTGGGCGGCCGACTTCGAGACCGTGGCCCCCACCGCCGTCGACGAGATCGTCCGCTGGGCCTCCCCGGTCATCTTCATGCGCCGCACCACCACCGCGCCGACGACGCTTTCGGGCCACACCTTCGCGGAAGGCGACAAGGTCATCCTCTTCTACAACTCCGCCAACCGCGACGAGGACGTGTTCGAGGACCCGCAGCGCTTCGACGTGCTGCGCCACCCCAACCCCCACGTCGGCTTCGGCGCACCGGGCCCGCACTTCTGCTTGGGAGCGCACCTGGCGCGGCGCGAGATCACCGTCATGTTCCGCGAGCTGTTCCGCCACCTCCCCGACATCCGGGCCACAGCCGAGCCCGACCGCCTGCGCTCGAACTTCATCAACGGCATCAAGCACCTGCCCTGCGCCTATTGACCCCGCCGACTGGGCCGATCTCGGTGGGTGAACCACCAGGCCGGGTACGCTCGCCGCGATGAGCGTGACGAGATGAGCGACGCACCGGCGCAGATGGGCCACGGCGTCAACCAGCGGGCCCAGATCAAGATGACCCCGGAGGAGATCGAGGGGTTCCTGGCCGAGCGGCGGCCGGTCACGTTGTGCTCCGTCAATCACGACGGCTCCATCCACGCCGTGGCCATGTGGTACGGGCTCCTCGACGGGATGCTGGCCTTCGAGACCAAGGCCAAGTCCCAGAAGGCCCAGAACCTCCGGCGCGACCCCCGCATGACGTGCATGGCCGAGGACGGCGACTACTACGAGGAGCTGCGCGGCGTGGAGCTCGTAGGCACCGCCGTCTTCGTCGACGACCCCGATCGCATGTTCGAGCTGGGTGTCAACCTCTTCGAGCGCTACTACGGGGCCTACACCGAGGAGCTGCGGCCCTTCGTCGAGACCATGCTGCACAAGCGCGTGGTCATCGCCTTGCAGGTGGAGCGCACCGTGTCCTGGGACCACCGCAAGCTCGGCCTGCCCTCGACCCGCCCGGGCTGACACCTTCCCAGGCGACCTGCCCGGGCTGACATCTCGCCGGCCTCGCCGGTCCCGGGGCGCCGCACTGGAACACGTTTCACCCCGAAGCGGCCCTGGGCTAGGGTCGGCGCCGATGATCCTGGACCGTTTCCGGCTCACCGATCGCGCCGCCATCGTCACGGGGGCCGGCCGCGGCATCGGCGCCGCCACCGCCGTCGCCCTGGCCGAGGCCGGTGCCGACGTGGTCGTCGCGGCCCGAACCGAGGAACAGCTCCGGGCCGTCGCCACGCAGGTCGAGGCGGTGGGACGCCGGGCCGTGGTGGTGCCGGCCGACCTCAACGACCTCGACGTCATGGCGCAGCTCGTCGACTCGGCCACCGAGGCCTTCGGTCGTCTCGACATCATCGTGAACAACCACGGGGGCTGGATGCCCCGCCCCCTGCTGGACGTGTCCCCGGGGCATCTCGAACGGGCCTTTCGCTACAACGTGAGCAGCGCCCACGCGCTGGTACGCGCCGCGGTGCCCGTCATGTTGCGCGGGGACGGAGGGGCCGTCGTCAACATCTCGTCCATGGCCGGAAGGGTGGCGCCGCGCGGCTTCACGGCGTATGCCACCGCCAAGGCGGCGCTGTCGCACTACACCCGCCTGGCCGCCGCCGAGCTGGCGCCGCGCATCCGGGTCAACGCCATCGCGGTGGGGACCATCGCCACTTCGGCGGTCGACGTGGTGGTGAAGGACGCGGCCATGCTGGCCTTCATCGAGGAGACGGCCCTGGTGGGACGCATCGGTCAGCCCGAGGACATCGCGGCGTGCGTCGTCTACCTGGCGTCGCCGGCGGGCGACTTCGTCACCGGCAAGATCTTCGAGATCGACGGCGGCGCCGAGCGCCCTCAGGTCGACTTGGGCTGAGGGGGCCGCCATGACACATCGCGTCGTGCTGTGGGGCACGGGCAACGTCGGCCGGCACGCGTTGGCCGGCATCGACGCCCGACCCGACCTCGAGCTCGTGGGCGTGTGGGTGTCGAACCCCGACAAGGCGGGTCGCGACGCCGGCGACCTGGCCGGCCTGGGGCGCTCCCTGGGCGTGACGGCCACCGACGACGCCGAGGCCGTCCTGGCCCTCGGGGCCGACTGCGTCGTGCACACCGCCATGGCCGACAACCGGCTGCCCGAGGCTCTCGCCGACCTGGAGAGGATCCTGCGCGCCGGGGCCAACGTGGTGTCGAGCGGACCGGTGTTCCTGCAGTACCCCGAGGGGGTCGTCCCCGCCGAGATGACCGACCCCCTGCGCGTCGCCGCGCTGGGCGCGGGCGTGTCGCTGTGGGTCAACGGCATCGACCCCGGCTTCGCCAACGACTGGCTCCCGCTCGTGATCACCGGCATCAGCGAGCGCATCGAAGAGGTCCGCTGCCTCGAGATCCTCAATTACGCCACCTACGACCAGCCCATGGTGATGTTCGACATCATGGGATTCGGGCGCCCACTCGAGGACGTCCCCATGCTGCTGCTGCCCGGGGTGCTGACCATGGCGTGGGGAAGCGTCGTGCGCCAGATCGCGGCCGGGCTCGACGTCGAGCTCGACTCGGTCGAGGAGCACTACGAGCGCCTGCCCGCACCGCGCCAGATCGCCATCGCGTCGGGGACCGTCGAGAAGGGCACCGCGGCCGGACTGCGCTTCGAGGTGCGGGGCATGCGCGCCGGGCGCGCCGTGGTGGTCCTGGAGCACGTCACCCGGCTCGCCGACGACATCGGGCCCGACTGGCCCCAGCCCGCCGGCCAGGGCGGCTACCGCGTGATCGTGCGCGGCGAGCCCACCTACACGGTCGACCTCCAGCTCATGGGCACCGACGGCGACCACAACACCGGCGGGCTCAAGGCCACCGCCATGCGTCTCGTCAACGCCGTGCCGGCCGTGGTGGAGGCGCCTCCCGGGCTGCTCACCGCGCTGGACCTGCCCCTGGTCACGGGGCGGGGCCTCGTCGTCTGACCGGCGGTCACGTTGGTGCCGGCGGCAACCGGTCACGGGCCTGCGGCGCGTCGTCGGCGATCGTCGGCGGCCTCGTCTCGTCGGTCGTCGCGCGGGCGGGGCTACGTTGAGTGCCTCGGGACGACCGCGGCGTACCTTCGCCGGGGGACGCCGGTGCCGAGAACGACCGGGGGGAGCCGAACACATGCCCGTGCCGCTCGACGAGTATCCCGTGCACCAGGTGCCGCTCTCGATGCGGCACATGGCGACGAGCGACCGCAACGCCTATGACCGCTGCTACTTCAACGCCCACGACCGAACCGGCGAGGTGTTCCTGGTGACGGGCATGGGCGTGTACCCGAACCTCGGCGTCATCGACGCCTATGCCACGGTGCGGCGCGGCGACGAGCAGTACACGGTGCGGACGTCTGACGCCCTGGGCGACGACCGCATGACCCAGCGCGTCGGCCCCTACCGCATCGAGGTCCTCGAGCCCCTCGAGCGGGTGCGCGTGGTGTGCGAGGGGGAGGACCACGGGGTCGCCTTCGACCTCACCTGGACCGGGTCGTTCCCGACCGTCGAGGAGCCCGCGCACGTCATGCGCCAGGGCGGCCGGGTCATCCTCGACGCCTCGCGCTTCGCCCAGGTCGGCACGTGGTCGGGGCTGCTCCGGGTCGGGGGCGACGAGCTCACGGTGAGCGACGACCGTTGGGTCGGCACCCGGGACCGCTCGTGGGGCATCCGGCCCGTGGGCGAGGCCGAACCGCCCGGGCGCGGCGCGTCCGAGCCCGAGGACGGGTTCGGCTTCTGGTGGACGTACGTACCCCTGCGTTTCGACGACTTCGCCGTGGTGGTCATCGCCCAGGAGGACGGCGACGGCACCCGTCTGCTCAACGAGGCGGTCCGGGTCTTCGCGGCAGGGTCGGGGCGCCCGCCCGAACAGCTCGGGTGGCCCGAGGTCGAGGTCCGCTACCGGCTCGGGACACGGCACCCCGAGTCCGCCGTGCTGCACATGCGCGCCCGCGGGGGCAAGCCGGTCACCCTCGAGATCGAGACGCTCGGCTTCGTGGGCCTCAACTGCGGCCCCGGCTACGGGGGCGACCCGGACTGGTCCCACGGGCAGTGGCGAGGGCGGGGCTGGACCGAAGGCGTGGTGGTGGACATGCGCGACCCCGCCATCACGGGCCGGATCCCCTTCGGCGTGGTGGACCACGTGGCGCGCGCCAGCTGCGACGGCGCCGAAGGCTGGGGCATGTTCGAGCACGGGACCTTCGGCCGCCACGAGCCCTCGGGCTTCACGGGATGGGAGTCGGTGGCAGACGGGGTCGCGACGTGACGGAGCAGGGCGCCCGCACCCCGTCGGATCAGGCCCGGGAACCGGCGGCCGGACCGGCGGCCCAAGCGGCGGCCGAAGCGGCGCCGCGGCCGAGGACCTCGACGCGCGACCGGGAGGACCTGCACCGACGCCTGGTGACGTGGTTGGCCACGAAGGTGACGGACCCCGAGGTGTCGGAGCTGGTGGTGCCCGAGTCCAACGGGATGTCGAGCGAGACATTGCTCTTCGAGTCCACTTGGCGCGACGACACCGGCGCCGGGCCTGGATCGGGGTCGTCCGGGGCGGTGGTGACCCAGGCGTGCGCAGCGCGGCTGGTCCCGGACCCCGACGCCGCCCCCGTGTTTCCGGTGTACGACCTCGAGCGCCAATTCCGGGTCATGCGCCTGGTGGGCGAGCGCAGCCGCGTCCCGGTGCCCCGGACCCTGTGGCTGGAGCTCGATCCTGAAGCGATCGGCTCGCCGTTCTTCGTGATGGAGCGGGTCGAGGGGCTGGTCCCGCCCGACATCATGCCGTACCCGTTCGGTTCCTGGCTGTCGGAGGCGCCCCATGCCGACCAGGCCCGGCTCCAGGACGCGTCGGTGCGCGTCCTGGCCGAGCTGCACGACGCGGACGTCACCGCCGGGGACGTGGCCTTCCTCGAGCTCGACCGGCCCGGTGGCACGGCGTTGCGGCGCCACCTGGCGGAACAGCGCTCGTACTACGAGTGGGTGGTGGCCGACGGGGCCCGGTCGCCGCTCATCGAGCGCACCTTCGAGTGGCTCGAGGACCACTGGCCCGCCGCCGAGGGCGCGCCCGTGATCAGCTGGGGAGACGCCCGGATCGGCAACATGATGTTCCGGGACTTCGAACCGGTGGCGGTGCTCGACTGGGAGATGTGTGCCGTCGGGCCGCGCGAGATCGACATCGGCTGGATGGTGTACCTCCACCGCTTCCTCGACGACATCGCCATCCAGGCCGGGCTCCCGGGGATGCCGAATTTCATGCGGCTCGACGACGTGGCCCAGGCCTACGAGCGCCACGCCGGCCACACCCCGCAGGACCTCGACTTCTACACCATGTACGCCGCGCTGCGGCACGCCATCGTGATGAGCAGGGTGGCTCGGCGCCAGGTGCTCTTCGGCGAGATCGCCATGCCCGAGGACCCCGACGACATGATCATGCACCGGCCCACGCTCGAGGAGATGCTCGCCGGCACCTACTGGAGCAGGTTGTGAGCAGGAGCGACGTGAGCCGGAGCAGCTTGTGAGCAATCCCATCGGGCCCCTCGTCCCCGCCGACGAGGGGCTGTGCCACCAGATCACCGACACCTTCGCTGTCGTGGCGACGAGCGACCTGTCGTGGACAGAGAAGATCTGCGCCATGGCTGCGGCCAAAGACGGGAGCCTGCAGCTGGGGTTCGGCCTCGGCAAGTACCCCAACCGCAACGTGATGGACGGGTATGCGGGGATCTCGCGCGGTGTCGAGCAGCGCACGGTGCGCGCCAGCCGCCGCCTCGACGCCGCACCCGCCGTCACCACCACGGGCCCCATCCGCTACGAGGTGGTCGAGCCCCTGCGGTCGGTCCGCTTCGTCCTGGAGGCCAACGACCACCAGCCCATCGCCTTCGACTGGTTGTTCGAGGGGATCGTGCCGCCCGCGGTCGAGGACCGAA
>JARLGQ010000170.1 GCA_031292675.1 Acidimicrobiales bacterium
CGATACGAGCCAGGGCGGCGGCGGGCCCGCCGGCGGCCCCCACCAGCACCGGCCCCTCCGCGTGCCGCCCCACTCGGCGGGCGAGGGTCTCGGGACGGGCCCGCCACCATACGACCGTGCCGCGCCGGCGCAGCGCGGCCCGCGGCTCGGGGTGGAGGACGATCCCGCCCCCCACCGAGATCACCGAGGGGACCGCGCCGGCGAGCACCCTGGCCAGGGCGCGCGCCTCCTCGGCCCGGAAGGCCGCCTCGCCACGCGTCGAGAAGATCTCACTCACCGACGTGCCGGCGACCCGCTCCACCACCTCATCGGTGTCGACGTGGGGTCGGCCCAGGCGCCCCGCGACGAGCCGAGCCACCGTGGACTTCCCCGAGCCCATCATCCCGACGAGCAACAGGTGCTCAGCCACGGCCGGCCGCGGCGGCCGACGACGGCGTTTCGTGGAGCGACGACAGATACCCGTCCCGGTTGCGCACCACCTCGGCCAGCGAGTCCCCACCGAACTTGCGCAGCGCCTCCGACGCCAGGACCAACGCCGTCATCGTCTCGGCCACCACCCCCATGGCGGGCACGGCGGTGACGTCGGTGCGTTCCTTGAACGACACGGTCGACTCCTTGGTCACCACGTCCACGGTCCCGAGCACGGGCCGGTTCAGCGTGGCGAGCGGCTTCATGCCGACGCGCGCCACGATGAGCCCGCCCGTCGACATCCCCCCCTCGACCCCCCCGGCACGGTCGGTCTCGCGCCGGTAGGTGCCCGATCCCTCGTCCCAGGCGATGGCGTCGTGTGCCTCCGAACCCCGTCGGGACACGGTCTCGGAGCCCTCGCCCAGCTCGACGTGCTTCACGGCCTGGATGCTCATGAGCGCCTGGGCGAGCAGCCCGTCGAGACGGCGGTCCCAGTGCACGTGGCTGCCGAGGCCCACCGGCACTCCGAAGGCCAGGACCTCCACCACCCCGCCCAACGAGTCCCCGTCCTTGGCGGCGGCCTTGACGGCCTCCACCATGCGCGCGCCGACCCCGGGGTCGAAGCACCGCACCGCCGAGGCGTCGACCTGCTCGAGATCGCCCGGGCCCGGTCGCGCCACGCCGTCGGCGCGCACCGGGCCGAGACCCACGACATGGCTCATCACCGACATCCCGAGCCTCGCCAGCAGGGCCTTGGCCAGGCACCCCGCCGCCACGCGGGCCGCTGTCTCGCGCGCCGAGGCGCGCTCGAGCACGTCGCGCGCATCGTCGAACCCGTACTTCTGCATGCCGGCCAGGTCGGCGTGGCCCGGGCGGGGCTTGGTCAGGACCTGGGCGGGCACACCCGGGTCGGGAGACATCTCCTCCTGCCACTTGGGCCATTCCGTATTGGCGATCTCGATCGCCACCGGCGATCCGAGGGTGCGACCGTGGCGGATCCCGCCGACGAGGGTGATCTCGTCGGCCTCGAAGCGCATCCGGGGCCCGCGCCCGTACCCGAGGCGTCGCCGGGCGAGCTCGCCGGCGATCTCGGGGCCGGTCACCGGCAACCCGGCGGGCAGGCCCTCCACGATCACCACGAGGGCGCGGCCGTGGGACTCTCCGGCGGTGAGGAACCTGATCACGCCGCCAATCTACTTCGATGCCCTCGTTGCTCCGGCCCCCTCACGTGCCGTGATGGAACAGGGCGCGGGCGACGGGATCGCCCCACAGCACCGTCAGGACGGCCCCGGCGGCGAGGAAGGGGCCGAACGGGATCCTGGTCTTGCGCCCCGCTCCGGACACCATCAAGGCCCCCATGCCGATCAGCGCGCCCAGCACGAAGGCGGCGAAGAAGGCAACGAAGGCGTGTCCGAGCCCGAGCCACCCCGTGGCGAAGCCGATCACGCCGGCCAGGCGCACGTCGCCGAAGCCCATCCCCCGGGGGACCGCCAGATGGACGACGAGGAAGCCGACGAAGGCGGCCACCCCGGCGATGGCGGCCCGTGCCAGGGACCCCCACCTGTCGTCGACGGCGGCGGACAGCACGAACAGCGGCACGAGCAGGGCCAGTGTGGAGTACACGAGGCGATTGGGGATGATCTGGCGCTCGAGGTCGACCGCGCTCATAGCCACCATCGACAGACCGAACACCGCGTAGGCGGCCAGCACGACGTCATCCCCGATCCGCGCCGCGAAGGCGCCCAGCACCACCGCGCTCACCACCCCGAGCAGCGCCGGTCGAAGCGGGTGGGAGACCCGTTCGCGGCACGACCGGCACCCCCGGCGCAAGAACAGCGAGTTGAACACGGGCACGAGCCCCTGGCCGCGGTACGGAGTGGCGCACGACGGGCAGCGCCACCAGGGACGGTCGAAGGGCCGTCGTTCCCCGAGGCGCTCGACGACGATCTCGAGCTCACCGCCGAGGAGGAGCCCGGCCCCCGCGCTGACCCCCGTGACGAGGGCGTGCATAGCGGCACGCTAACCAACGGGCCCCGGGCCCTCGCGGATGGGTCGTGGCCCCGCCGGGTGCGGGGACCGCCGTGCTCGGACTACTTCTTGGCCGGCTCGTAGAACGGGTTGGCGCCGCTGGCGTGGTCGGTAACGTCGACCACCGACACGATCTCGGGAACCGAGTCCCGCAGGGCCACCTCGATGCCCTGCGACAGCGTCACAGAGGCCAGGCCACAGCCTTGGCAACCCCCGCTGAGGCGCACGTAGACCACGCCCTCCTCCACCGCCACGAGATCGGCGTGACCTCCGTGCATGGCGATCGAGGGGTTCACCTGGTCGTCGAGCACGCCGAGGACGCGCTGGGCGAGCTCGCCGGTCAGGTCCGCCTGCGGACGGTCGGCGAACACCTCGGGCCGCGGCGGGGTGTTCGGGTTCACGATCACCAGGCCGCCGTCGCCCTCGTCGGACCAGTCGAGGCGGGCTCCGACGAGCCGGGCCACACTCGATTCGGGCACGACCACGTGCAGCTCGGCGTCCTCGGCGACGCTGTCGCCGGGGCCGGCGTCGGCCGCCGACTGGAAGTAGATGTCGTAGGCGTAGGCGCCGTCGCGTGCACCGGTCACCTCGACCCAGAGGGCCAGGCGCTCGGCATCGGCCTCCTGGGCCCTGGCGTCGAGGACGACGCCGCGAGCCGCCGCGGTGACGGTGAGCACGGCAGGAACTCCAGGGTCGTCGGCAGGAGCGACGTCCTCGTCCATGGGTGTCAACCTCCTCCGGCCATCATAGGGGGATGGCCCGGGTACTCCTTCTCGTTCCGTCGGCGACGTACCGGGCCCGGGATTTTCTCGATGCCGCCCGCGCCCTGGGCGTCGAGGTGGTCGTCGGCACCGAGGAGGCCGGCGCCCTGCGCGGGCTGATGGGTTCGCGCGCCCTCGAGGTCCCCCTCGACGATCCCGGTGAGGCGGCGGGCGTGATCGTGGCCCAGGACGACCGCACCCCTCTCGACGCCGTGATCGCCGTCGACGACGTGGGCACCGTGGTGGCCGCCCGGGCGTCGGCCCGGCTCGGCCTCCGGCACAACCCGCCCGACGCCGTCGCCACGGCGCGCGACAAGCTCGCCCTGCGGGCCCGGCTCGCCGCCTTCGAGGTGCCCCAGCCGGCCTTCGCCCCTCTGGCCCCGGGGGCGGGGCCAGAGGAAGTGGCGGCGGCCGTCGGCACGGTCGGGCTCCCCTGCGTGATCAAGCCCACCTCGTTGGCGGGCAGCCAGGGCGTGCTGCGCGCCGACACGCCCGGCGAAGCGGTGGCGGTGGCGCAACGTGTCCGGCGCATCGCCACGAGGGCCGGCGTCGACCCCGGGGCCCCGCTGCTGGTGGAACGGTTCGCGCCGGGCCCCGAAGTCGCCGTGGAGGGCCTCGTCGTCTCGGGCGAGGTGCGCGTCCTGGCGGTGTTCGACAAGCCCGACCCCCTCGACGGGCCGGCGTTCGAGGAGACCATCTACGTGACCCCCAGCCGGCTGGGGCCTGGCGACCTCGCCGCCGTGCTGTCGGCCACGGCCGCCGCCGCCGCGGCCCTGGGCCTGGTGGAGGGCCCCGTCCACGCCGAAGTGCGGGTGCACGACGGCCGCGCCGTGGTCATCGAGGTGGCGGCACGCACCATCGGGGGGCTGTGCTCGCGTGCGCTGTCGTTCTCCACGGGTCGTTCGCTCGAAGAGCTCGTGATCGCCCACGCGCTGGGCCTGCCGGTGGGCGACACCGAAGCGGTGGGGGCGTCGGGGGTCCTCATGATCCCGATCCCCCGCGCCGGGAGGCTCGTGGCCGTGAACGGGCAGGACCAGGCGAGCGCGGTCCCGGGGGTGACCGACATCCAGATCACGATGGCGCCCGGGCGCGCCGTCGCCCCGGTGCCCGAGGGAAACCGCTACCTCGGATTCGTCTTCGCGCGCGACAGGACTCCCGATCGTGTGGAACGAGCGTTGCGCCGGGCCTGGGCCTGTCTCGACGTGCAGATCGAGGACGACGGCGCGCCGGAGGCGCACACCCCCTGACGCCGCCGCGCGCGCTGTCGGTCCACCGACTCAGATACCGCTACCGTTGGGGCCGTGCGCGTGCTGTTGGTCTCGACCTATGAGCTCGGGCACCAGCCGTTGCACGTGGCGTCACCGGCGAGCGCGTTGCTGCGCGCCGGCCACGAGGTGCGGTGCGCCGATCTCGCCCTCGACCACCTCGACGTCGAAGTGCTGTCGTGGGCGGACGCGGTGGCGTGCTCGGTGCCCATGCACACCGCGATGCGCCTGGCTCGCCTGGTGTGCGGGGATATCCGGGCGCAGCGGCCCGACGTCGCGCTGTGCCTCTACGGCCTGTACGCCGGTCTCGACGGCGCCCACGGGGTGGCGCCGGTGGCGGACCTCGCCATCAGCGGAGAGTACGAGCCCCGGCTCGTCGCCTGGGTCGACTCCCTCGCCGCGCCCCGACCGCCCCACGACGGGCGGGACCGCACCGTCGTCGAGCTCGGCCGGGGACGCTTCGGCCTGCCCGCCCGCCACCTCCTCCCCGGCCTAGACCGCTACGCACGCCTGGCCCTCGGGGCCGAACGCCGCCTGGCCGGTTACGTGGAGGCGAGCCACGGGTGCGCGCACCGGTGCCGTCACTGCCCGGTCCCGGTGGTCTACGACGGGCGCACGCGACTGGTCGCCGAGGACGCCGTCGTCGCCGACGTCGCCCAGCTCGTGGACGTGGGGGCCCGCCACGTCACCTTCGGCGATCCCGATTTCCTCAACGGCCCGCACCATGCGGCCCGCGTGATCGATGCCGTCCACAGCGCGTTCCCCGAGGTGACCTTCGACGTGACCGCCAAGGTCGAGCACATCCTGCGACACCGCGACCTGTGGCCCAGGCTGAGCGCGGCGGGCTGCATCTTCGCCGTGTCGGCATTCGAGTCGGCGAGCGACGAGATCCTCCAGCACCTCGACAAGGGCCACACGGCGGCCCAGGAGGCACACGCCGTCGGCGTGCTCCGGGCCGCGGGCATCGAGCCCCGCCCGTCGCTCCTCCCCTTCACCCCGTGGACACGACCCGACGACGTGTTCGCAATCTTGGACCTCGTGGCGCGTTGCGATCTCGTCGGCAACGTCGACCCGGTGCAGTACGCCATCCGGCTTCTTGTCCCTCCCGGCTCCCTGCTCGTCACCTCGGGGAGTCTCGCAGGTCGGCTCGACGAATACGACGACGAGCACCTCGGATGGTCGTGGCGGGCACCGGACCCGCGGCTCGATGCTCTGCAACGGGAGCTCTCGGCGCTGGCCGAGCGCGCCGCGGCCGAGCAGTGGCCCGCCGCGGACTCCTACGACGCGGTACGTGCCGCGGCGTGGGCCGTGCTCGGGAACAGCACCACGCGCCCGGCGAAGGCACCGACAGTCGACAGCCGGCTCCGTTCGCCGATCCCGGCCGACGAACGGCCGCGGCTCACCGAAGCGTGGTTCTGCTGTGCCGAGCCGAGCAGTGCCCAGATGGCAACCGTTGGAGCCCTGGACCGGACGGTCGAACCGGCCGCCGTAGGAGGAAGATGAGCAAGATGGCGACTGGTCGAGCAACCACCCAGGGGAACACCGCCAAAGCCAGAGGCCGCCACGGGCCCTGGAACGGCGCCCCCGAAGGGGCACACGAGTGGGTGAGCTTCCCCGACCCCGAAGAGGAGCGGACCTGGCAATTCGACGTCACCTTCCTCGAGAGCAGGTGGACGTGCATCTTCGGGAACGGCTGCCAGGGCGTGCTCACCGGCCCGGCGCCCGAGCTGGTCCAGGGGTGCTGCTCCTACGGGGCGCACTTCACCGGCGCCAAGGACGCCCGGCGGGTCCAGGCGGCTGCGGCCACCTTGACACCCGAGCAGTGGCAGTTCCACGGCAGGGCCCGCCCCAAGAGCGGGACCAAGCCCAACGTCATCGTCAAGTCCAAGGCGGGTGAGCTCACCACCCGACTGGTCAAGGACGCCTGCATCTTCCTCAACCGTCCGGACTTCCCGGGTGGTGCGGGATGCGCGCTCCACCGCGCCGCGCTCGAGCGGGGCGTCCCACACCTCGAGCTCAAGCCCGACGTGTGCTGGCAGCTACCCTTGCGCCGCGACGACGAGGTGGCCGACGACGGGCACGTGACCTCGGTCATCCGTCAGTGGGACCGCCGCGACTGGGGCGAAGGCGGGTTCGAGTTCCACTGGTGGTGCACCGAGTCCCCCGAGGCTTTCGTGGGGACCCGACCCGTCTTCGAGGAACTCGAGCCCGAGCTGGCGGCGATGGTGGGCAAGAAGATCTACAAGCGCCTCGTGCAGTACCTCCGGGCGCGCGAAGAAGCGTTGGGCGAGCCGGCGGTGGCGCCCGCGGGCGCGGCGCCGTCCACGAGCACTCCGGTGGGCGTCGGCGCAAGGCACAACGGATCGCACCGGGAACCTGCGCCCGTGCCGGAATCTGGGCCGGTGCCGGTGCCGGTGCGCCTCCCGCATCCCGCCCTCAGGCGCGCTCGCTCTTCCTGAACGGGCGCGTGTCCGGGCGCATCGGCCCGTTCCCGCAGCCCCCGTCACCCGCGCTTACTCGGCCAGCGGATCGTCCTCGCCGGATGCCGACGGGCCGGGGCCGAGGATGTCTTCGAACTCCGACTCCGCCATGCACCAGGACGCATGCTCGTCGTCGGGCTCGGCGCCACACTCCGGACAACGTTTGTTGGCGGTCGCGACCGAGCGCTTCAGGCTGCGGGCCTCCTCGAAGCGGCGATGCCGTCCCTTTTTCACGAGCGACTCCTCCGTCGGCCGGGTGCGTGGATCACGGCGAGGACTCCTGTTGAGTGTACCCGCCGGTCAGGCGGTCCCCGACCCAGGCCCCCGTTCCTGCGGCCCTGGTCAGGGACCGGCCCCCGGGGCGCCGGTAGAGTCGGAGCGTGCCCGAGGAGTTCGATCCGGCCGCCATGGTGGAGCGTTTCCGTGCCCGTGCCGCCGCCGTGCGGTCCCGGGGCCTGCCCCCCATCGAGGGGCCCGAACGTAAGCGCTTCGCGGAGCAGGCACAGCTCGACTACATGGACTACGCCATGCTGGGAGACGCCGAAGTCGCTCTCGAGGACGGAATCCTCACCCTGCGCGTCGACCTGCGTCCCCACCCGGAGGCGTCGGGTACCGGCCAGTAGTTTCGGCGGGAGACCTGAGGCGGAGCTCGCCGCAGCTCATCCGCCGTAGTTCATCCGTGTGTCCTCCATGCGCAGAGGGGACGAGTCGGGGTCGGCGGCGGGACCGGAACCGGGAGACGACGCATGGGCAGAGCCGCTCGACTCGTCACAGTCGACGACCTCGCCCACGAAGAAGCTGTGGCTCCCGAGCGCGAGCACATGGCGAACCTCGCAGTCCAACCACGACATCGCCACGTCGAGGATGGGAGCGCCGGTCACCGCGCTGTGCACCGGCTCTCCCTGCATGGTCCCCACCCCGGTGGCGTCGTCGACGACGGACTCGGTGACGGGCTTGACGAAGCGGCGCACGATGGCGCGTTGGGTCCGCGGCAGGAGGCTGAGGGCGAACACTCCCCCATGCTCGAGCAGCTCGTGGGTGACGGCGACCGACTCGACCCCGATGCCGACGAGCTTGGGACTCACCGCGACCTGCGTGGCCCAGCTGATCGTCATGAGGTTGCGCCGCCCTGCGGCGCGTGTGCCCACCACGTAGAGCCCCGACGGCATGGACCACAACACCCGGCGACGGAGGCGGTCATAGGCATCCGGGTCTCTTCCCGGGGGCACGGGGCCGACCACGGTGTCGGGCGCGCTCACGACGACGAACCGCGGCCGGTCGCGTTCAGGTCGTCGAGACGGGCCTCGGCCTTCACGTACCCCGATGCCGCGCTGGACAGCTCGGCGGCCGAACGCGCCTGCAGCGTCCGGTTGCCCGCGGCCCCGTCCAGGCAGTGCCGGCCGGCCGCCGAGGCCGCCGCATACGCGGCCGAGAGGATCCCAGTCAGCGTGCCGTCGGGCGAAGGCAGGTTCTGGTTGGCGCTCAACGCGTCGTCGACGAGCACGTCGCAGTCGGTGCGCACGC
>JARLGQ010000171.1 GCA_031292675.1 Acidimicrobiales bacterium
CAGGCCCGGCTCGTCCCGGCGCTCGTCGTGGACGAGGAGGGCGTCCTCGCCGACATCGGCGACCTCGGCGATGCGGAGGCGACCGTTGGGCTCCATGACCACCCCGTGCTCCTGCTCGGCCCCGAAACGGATGGGCTGGCCGTGGACGAGGGGGATGAGGTTGTCGGCCCGGACCTCTTTGCCCGTGATCTTCTCGAAGGCGCCGTCGTTGAAGACGTTGCAGTTCTGGTAGATCTCGACGAAGGCGGCCCCGTCGTGGTCATGGGCGCGCCGGAACATCTCCTGCATGTGCTTGCGGTCCATGTCGTGGGTCCGGGCCACGAAGCTGGCTTCGGCACCCAGGGCCAGGCTGACGGGGTTGAAGGGTGTGTCGAGGGAGCCGAAGGGCGTGGACTTGGTGACCTTGCCCTGTTCCGAGGTGGGCGAGTACTGGCCCTTGGTCAACCCGTAGATCTGGTTGTTGAAGAGGAGGATGGTGATCTTCACGTTGCGACGGAGGGCGTGGATGAGGTGGTTGCCGCCGATCGAGAGCGAGTCGCCGTCACCGGTGATGACCCAGACGTCGAGGTCGGGCCGGGTGACCGCCAGCCCCGTGGCGATGGCGGGGGCGCGGCCGTGGATCGAGTGCATGCCGTAGGTGTTCATGTAATAGGGCAAGCGGGCCGCGCAGCCGATGCCCGAGACGAAGACCGTGTTCTCGCGCCGGACCCCGAGATCGGGCATGAGCATCTGGAGCGCGGCCAGGATCGAGTAGTCGCCGCAGCCCGGGCACCAACGGACCTCCTGGTCCGAGGTCCAGTCCTTGCGGGTCGTCACCGGGATCTGGGTGTCGGTCATCAGCTGGCCACGTCCGCTTCGTCGATGGTGGTGGTGGAGGTCGACCCGATCATCTCGAGGACGACCTCCTCGATCTCCGCGGCCCGGAAGGGGACGCCCTGGACCTTGCTCAGTGTCCGGGCGTCGACGAGGAAGTCGGCTCGGACCATCTTGGCCAGCTGGCCCAGGTTGGCCTCGGGGACGAGCACCTTGTCATAGGCGTGCAGCACGTCGCCGAGGTTGGCCGGGAAGGGGTTGAGGTGCACCAGGTGCGCGTGGGCCACCGACACTCCCCGGGCCCGCAGGCGGCGCACGCCGGCGGCGATGGCGCCGAAGGTCGACCCCCAGCCCAGGATGAGCACGGGGGCGGCGCCGACCCCACCCGGGTCGTCGACCTCGAGGGGCGCGATGTCCCGGGCGATCCCGGCCACCTTGGCGGCGCGCAGGTGGACCATGTGCTCGTGGTTGGCCGGGTCGTAGGAGACGTTGCCCGAGCCGTCCTGCTTCTCCAGGGCCCCGATGCGGTGCTCGAGCCCGGGCGTGCCGGGCACGGCCCAGGGCCGGGCCAGGGTCTCCTCGTCACGGACGTAGGGCCAGAAGGCGGGGGTGCCGTCGTCCTCGGTGTGGTTGGTCTCGGTGGCGAACTCCACGTGGAGGTCGGGCAGCGTGGTTGGGTCGGGCAGCCGCCACGGCTCGGCGCCGTTGGCCAGGTACCCGTCGGAGAGGACGATCACCGGCGTCCGGTACTTGAGCGCGATCCGGGCGGCCTCGATGGCCACGTCGAAGCAGTGCGAAGGCGTCATGGGGGCCACGATGGGCACGGGGGCCTCCCCGTGCCGGCTGAACATGGCGTGGAGGAGGTCGGACTGCTCGGTCTTGGTGGGCAGGCCGGTCGAGGGCCCGCCCCGCTGGATGTCGATGACCAGGAGCGGGAGCTCGAGGCTCACGGCCATGCCCACCGACTCCGACTTGAGGTCGGCCCCGGGGCCGCTGGTGGTGGTCACGCCGAGCGATCCCCCGAAGGCGGCGCCGATGGCGGCGCCCACGCCGGCGATCTCGTCCTCGGCCTGCACCGTGCGCACGCCGAAGTGCTTGTGCTTGGACAACTCGTGGAGGATGTCGGAGGCGGGGGTGATCGGGTAGGACCCGAGGAAGAGCGGGAGATGGGCCTGGTGGGCGGCGGCGATGAGCCCCCACGCCAGGGCGGTGTTGCCGGTGATGTTGGTGTAGACGCCGGGCTCGAGGGCGGCCGGGCGGACGTGGTAGTTGACCTCGAAGAGCTCGGCGGTCTCCCCGAAGTTGTAGCCCGCCTTGAAGGCCCGGGTGTTGGCGTCGAGCACCAGGGGGCTGCCGGCGAACCGCTTCTCGATCCAGCCCAGGGTGCCCTCCACGGGCCGGCTGTAGAGCCAGCTCACGAGGCCCAGGGCGAAGAAGTTCTTGGACCGCTCGGCGTCGCGCGGCTTCACTCCCGCCGCCTTGGCGACCTCCATGGTGAGCGAGGTCATGGGCACCTCGTACACCTTGTAGGCGACCAGGCTGCCGTCGGTCAGCGGATTGGAGGCGTAGTTCGCCTTTTCGAAGGCCCGCTCGTCGAAGGCGTCGACGTTCACGATGACCGTGCCCCCCGGGGGCACGGCGCCCACGTTCGTCTTGAGGGCGGCGGGGTTCATGGCCACGAGCACGCTGGGGGCGTCCCCGGGGGTGAGGATGTCGTGGTCCGAGATGTGGACCTGGAAGGCCGACACGCCCGCCAGGGTGCCTGCCGGGGCCCTGATCTCCGCCGGGAAGTCGGGAAGGGTGGCCGTGTCGTTCCCGAAGGCCGAGCTCACCGACGTGAATTGGGTGCCCGTGAGCTGCATCCCGTCGCCGGAGTCGCCGGCGAACCGGATCACCACCCGGTCGAGCTCGGTGGTCTGGTGGTGGCGTGTCGCGGTGGACACCGTCGGCCCCCTGTCTAGGGTCCGGTCGACGCCCCCGACCGTCTACCTGGTGCGGGGCGCGCGAGCACCGTCCCTTCGACGCCGATCATACCGCCGTCACCGGCGTGCTCCGGGCACCGCGCCCCCCAGGCTGCCCTTCTCTCTAGGCGATCGTGACGGAGTCGTCGAGGAAGACGTCCTGCACCGAGTGGAGCAGCTCGACGCCTTCGTCCATGGGGCGCTGGAACGCCTTGCGCCCCACGATGAGCCCCGTGCCCCCCGCCCTCTTGTTGATGACCGCGGTGCGCACGGCCTGGGCCAGGTCGTCGGCCCCCTTGGACTCCCCTCCCGAGTTGATGAGCCCGATGCGGCCCGCGTAGCAGTTCACGACCTGCCAACGGGTGAGGTCGATGGGGTTGTCCGTCGTCAGGTGGTCGTAGACGAGAGGGTCGGTCTTGCCGAAGTTGAGCGCCGTGTAGCCGCCGTTGTTCTCGGGTTGCTTCTGCTTGATGAGGTCGGCCTCGAGGGTGACGCCGATGTGGTTGGCCTGGCCGGTGAGGTCGGCCGACACGTGGTAGTCCGCCTCCTTGGTCTTGAAGGCCGGGTTGCGCAGGTAGCACCACAGGACGGTGAACAGCCCCAGCTCGTGGGCCGCGGCGAAGGCGGCGCGCACCTCCTGGATCTGGCGGTCGCTCTGTTCGGAGCCGAAGTAGATGGTGGCGCCCACCCCGATGGCACCGAGGTCGGCCGCCTGGCGGGCGGTGCCGAACATGACCTGGTCGTACTGGCTCGGGTAGTGGAGGAACTCGTTGTGGTTGAGCTTGACGATGAACGGGATCCGGTGCGCGTAGTGCCGGGCCACGGCGCCGAGGCCGCCCAGGGTGGTGGCGATGGCCGAGGACCCCCCCGCCAGCGCCAGCTCGACGAGGTTGGCGGGGTCGAAGTAGGCGGGGTTCTTGGAGAAGCTGGCCGCGGCGGAGTGCTCGATGCCCTGGTCCACCGGGAGGATGGAGAGGTACCCGGTGCCGCCCAGCCGGCCGTGCTGGTAGAGGGTGGCGAGGTTGCGGACCACCGGGATGGGCCGGTCGGTGCCGAGGAAGACACGGTCGATGTAGTCGGGGCCCGGCAGCGAGAGCTCGTCGGCCGTGACCCCCTTGCAGGTGTGGGTGAGAAGGCTCTTGGCCTCGTCGCCCAGGAGCGCCTCGATGTCGATGGACACGGGTGTCGCCTCCTGTCGGACTGTCGGAGAGATCGGCGGGATGCCGTGTCGAGCCTACCGGTCCTGTTTCGACTCCTCCTAGGGGGCCGAGGCCAACGCCTTCACGGCCCGCTCGAGGCCGGCGTCGTCCACGTCGTGGTGGGTGACGAGCCGCAGGACGCCGGGCGCGATCGTCCCGGCCAGGACACCCTCGTGCCGGAGGTGGTCGACGACGCGCTGGGGGGAGCTGTGGCCGAAGATGACCATGTTGGTGGGGACGCGGCCCGGGTCGCACCCCGCGTCGGGCCACCGGTCGGCCACGGCCCGGGCCAGGCGCCGGGCCCGGGCGTGGTCCTCGGCCAGCCTGTCCACCATGCTCCGCAGGGCGACGAGCCCCGCCGCGGCGATGACGCCGGCCTGGCGCATGCTCCCCCCCAATCGCAGGCGCTCGACGCGCGCCGCCTCCATGACGTCGGCGGGACCGGCCAGCAGCGAGCCCACCGGGGCGCACAGGCCTTTGGAGAGGCACGACATCACGGTGGTGACCGGTGCCGCGAAGCGGGCCGCGTCGACTCCGGTGGCGACCTCGGCGTTGAAAAGCCGGGCGCCGTCCATGTGGACGGGGAGGCTCCCGGCCGTGGCCGCGGCGACGACGGCCTCGAGCGCGTCGAGGCTCCACGGCGTTCCCCCCGAGGGCATGTGGGTGTGCTCCACGCACACGATCCCGGGCTCGGGGTAGCTGTGCGACGCTGCCTCGATCGCCCACGCGATGTCGGGGACCGAGATCGTGCCGTCGGTGTCGTCCACGGCGTGGACCTGTATCCCGGCGTTGGCGGCGGTGGCGGCCGCTTCGTAGATGACGACGTGCTGGCGCCGCCCGGCGATGGCCAGGCGTCCCGGCGGGCACAGCACGCGCAGCGCCACCTGGTTCGCCATGGTCCCGGAGGGGACGTACATCGCCGCGGGCTTGCCCACGCGCTGCGCGTAGGCCTCCTCGAGGGCGTTGACGGTGGGGTCGTCCCGGTAGCCGTCGTCACCCACCTCGGCCTCGGCCATGGCGCGCCGCATCTCGGGGGTGGGGCGGGTGACGGTGTCGCTGCGCAGGTCGACGAAGCCCGAGGTGGCCGCGGGCGCCTTCGCCGGGGTCATGGCCCGATGCTAGCGACGGCCGCCGGGGGCGCCCCGGCGGGACCGGCGCCTCGGCGTGCCCAGCGCGGCCAGGCGCTGCGCGGTGTCGGCGAGCTCGGGGTCGACCGCCATCACACGGGCGAAGAGCTCCCGGGCGCGGGGCACGTCCCCGGCCCGCTCGTACAGGTCGGCCAGGACGTACCACTGCCGGAGGTGCCGGTCACCGGGGTTGCGCAGGTTGCGGGCGCCTCCCGCGGTGGCGAGCACCAAGATGGCGTCGTCGAGCTTCCCGGTCTCGGCCAGGTCCTCGGCCAGGACCAGCCTGCCTTCCACCAGGACGTCGGCCGACGGGGACGAGGCACGCAGCTCTTCCCACAGGGCTTCCACGCGACGGTGATGCCCCATGGCGCGATGGCAGTCCATGAGGACGGGGAGCTGGCTCGGGTCCCCTCCCGACAGCGCCCGGGACGCCTCGAGGTGCCGGACGGCCTCGCGCCAGCGGCCGAGGCGGTAACACACCAGGCCGTGCAGCTCTCGTGCCGCCGCGGACTCGGGTACCTCGTCGGCGAGGGGCCGGGTGATGCGCATCGCCTCGGGATAGCGGTCACGCTCGTAGGCACGTGCCGCGGCGGCCAGGCGGTCGGCGACCCTTCCGGCCTTGGCGCGCCCCACCGCTCCGGCCAGCTCTTCGACGACGTCTGTGGGGAGGACCTCGTCGGCTCGTTGTGACGTTCGTGAAGGGCGCCGGTCGGTGGTGCCGGAGGGCTTGGGGCTGCGGGTGGGCCGCTTCGGACCTCCGAGTGCGTCCCTGGCGCTCTTCGTGTCCTTCGTGTTCGCGTCCGTCGCCACCCCGTCGAAGACCCACACCTCCTCGGTCCAGGTGGGGCGGGGATGCCCTCGGTCCGAGCGCGCCGCCTCACGTTGTTGGTCCGCGCCGTGGGCAGCGTCCTCGCCGAGGAGCCGGGCGCCCTTGCGGGCCACGCTCCCCCAGCCGCGGCCTGCCCCGGGCAGCCGGGGCGCGCTCGGCTGGCGAGGTGCGGGCCCGGGGGTCCTCGACCTCTCCGCGGCAGGGCGCGGTCGCGATGACCTCTCCGCGGCGGGGCGCGGCCGTGGTCTCTCCGCGGCGGGGCGCGGTCGCGATGACCTCTCCCCCGGCGGGCGCGGCGGGCGTGAGGTGGACCCTTCCGCTCGGCGCGCCGGCGGGCGCGCTCCGCGACCTACCTCACCATCGGCTCGACGCGGGCGCGGCGGGCGCGAGGTAGACCCTTCCGCTCGGCGCGCCGGCGGGCGCGCTCCGCGACCTACCTGACCATCGGCTCGACGCGGGCGCGGTGGGCGTGAGGTGGACCCTTCCGCTCGGCGCGCCGGCGGGCCTGAATTTGACACTTCGGCTCTGCGCGTGCGGGGCTCCGATGGCCGGTCCCCACTTCTGCTGTCGGGTCTCGGACGTGCCCTTCCGGCACTCTCTCCCCTTGGACGTGCCCTTCCGGCACTGTCTCCTCTCGGACGCCGGTCGCCGGGAGGAGGACCACCTCTACCAGCACGTTCACCTCTGAAACCCCCCGGTGCACGGGGCCTGCCGGCCGCGGCCCGGCTCGAGCTCCGGCTGGGAGCTCCTCTGCCGTCGGGCGCGCCTCGCCGGGCACGATCGGTCGTGGGGCGGCCGCTGCGGGGACCGTCAGGTCGCCGGGGACGCCCCGAAGCTGCGTCCCTGGGCACACGGTGAGTGTACCGACCCCTGTCGAGGCTCTCCGCATGAGCCCGAGAAGAACCGGGGACGTTAACGTCTCGGCCCATCCCGACACCTCGACGCGGGTAGACGAAGGCGCACTCGACGTGGGTCGATTCAGGCGTGAAGTGGCGATCGCGGTCTCGGTAGTCGTGGCCGCCCTCTCGCTGGCAGCGTGCGGCGGGTCACCGACGCCGGGCGTCAGCGCCGGGACGAGGGAAACGGGTGGGACCGCGACGTGGGCCGAGGCCCCCGACACCCGACCCGACTACATCTTCCCCTTCATGAGCCTCGCCTATTTCACCGTGGCCAACATCAACCAGTTCCAATACCTCATGTACCGTCCCCTGTACTGGTTCGGCCAGGGGGCACAACCCACGCTGAACCCCTCGCTGTCACTGGCCAAGGAACCGGTCTACTCCGCCAAGGACACCACGGTCGTGGTGAAGCTCAAGCCCTACAAGTGGTCCGACGGCGAGACGGTGACCGTCCAGGACGTCATGTTCTGGATGAACATGCTGCACTCGAACAAGACGGGTTGGGCCGGGTACACACCCAATTCGATCCCCGACGACATCAAGGGCATCACGGTCGACAGCACCACCCAGCTCACCTTCACCCTGAACGCACCGGTGAACCCTGAGTGGTTCACCTACAACCAGCTCTCGCAGATCACACCGCTCCCCGTGGCGTGGGACGTCACCAGCACGGGGGCCGCGGCCGGGTCGGGCGGGTGTTCGACGGCGCCCTTCGGGACGGCCGACCCCAAGTGCAACGCCGTGTACAGCTACCTGTCCAAAGAAGCGGGCAACGACCCCGGCCACCCGAACACTGCCAATGCCGCATCGACGACGTACGCCACCAACGCCCTGTGGCAGGTCGTGGACGGGCCCTGGAAGCTGGCGTCGATCGACGGCGCGGGAAACACCACCTTCGTGCGCAACAAGAGCTACTCCGGCTCCCCCAAGCCCACCTTGTCCAAGTTCGTGGAGGTCCCATTCGCCACCGAGGACGAGGAGTACAAAGCCCTGGTGGGGGGCCATATTTCCTTCGGGTACCTGCCGCTGTCCGAGGTCACGAAACCGACCGCGAACCCCGTCGTGGCGGCCGGCAACGGGCCGCACGTGGGCGGTTACTCCCTCGTGCCGCTCTACACGTGGTCGATCGACTACTTCCCTTCGAACTTCAACTCCACCGGGGACGGAGGGAACGCCGGCAACATCTGGAAGCAGCTCTACTTTCGCCAGGCGTTCCAGTACCTCGTCGACCAGCCCCACCTCATCCACGACATCGACAAGGGGTACGGGTTGCCCACCTACGGGCCCGTGCCGCTGCTACCGGCCAATGTCTTCGTCTCGCGTGTCGAGAAGGCAAACCCGTACCCCTACAGCGTGTCCAAGGCCGAGGCCCTGCTGTCGGGACACGGGTGGAAGGTGGTGGCCGGCGGGACCACCACCTGCACCGACCCCGGGACGGCTACGGGCCAATGCGGGAAGGACATCCCCGCCGGGGCGAAGCTCGCCTTCACGTTGCAGTACGCGAGCGGGAACCCGTTGCTCGAAGCGACGATGAGTGCCGAGAGGTCGTCGTGGGCCCAAGCGGGCATCGACGTGACGCTCAGCCCCGTCCCCTTCAACACCGTGGTCGGCAACGCCACGGCGTGCACTCCGGGGCCGAATTGCACATGGGAGCTCGAGAATTGGGGGATCGGCTGGGTCTACGAACCCGACCACTACCCCACCGGCGAGCAGACCTTCGGGACGGCGGCACCGGCGAACTCGGGGAGCTACAGCGACCCGACCAATGACAAGCTGACGGTCCAGACCATCACCACCGACGTGCCCCTGACGAAGTGGGAGATCTACCTGGCACAACAGCTGCCCGTGGTGTGGCAACCCAACACCGTCACCGAGATGTCCGAGATCCGGGACAACCTCCGAGGTGCGACGCCGCAGAACCCGTCGTGGAGCATCAACCCCGAGAACTGGTACTTCGTGAAGAAGTGATCGGGGACGATCGACGCAGGCCCGAACGGGGTCTAAGACGTCACGGTGCGAGAATTGGAGATGGGCCCCCGCTTGTGCAGGGGCCCATCTCATTCGAAGTATTCCGGCGACGTCCTACTCTCCCAGGGGGTCTCCCCCCAAGTACCATCGGCGCTGGCGAGCTTAACTGCCGTGTTCGGAATGGGAACGGGTGTTGCCCCGCCGCCATGGTCACCGGAAATCGTGCTCATCTCCGGGCTTCGATGACCCGGGGATGGAGCGGCCGTCCGGCCACCCCGTGA
>JARLGQ010000172.1 GCA_031292675.1 Acidimicrobiales bacterium
CGGACCGGCCCGAACCCCTGCTCGCCGCCGCTTTCGACGGTGACACCGTGCCCGGCCCTTGACCGGTCGGGGTCGCCCGGAGGGGCCCCGAGAGAACGCGGCTCTCCGGCCCTGCGCCCGGTGTCCTCCGGGTCGCCCGACCGGCCCGGAGGCTGCGCCGCTCATCGGGTCGGGTCCACCAGCACCTTGCCCATGGCCCGGCGCTCGGCGAGGTCGGACAGTGCACGGTCCACCTGCTCCAGGGGATAGGTGGCGGAGATGTAAGGCACGGCGCGGCCGGCGCGGGCCAGCGCGGCGAGTTCGGCCTGGTCCCGTGCACGGTCCTCGGCCTGGTGACGCGCGAAGCCCTCCATCGTGAACCCGGTGACCACCACGCCCTTCAGCAGGACGAGATTGAGGGGGATCCGGGGGATCTCCCCCGACGCGAAGCCCACGGTGACGAAGCGGCCACCCCAGCGCAGCGCACGCAGCGCCTGTTCGGCGCTCGGGCCACCGACCGGGTCGATCACCACGTGCGCGCCGTCGGCGGTGATCTCCTTGATGCGCGCCTTCAGGTCCTCGGTGCGGTAGTCGATCGCCGACTCGGCCCCGCGCTCGAGGCAGAGAGCCAGCTTGTCCGCCGAGGATGCGGCGGCCACCACACGGGCCCCGAGCTCGGCACCGAGTTCCACAGCCGCCAGACCCACGCCCCCGGCGGCGCCGAGCACCACCACCCACTCCTCCGGTTGGACCCGGGCCACACTTCGCAGCGCGTGGTACGCGGTGGAGTGGGCCACGCCCGAAGCCGCCGCCGTGGCCAGGTCGACCGCAGGGTCGACCCGCTGGAGCGAGGACGCGGACACCACGACCTGCTCGGCGAACGCCCCGAACATCGTCGAGCCCTTCACCCTGTCGCCAACGGCCACGCCGTCCACACCGGCCCCCACCGCCCGTACCGTCCCGGCGAACTCACTCCCCACCGTGAAGGGCACCGGGACGTGAACCTGGTATTGATCGGCCACCAGGAGCACGTCGGGGAAGTTGACCGCGGCGGCGGCCACGTCCACGATCACCTGGCCGTCCCTCGGTACCGGGTCGGGCACCTCGACGACGACGACGGACGACGGTGGTCCGTACTCCAGGCAGCGGGCGGCGCGCATGAAGGCGGTCAGGAGTTCCCGACGACGTGCTCGATGTGGGCGGCCAGCTTCTGACGGGCCTCCTCGCGCTTGGCCGGCAGGTGCGCCGTGGGCCAGAGCCCGGGCGAGGGTTGATAGTCCTTCAGGACCTCACGGGCCACGGTGACCTTGTGGACCTCGGTCGGCCCGTCCACCACGCTCATGACGGGTGCCGCCAACCACATGCCGCCGAAGGGCATCTCGTTGGAGACTCCAAGCGCCCCGTGGGCGTGCATGGAGCGCCAGACGGCGTCGTGCATCACCTTCGGGGTGAGGGCCTTGATGGCGGCGATGTTCTTCCGGGTCCGCCGGTAGTCCTTGACCTGGTCGATCTCCCAGGCGGTGTAGAGCACCAACAGGCGGAACTGCTGGAGCTCGGCGTAGGAGTCGGCGATGTCGCCCTGAATGAACTGCTTCTGCGCCAGCAGGGTGCCCTGGGTCTCGCGGCTCAGCACCCGCTCGCACAGCAGGTCGAGGGCCCGCTGGCAGGTGGCGACGGTCCGCATGGCGTGGTGGACCCGCCCGCCGCCCAGGCGGGTCTGGGCGATGGCGAAGGCCTGGCCCTCTCCGCCGAGCAGGTTCTCGGCGGGGACTCGCACGTCCTCGTAGTGGATCAGCGCGTGCATGGCCTGGTCCTCGGACTCGCCGCTCAATCCGACGTGACGGTCGATGTTGACGCCCGGGGTGCCGGTGGGGACGAGGAACATCGATGCCCCCTTGTACACACTGACGTCGGGGTCGGTGATGACCATGACGATGAGGAAGGCCGCGGTGCGGGCATTGGACGAGAAGAATTTCCACCCGTTGATGACCCACTCGTCGCCGTCGCGCACCGCACTGGTCGTGAATTGCTGCGGATCCGAGCCGGCCTGGGGCTCGGTCATGGAGTACGACGAGAAGACCTCGCCGTTCAACAGGGGCTCGAGGTACTTCTTCTTCTGCTCCTCGGTCCCGTAGTGGGCGATGATCTCGGCGTTCCCGGTGTCGGGGGCCTGGGTGCCGAACACGATGGGGGCCCATCCCGACACCCCGAGGATCTCGTTCAGGAGGGCCAGCTTGAGCTGGCCGTATCCCTTGCCCCCCAGCTCCGGCCCGAGATGGGCGGCCCACAGATCCTGGTCCCGTACCTCCTGCTTCATGGGGTCGACGATGGGCCGAAGCTCGTCGTCCAATGGGTGGAACTGCCGGTGGGGATAGAGGATGTCGAGCGGCTCGATCTTGTCCTGCACGAACTGACGCGCCCAGTCCAGCTTCTCTTGGAACTCGGGCTCGGTTGAGAAATCCCAGGCCATGGCCTTCCCTTCTGATGGTGTGGCCGCCACCGTACGGCGACGGACGTGGTCAGGAAACTCGATCTACGGCGCGGCCGTCCCCTGGCCGGCCGGTGCTGCAGGCGTGACGGGTGCGTTGGTGACAACAAGACCGCCCAAGAGCAGCTCGTAGCAC
>JARLGQ010000173.1 GCA_031292675.1 Acidimicrobiales bacterium
GCCTCTTAAGAAGCCACAGGTCTTCGTTGCGGGTTCCGAGCCGTGGATCGACAGATCGGTTGCAAGCCAACCCTGGACGGGCGACAGGTAACCTCGGAGTCAGATCCACGGCCCGGAGATCTCAGCGGTGAGGCAAAAGTCGATAGACCTCGCGGGCTACGTAGCGCTTCAGGCTGCGCACAACCTCCCGCTTGGAACGCCCCTCTTTGCCCCGGCGCTCCATATAGGCCTGGGTTTCGGGATCACATGTCAGGCGGACCATGACGATGCGCCACAGGGCGCTGTTGGCCTGGCGGTTGCCACCGGGATCGAGGCGGTGGCGGACGACCTTGCCCGAGGACGCCTCGAGCGGCGCCACCCCGCACAGGTGGGCCCAGGCGGCCTCGCTGCGCAGTCGCTCGGGGTTGTCGCCGGCCACCACGAGCAGCGTGGCCGCGGTCAGAGGGCCGACGCCAACGAGCTCGAGCAGCTCGGGGGCGGTGGAAGAGGCGAGCGGAGCGAGGAATTGGTCGAGGTCGCCGAGCTGCTCATCGAGGAAGCGGACCCGCCCGGCGAGTGCATGGAGTGCCAGCTTGGTCGCCGCCGTCACCTGGTCGGGCGAGCGGAGCGGACGCAGCGCACTCGCCCGCTCGACCAGCTGCTTCACACTGAGTGCCTTGAGGGCCACCGCCAGATCGTCAGGGGCGGCATAGACGAGGTGGCGCATTTGGACGAGGGCCTTGGTGCGGGCCTGGGCGGCGGAACGCCGGGCCACGAGCAGCACTCGCAGCGCCTCGACGGCGCCGTCTTTGGACTTGGCCTCCCCAGCCCGCCCCGAGAGTGCGGCCCGGGCCGCCTCGACGGCGTCGAGGGGATCGGATTTGCCCTGCCGCCGCCGTGCCTGGCGATTCGGACGGTCCACCTCGGCCACCGTGATGCCCGAGCGGCGCAAGAAACGGGCCAGCCCCGCCCCATAGGCGCCGGTGCCCTCCACGCCGACGCTCGAGATACCGCCGAAGCCAGAGAGCCAGTCGAGCAGCGCTACATATCCCGCCGGCGAGGCGGCGAAGCTCTCAGTGCCGAGCAGTCCACCCACCTGGTCGACAGCGGCCGCCACGTGGAGTTCGCCGTGGGTGTCCACACCCCCGGTCACCGGACGCGCAGCTTCTATCGTGGTCATGGCCATCCCTTCTTCTCCTTTTGGTCAAGGGGTGGCACGGCCGTCCCGGGAAGGAGTGACGGTGTGGTCCGAGCAGTTGCCGCTGCCCGGGCCATCACCCCTCCGGAACGGGGCGTGCCGCTTTGATTGACAAAGCAGAAGCTATTGAGCACCTACTTCCCCCGGGTGGATCCCAGGAAGAAAGAGACATCATCATTGGTAACCTCGGAGCGACGGTGCTGGGAGCAGACCACGACCACGGTCCTGCTCGACTCGTGTGCCCTCCCTGACAGATGGACCGACCGACGCCCCCCGCCCACCCGGCCAAGCCCGCCCATGCCCGACGTACGCGCCGGGATGGGCCCCCAGCGGGGCGAGGCGGGCTGAGGCGGCTCGTCCTGGGCGTCGCCGTCGTCGCCATCGCCGCGGCAGGGACCGTCTTCGGGGTGACGCGCAGCGCCGGTGCGGGGCACGACGCGGCCCGCAAGGGCCGACACGCCACCACCACGACCACCTCCGCGGCACCGGCTCTCTCCCCGACGACGTCGCGGCCCGCCCCGGTCTCCTCCGTGCCGTCGAGCCCCGGATCCGGCACCGCGAAGCCGACCGAACCCTCGAGTCCCGTGAAGCCCTTCTCCTCGCCGTCGAGCACCGTGGCACCGAGCCCCGTGCAGTCCGCCCCCGCGGCGTGCACGCCGGTGGCGGTGCCCGGTGGCGCCTACGCCGTGGGTGACTCGGTGATGATCGACGCGCAGGTGCCGCTCCAGGAATGCGTACCGAACATCCAGGTCAACGCGGCGGTCAGCCGCCAATGGTCGGACGGGGAGACGATCCTGCGCGGCGTCATGGCCGGCGCGTCACCGCCCGCGGCCGTGGTGGTGGCGCTGGGGACCAACGGCCCCATCACCGCCGCCGACTTCGACGCCATGATGTCGATCCTGCCAGGAGCGTCGCGCGTCGTCTTCGTCACCGTGCACGTCGACAAGCCCTGGCAGAACCAGGTGAACGGCGTGCTCTCCAGCGGCGTGGCCCGTTACCCCAAGGCGGTGCTGGCCGACTGGGAGAGCCTGGCGGCCCAGCACCCCGAGTGGTTCTACTCCGACGGCACCCATCTCCCCATCGGGGGCCCAGGTGCCCAGGCGCTCGCCGCGCTCATCGCCTCCAAGGTCTGAGGCACAGCCCCGGTGGCCCGGGGCGTCAGCGCCCGAAGCCCCGCCGTCAGCGCAGGAAGTACGTGATCTCGTCGATCCGCTTCAGGACCTCGTCGTCGAGAAGCGGGATCACGTCGAGCGCCTTCATGTTCTCCTGCACCTGCTCGACCCGGCTCGCCCCGGTGATCACGGTGGACACATGCGGGTTCTTGGCGCACCACGCCAGGGCCAGCTGGGCCAGCGTGCAGCCCAGCTCGTCGGCGATGTCCTTGAACGCCTTCACCTTCTTGTTGCGCCTGGGATCGGTCAGCATGCCCTGGAGCCACTCGTAGCCGGGCAGCGCGGCGCGGCTCCCCTCGGGGATTCCGTCGATGTACTTGCCGGTGAGAAGCCCCGATGCCAACGGGCTCCACACGGTGAGGCCGAGCCCGATGTCTTCATAGAGGCGCTTGAACTCGGTGTCGACCTTGGTGCGCTCGAGCATGTTGTACTGCGGCTGCTCCATCACAGGCTTGTGCAGATTGTGGCGCTCGGCGATCTCCCACGCGGCCCGGATCTCGTCAGCCGTCCATTCCGAGGTGCCCCAGTACAGCGCCCGGCCCGAGCTCACGATGTCCGACATCGCCCACACCGTCTCCTCGAGAGGCGTCTCGGGATCGGCGCGGTGACAGAAGAGCAGGTCGACGAAATCGAGGTCGAACCGCTCCAGCGAGCCCTCGATGGCCTGCAGGAGGTACTTGCGGTTCAACGTATTGCGCATGTTGACCTCGTCGTGGATGCCCCAGAACACCTTGGTGGACACGACGTAGCTGTGCCGGGGCCAGCCCAGGCGGGCGAGGGCCTTGCCCATGATCCGCTCGGACTCGCCACCGGAGTACGACTCGGCGTTGTCGAAGAAGTTGACGCCGGCGTCCCTGGCCGCGGCCAGGCAGTCCGAAGCCAGTCCCTCGTCGAGCTGGGGCCCGAAGGTGACCCACGACCCGAACGACAAGACGCTCACCTTGATGCCCGAACGACCCAGTCGGCGGTACTCCATCTCCATGGCGGGGTCTCCTTTCACGCCTCTGTGTCAACACCGTCGTGACTGCCGGAGGCCCGAGCCTAGGGGTCAGGGGCGACCGGCCCCGACGAGCCCGTTGTCCCAGATGGCCTGGATGCGCACGACGTCACCGGTATCGGGCGCGTCGATGATGTCGCCGCCCCCGACGTACATCCCGACGTGGCTGATGCCGCCGTACCCCCAGAAGAGGAGGTCACCTGGTTGCAGGTCGGACAACGAGACATGGGCGACGGCGTCGTACTGGGCGGCCGCAGTACGGGGAAGGTCCACCCCGGCCTGGCGCCAGGCCCACTGGGTCAGTCCCGAACAGTCGAAGCCGACGCCCGGGGTCTCGCCTCCCCACACATACGGCACGCCCTCCTGGCTCTCGGCGGCGGCCAGGGCGGTACCGGCTCCGCCCGCGGCGGGGAGGTTGGGCAGGACGGGCCGGGCCGGACGGTCGGTCCCGCCCACCCCGGTCGACGCCGCGGCCCGAGCGAGGAAGGCGGCGTGGGATGCGGCGAGCTGGGCGGCCTGGCGTTGGGCCACCAGGGTGGCGATCTGGCCCTTCACCTGAGACAGGGTCGCCTGTTGGCTCGACTCGGTGGCCTGCGCGCTCTGTTTGGCCGCGGCCGCCTCGGCCAGCGCGGCCTGGTCCTGGTTCTGCGCCGACTGGAGCTGGCTCTCCTGGGTGGCCAGATGGGTCTGCGCCACATTGAGGGCGTCGATGGCACCCGAGATGTCGCCGCTCGCCACGGCGCGGTACTCGCCCGCGACCGTCGCCTGCTCACCTCCGGAGCTGAACAGCGTCTGCAGACCGCTGTCGCTCGTGCCCGACATGTACGAGGCCACCGCCTCCTGGCGGAGGTCGGCGGTGTCGCCCTCGACCTGGGAGCGGTCCCGGGCCACGCCGGCCTCGATCTGCGTGATCTGCTCGCCGACCTGCTGCAGCTGCTGCTGCGCGGCGTCGTACTGCTGGGAGGTGGTGTCGAGCCGCTGCTGGTCGGCGGCGAGCTGCGAAGTGATCAGCGACGCCTGCGCCTGGGCGCTCGACAGCGGGTCGGCGTCGGCAGGGCGCGACGAGCCTCCGAGGACGCAGGAGAGCAATGTGACGACAGCTCCGGCCACCAGAGCGGCGCGGCGAGGCCACCCTGTCTGCTGGCTTGACGGAACCGTCGAGGGAAGCTCGACGTCGGTCACTATGGGGCAAGTGCTTAGCAAGGCCCGTCGTGCGGTGGCAAACGGAGCCCGTTGCGCAACGCACGCGACGAGCTGTCTGCCTGCCAAATGTTGACAGAGTGACAAATGTGAATTGACGCAGACGTCACCTTCGTGACACGCCACATTCATCAGACGTCACGTTCGTGACACGCCACGTTCAC
>JARLGQ010000174.1 GCA_031292675.1 Acidimicrobiales bacterium
CCTCGACGGAACCGACCACGAAAGTCACGAGGCCCAGGCCTTCATAATCCGTCGCTACATCGCCTGGCGCAATCGCAACGCCCGGAACGAAACCCTACGAGAACTGGTGAAGCGCGCAAACGTTGCCTGACGCGGCACTAGGGTGCTCAGCGCGCCTTCAACCGTTCCATCAATGCGCCGTACTGCATGAGGTGCTTGTCGCCGACGAAGCTCTCTTGGACGTGGCGCCGCGCATTTTCCCCGAGCCGCGCCACTTCCTCGGGACGATCGAGGAGAGCCACCAGCGCGTCGCCGAACGCGTCGAGATCGCCGGGATCCTCGAGGAGGACTCCGGTCCCCGGTACTACCTGGTCGACGATGCCACCCACCGCGGACGCCACGACCGCCTTCGCCTTCCACATCCCTTCGGCGACGGTCAGGCCGAAGCCTTCCGCCAGGCTCTTCTGCACGATGACGGTGGCATGACGCTGTAGCGCGTTGACCATCGCCGCGTTCTCGTCCAGATCATCCATGGGGAGCACCACCAGTCGGATCCGCCGCCGCTGCTCGGAAGGAAGATGACCCCACGCCTCGATGCACTGCTCGAGCACCTCGAGGCCTTCAGGGTCGTCACTGACCTTGTCGACGGCCGGACCCACCAGGGCGAGCTGGGCATCGCCGGTGCCCGCCACGCACGCCGCGAACCCGGCCATGACCCCCGCCATGTCCTTCAGGTGGTCCCAACGCGATACCTGGACCACGAGCGGCGCGGCCGCGTCGAGAGGTCCCTCGGCCACGACCGATGCCCGCCGACTGACGTAACCGGCCGAGCCGTCGCGGCGGGTGAAGGTCGACGCTCCGGTCGACGCTCCGGTCGACGCTCCGGTCGACGCTCCGGTCGACGCTCCGGTCGGCGTTCCGGTCGGCGTTCCGGTCGGCGTTCCGTCGAGCACCCCCATGGCCGCCAGGATCCGAATCCCGTCGCCCGCCGACAGGTCCTGGTTCTTGGGTGAGAACGGGTCGATCGAGGGAGGGACGATCGAGACCCGGTCCATGGGGATCCAGTCCGGCACGTACTCCCGGCGGGTGAAGACGAACCCGTCGCAACCTGTCAGGTGCGGACGCAGGAATTCCCACGCGTCGTCGGTCCACTGGTTCACCGCGTCGCAGCCCACGTGACAGCGCCACAGCACCGCGGCGCCGGTGGCTTTCAAGGGCGACACCAGTCCGGCGGTCTGAGGATCGTGCAGGAGGACGACGTCGGCAGGCCGGATCTGTGGCGCGATCGCCTCGGCGTTGGCTGCCTGCACGGACTCGTATGCGGCGTTCTCCGCGTCGCCGAGCGACCCTTGGTCACCGGGAACCCCGTGGAGGCGGTTGTGTATGCGCTTGGTGACCGCGAAGAACTCGGGGTCACCGGCGATGACGAGCCACCGCACACCCACGCCGACGCCCAGGATGTAGCCGACCAGCACTTGCAGCATCTCGGCCACACCCCCACCGGTGGCAGTCGAGTTGACGTTCCACACGGTGCATCCCCGCAGTGCCACCCGAGTGCGGGCCGCTTCGCCCACGAGGTCGGTGTAGCGCTTCTCCCCGATGAGCGGCTGCAGGCGTGCCAATTCCAGTACGGGGACATCGACCTCGCGGGGCGGGGGAAGCGACGGCACGGCATGATCCTCGTCCGGCCTGACCCTCGTCGCAACTGCAGGCGTCGCCAGTGAGTTTCGAATTGCTTCAGGTGTCCTCGGCGTACATGTCTTCGATGAGTCCGCGGTTGGCCTCGCACACCACGGCCCGCTTGACCTTGAGCGTCGGAGTGAGCTCGCCGGCGGCGACCGTCAACTCGTGAGCCAGGATCCGGTGCTTCCTGATCCCCTCCACCCGGGAGCGGCGGGAGTTCACTTCAGCCACGAGAGCCTCGATGTGCTCCCGGAGATCAGGATCTCCGGCCAGGTTCTCGAAGTCCGCCACCTTGCCCCGCTCGTGCGCCCAAGCCCCGAGTGCTTCGGCGTCGAGCGTCAGCAGCGCACTCAGGTAGCGCCGGCCCTCGCCGATGACGACCGCCTCGGCCACGAGCGGATGGCTCTTCAGCTCCATCTCGATGTCCTGGGGGGCGATGTTCTGACCGGCGGCGGTGATGATGAGGTCCTTCTTCCGGCCCGTGAGGCGGAGATATCCGTCGACGTCGAGGGATCCCAGGTCGCCCGAGTGCATCCAACCCTCGTCGTCGATCAGCGCCTTTGTGCCCTTCAGATCGTTGAAGTACCCGGCGCACACGTTGCCCCCCTGGACGAGGATCTCCCCGTCGTCGGCGATGCGCACCCGCACTCCGGGCAGGGCGCGTCCCACCGTTCCCACGCGGTTGTCCTCCGGGGGGTTGCACGTGGTGGGCCCGCACACCTCGGTCTGGCCGTAGAGCTCGATGACCGGCAGCCCGATGGCGTGCAACCAGCGGACGAGGTCAGGGTGGATGGGGGCGGCCGCGGTGATGAGGATGTGTGCCCGGTCGAGGCCGATCTCCTGGCGGATCCTCGCTCCCACCGCCACGTCGAGCATTTCGTGGGGAAGCGTCTCCCACACAGGAGGGTGCCTACCCGCCTCCTGCTCGGACTCGAGGTGCCGACCCAGGCCGACGTAGCCGCCGACGACGTGCCTCGTGAGCCACGGTCTGTCCTCCAACTTGGCGAGCACCGCCATCTGGAGCTTCTCCCACACCCTCGGCACTGCGAAAAAGACCGTCGGCCGGCAGTCGAGCAGGTCCTCGGCCACGGTGGCCAGGCTCCGGGCGAACCATGTCTCTCCCCCGATGGTGATGGGGGCGAATTCGCTCATGCCCCGCTCGGCGACGTGACTCAGGGGGAGGAACGACAGAAACCGCTCACCGGCCGTCAGGTGGACCAGGGAGGCGGCGCTGCGGATCGTCCACATGATGTTGGCGTGGGTCAACATCGCCGCTTTGGGTGGCCCCGTGGTGCCGCTCGTGTACACGAACGTGGCCGTCTGCTCGGGGACGACGGCCGACGCCCGCTCTTCGGCGATGCCCGGCTCTCGTTCCAGACGCGCCGCTCCCACGGCTCGCAACTCGGCGAATCCGACCAGGAACGGGTCGTCCAGGCGCTTGCCGTCCTCGAAGACCACCACCCGGTCGAGCTTGGGAAGGGTGTCTCGTACCTCGAGCACCTTGGCCAGCAGCTCGTCGTTCTCCACGAAGCACAAGCGAGCCCCGCAGTGGTGCAGGATGTAGCCCACCTGCTCGGCGGAGCTCGTGGGGTAGACCGGCACCGTCACGTTGCCGTTGGCGAGGGCTCCCACGTCGGCCAGATGCCACTCGACCCGGTTACCCGACAGGATGGCGACCCGTTCGCCGGGCCCCATCCCGAAGTCCGCCAGGCCGGCGGTGACTTCGGCGACCCCCTGTCCGTAGTCGGCCCAGGTGAGGGTCTCCCAGCCCACACGCATGCGACGGCGCATCGCCGGGCGTCCCGGGATGCTCCGGACGTTGGCGCGGAAGGCGTCGACGACGGTGGCCCCCTCGATCACGATGGGTGGTGTGTCTTCCACGACGACCTCCTCATGTTCCTCGTCCACACGTCTGTAACCGACACTTCTGTGACCGACACGTCCGTGACCGACACGTCCGTGACCGATGCGTAGCGGCCCGATCCCGCGTTCAGAGGCGCGCCCGCCCTAGCGCCATAGCGATGCGTCTTCAGTACCGGTTGGCGCCAACACCGGTTGCAGCACCGGGGCGGCGGGCTCTTGGCCGCGCAGCTTGGCGAGCTCGACCTCCACGAGACGCTCGTGCTGGTCGAAGTCGGCCTTGGCAGCCTTCGGGCTCCACCGACCCCGCATGAAGAAGACGAGCACCAGGAACGTGAATTGCCCGGCGATGCACACCCACCACCACCGCTTCCACTCGTTGCTCGACGCCTTCTGGGCCGGGATCACCGTCTTTTCGACGCGCAGCAACGTGGCGAGCTGGGGTGAGCTGGCGTGCACCGCCGCGATCTGCGCGGCCGAGACGGGTCGTCCGGCCTGGATGTCGGTGGCCAGGGGCGAGAAGGCGAGCAGGCCCTGCACCTGGAGCTTGAGCGATGCGGGCACCGCCGCCATGCCCTTCATGACGTCGTGGGTGGTCCCGTAGGTCTGCAGCAAGGCAGCCAGGGCCTGGCCGGGTCCGTAGGGCTGCATCTCCTTGAGCGCGGTGAGGACACTTGCGGGAGCAGCCGCCGGATGGAGGTTCCCGGCCGCGGGGACATAGGGCTGGGCGGCCTGGAACGTCTGAAGGTTCGTCGCCGCGCCTTGGTTGTCCACGAGGGTGGTGGACGTCGTGATGACCCGGGGGAGGACGAGGAACGACAGGGCGACGACGATCCGCAGGACCCAGCCCCACACCGCCAGCCCGGTGGCCGACAGGGCAGGGTTGTGCGCCTCGACGGCCTCGGTGTAGGCGGCCATCCACGGTGTGTAGGTCAAGCCGATGAACAACCCGAGCAGGACGACCACGAAGACGTTGGAGTAGTAGCCCGTGGTCGGGTGGTCGATCTGCCGGAGCAGGACGATGGTCATGACGATCGTCCCGACCGCCCCGACGAGCATGAAGGGCTTACGGACCCGGAACCGGTCGGAGAGCACGCCGAACACGACCAGCATCGTCGACATGCACGCCCAGTACCACATGTTGATGCCGTTGGCGTCGGCAGTGGTGCGGTTGAAGATGACCACCCAGTACAGGGTGAGCACACTGACCGACGCGAAGTAGATGAGCAGGAACACGGAGATCCCCAGGGAAGAGGCGATGAGGTCCAGGCGCAGCATGGACCGCATCGGGTGGCGAGTGGCCTTCTCCACGTCGATGCCCTTGGCCCGGGCATCGACCAGGGCGCGCTCGTTGTCCGACACCATGAGCTGGTCACGGAGTTGGGGGGAGAGCTCTCGCAGGCCGACGAACGCGATGGCGACCACCACCATGCACACCAGACCGGAGATGACGAACTGGTCCTGCCACGGGTGGAGGTGCACCAGGGTGCGGGTGGCCACGACACTGGCCAACAGGCTGCCCACCGTCGGGCCCAGCGCCCAGAACCCCATGGCCGCCCCCCGTCCCATCTGCGGGGAGAAGTCGCGCATGAGGGCGGGGGTGGAGACGAGGATGATCCCCTCCACGAACCCGATCACGCAGTAGGCGAGGGCAAAGCCGAACTCGCTGTGGATGTGGGGAACCGCCACGAGCTGGACGAGACCCACAGTAAGAGTTCCGTAGATCGTCAGGTTGGCCCGGCCGATCTTGTCGGAGAGCCCCCCGATGATGGCGGTGAACGCGCCGATGGCGTTCGACACCACCAACAGGTAGAGGAAGTACAGGAACGACATGTGGTAGTAGGGCAGCAACAACGGGGTGATGGCGCCTTCCACGTAGTACAGGTAGTAGAGGATGATCGTCGTCAGCACCACGATGCCGAGGTAACCCATACGTGCGGGTTTGCTCGGGTAGCGGGTGAGTTGGCGCTTCCACAGGGCGTCGTACAGCCGACCGTGGCTCCGACCCCTGATCGGCATGGTGGTGATGGACATCGCGATCACCCTCCCCCTCACCGTTCAGGTCGCCCGTCTCCCCGACGGGAACTGGTCCGGCCCACACGGTGAAACTGGACTCTGTAGTGATGCTTGCCCACCAGGATTCGAGCCACTAGGGCCGAATGCCCCATACTTCGGTGCACCGGGCCCGGTCTAGGCCTTCCGGCCGACCCGAGGCGCATGGCGCCCGTTTCGAGGGGCCTGGGGACTTTGGCCTCTGGACGGCGCCCGCCCACTGCCATAAGCACAGTGGTAGCGGACCCCTTGCGAGGAGGGAGCATGAGCGGCCGAGTCGATCAGTTCATGCGGGAGACCGACGCCTTCTCCTGGTACATGGAAAGCGACCCCGCGCTGCGGGCCACGATCGTCGCGGTGGCGTGGCTCGACCGGTCACCGGACTGGGACACTCTGGTGGACCGCCTCGACCGGGCCACCCGGCTTATCCCCATCTTCCGCCGGCGCCCCGTGGAGCCACCGGGTCGCCTGGCGACCCCCCGCTGGGAGCTCGATCCCGACTTTGATCTCTCCTGGCATCTGCGGCGGGTGGCGTCCCCTCCACCCCACACGCCGGTCACGGTGCTCGAGATGGCCCGGCTGGCCGCCATGACCCGCTTCGACACCGCCCATCCCCTCTGGGAATTCACCCTCGTCGAAGGGTTGACCGACGGCGCTGCAGCCGTCGTGATGAAGCTGCACCACTCCCTCACCGACGGGATAGGGGGGATGCAGCTCCTTCTCTCGCTCTTCGACACCGACCGGCGGTCCCCGGCCCAGGGCACGCTCCCCGAGGTCCCGAGCGAGCCGGCACACGGGACCCCCGAGCTCGTGATGGCATCCCTGCTCCATGGGGGACGCAAGATCCTGGGGGTGGCGCGGCACCAGGCGACCATCGCGCTCCCTTCGGCATGGCGGACGGGTCGGCACCCCCTCCGCAGCTCCGTGAGCGCCTTGGAGACGATTCGCTCGGTCGGGCGCACGGTCGCCCCCGTGTCCCGCACGCTCTCGCCGGTCATGCAGGGGCGCAGCCTGAAGCGGCGCCTCGGCATGCTCGAGGTCGAGCTCGATGACCTGAAGAAGGCATCGTCGGCGGCGGGCGGATCGGTGAACGACGGCTTCATGGCAGCCGTCACGGGTGGGTTCCGGCGCTACCACGAGCATCACGGCCAACCGGTGGAGGAGCTGCGTGTCACGCTCCCCATCAGCATCCGCACCGCCGAGGACCCTGCCGCGGGGAACCGGATCACGCTCGAGCGCTTCACGGTGCCGGTAAGCCTGGCCGACCCGGTGGCCCGGATCCGGGCCATCGGGGAGCGTTGCCGTTCGGCACGGGACGAGCGGTCGATCCCCCACTCCAACACCATCGCCGGTGCGCTCAACCTGCTGCCGCCGGGCGCCGTCGGGAGCATGCTCAAGCACGTGGACTTCCTGGCGAGCAACGTGCCGGGCCTCGACTTCCCCTTGTACCTCGCCGGTGCTCGGATGACGCGGTACGTGCCGTTCGGCCCGACGCTCGGAGCGGCGGCGAACATCACCCTGCTGTCGTACGACCACAAGTGCGGAGTGGGTGTCACCGTCGACGCCGCCGCCGTGCCCGACGTCGAGGTGTTCATGGACTGCCTCGTCGAAGGATTCGGGGAGGTCCTGGCCCTCGCCGGGCCCGGCCCCCTCGTCACCACCTGATCCGAGTCCGACCGACGCCGCGCTCAGTCGAGGAGCCGGCCCGTCGCGTACCGGTCGACGTTGGGGCCCGCCCAACTGGCGACCTGGGCCCGACTGGCAGACGCCAGCGGCTCCAGACGCATGACGTAGCGAGTCCAGGCGATCCCGAGAAGTTGCGAAGACACCAGGGATCTGCGCAGATGTTGCGTTGCCTCGCTGTCACCGGGGGCGCCGTGCAGGCCGATGCGCTCCGTGACGAACTCGCGCATGTTGTCCACCACCTCCGGGGAGGCCGCCATCGCCTGGACGAGGCCGACGAACGACGGTGAACCAGAATCGCTTCCGCGCTCCCACTGGGCGAGAAAACGCTCGACCAGCCGCGCGCCACTGAACCCTTCGTCCTGAACCTGTTCCTTGATCTCTCTCGGATCGAGGGGCAAAGCCATCGTCTCGACGAACAGGGCCGCCTTGTCGGCGAAGTAATGGTGGACGAGGGCAGGATCGACCCGGGCGCGCCGGGCGATGGCACGCATGCTGGCCTCGGAGTAGCCGTGCTCGGAGAACACGGCCCGGGCGGCGACGACGATCTCGGCTCGCGTGTCGATGTTGCCCGGCCGGCGTCCTCGACCGGCCGTCATCGGGATGGCCGGACCGTGGACGGGCCTTTTCCCCCCCGCCCCCGCGTGTTATAAATCATCAGTGATGAATTATACTGGTTCAGGCGCACCGGCGGCGGAGCAAAGCGCCCTCGGGCGGCTCGCGGGGTGGTGCTACGACCACCGACGGAGGGTCCTGATCCTCTGGATCGCCGTCATCATCGCCATCACCGTGGTGGCCCAGTCCATGGGCAGCCGGTTCCAGGACTCGTTCGGGTCGGGCAACTCCGCCTCCCAACAGGTGCAGGACCTCCTGCACGCCCGCTTCCCCCAGAGCGCCGGGACGAGCGCCGACGTGGTCATCGCCACGACAGGGTCGATCGAGTCCTCCGGCAACCGGTCGACGACCGACCGGATGGTCGCAACGCTGTCGACCCTCCCTCACGTCACCGTCGTGCGGAGCCCCTTCAACCCCGCCGACCATCAGGTCTCCGCCGACCGCCACATCGCCTTCGCGGTGGTGCAGTTCGACCAGGACGCGTCCACCATCCCGAACGCCGCGGTCAGGCGGGTGATCGACGTCGCCGAGTCCTTCGACCGTCCGGGCTACCGGATCGCCCTGGGTGGGGGCCCCATCGGCAACGTCGTCACGGCCGCCCCGGGGCCGAGTGAAGGCGCCGGGATCCTGGGGGCCATGGTGGTCATGCTGATCGCCTTCGGATCGGTGGTGGCCATGGGACTGCCGATTCTCACCGCCCTGTTCGGCATCGCCGTGGGCTTCGCCCTGGAAGACCTGCTCAGCCATGTGCTGAACGTCCCCATCTTCGCTCCCGAGATGCTGGCCATGATCGGCTTGGGAGTGGGCATCGACTACGCCCTGTTCATCGTCACCCGGTACCGCCAGGGGTTGTTCGAGGGTCGCGATCCCCGCCAGGCGGTGGCGACGGCACTTGCCACTTCGGGTCGCGCCGTCCTCTTCGCCGGGACGACCGTGGTCATCTCGTTGGTGGGCCTCTTCCTCCTGCAGCTGCCGTTCCTCCAGGGGCTGGCGGTGGGCACGATCGCCGCCGTGCTGCTCGTGATGGCTGCGGCGCTCACCCTGCTGCCGTCCATGCTGGGCTACGCGGGGAGGGCCATCGATCGGATGCACCTTCCCAAACTGCTTCAGACCGGGGCGACCCCGGCGCCCGACAGCTTCTGGTACCGCTGGAGCCGGGCCATCCAACGCCGCCCATGGACCTTCGGGATCCTCGCCCTGTTGGTGCTCGTGGCCCTGGCGATCCCGTTGTTCTCCATGCGCCTGGCCTTCACCGACGCCAGCAACGATCCGACGTCGCTGACGACGCGCCAGGCCTTCGACCTCCTGGCCGAGGGGTTCGGCCCCGGATTCAACGGCCCCCTCGTGGTGGCCGCCCCGCTTTCGTCGGCCGACGACGCCGCCACCATGAACAGGGTGGACCAGGCCATCAGGGCCACCCCGGGGATCGCCTTCGCAGCACCGGTCCAGATCAGCTCCGACCAGGGCGCCGCGGTGATCATCGCCTATCCGACCACGGCGCCACAGGCTGCGCAGACATCTCAACTCGTGACCAAGCTGCGATCCACGGTCATCCCCCGCGCCACCGCCGCAACAGGATTGAAGGTGCTTGTCGGAGGGGAGACCGCAGCCGGGGTGGACGCGTCGAACTACCTCTCCCACCGGCTGCCCTGGGTGATCAGCGCCGTGATCGTGCTCGCGTTCTTGTTGCTGATGGCCGTCTTCCGCTCCGTGGTGATCCCGGTGAAGGCGGCGGTGATGAACCTGCTGTCGGTGGGAGCCGCATACGGCGTCATCGTGGCGGTCTTCCAGTGGGGCTGGGGTGGGTCGATCATCGGCATCGGACGAACCGGCCCGATCGACCCCTGGATACCGCTCATGATGTTCACCATCCTTTTCGGGCTGTCGATGGACTACGAGGTCTTCCTCCTGAGTCGGATGCGCGAGGAGTGGCGCCGGACAGGAGACAACTCCGTGTCGGTCGCCGACGGACTGGCCAAGACGGCGCGGGTCATCACCTCGGCCGCCGCCATCATGATCTGTGTCTTCGGCTCCTTCGTGATCGGTGACCCCCTCAGGATCCTGAAGGTCTTCGGCCTGGGCCTGGCGGCGTCGATCCTCATCGACGCCAGTCTCGTGCGCCTGGTCCTCGTCCCGTCGGTGATGGAGCTGCTCGGACGGGCCAACTGGTTCATGCCCCGCTGGCTCGACAAGATCGTGCCCTCCCTCGGCGTGGAGGTGGAGGTCCGACCCCCCGGGCAGCTCGCCGGCACCTCGGTCTCCCCCCCACACGAGGAGGGGCCCCCGGCCGAGCTCACCGTGCACGGTACGCGGTGACCGACCGACGCATTACCACTTCCCTGAGCCGGACCGGACTTTGGCCTATCCTGCGAGGCGATCCAGCAGGGGGACTCGGCACTGACGGGGGAAGTGACGATGCACACGCGCCTGTTTGTCGTGGTTGGCGGCCTCATCGCCCTGATCGGGCTCGGTTTCGGGACGGTGGCCTACGCCACGTCCCACGCCGACACGACGATCAGCCCGACCGCCGTTCCCCTCGGGGACGGACACGTGGCGAGCACCCCCAAGAAGGGATGGGTGGACTCGTGCAGCACCACGTTTCCTCCTGCTCCACCGGGAACGACACCACCGTGGATCAACGCGGGCAACCACACCTGGGACTCCGAGGCCAAGGTCGCAGTCCAAGGGTCGGTCAGTTGGCCATCCGCTTCGTACTCGGTAACGGTCACGGGCACGACCCGGAAGATCACGACCACCGACCTCCCCGTGGACCACACCACGGGGGTCTTCCCCATCGCCGCCTCCGACCCTGCCCACGCGTATGACGCCAACCCCAACCACATCG